>DAIDMU010000051.1 GCA_027448805.1 Sulfurimonas sp. | reverse complement strand
TATGAGATAAAAAATGCGGTTGAATCAAAAAGTATTTTAGAGATACTTGAGTCGCTCGGTTATGATGCAAGCGCAGTTTCGAGTAAACTTAAAAATGATTTATCTTGCTCTATGTTTATAACAGAACAAGAAAAAAATGATACACTTGCAAAATTGGAACTGTTTTTACAACAAAACGGTTATTTAAGAACTACAAATTAGGAGCTGTTCTTGGGACTTTATGCTGAAATCAAAGAAGACTTTTCTAACGCATATAAAAACGATCCGGCACTAAATTCCAAACTTGATTTTCTATTTAATTATCCCGGTGTCTGGGCTGTCGCTTGGTACAGGATTGCGCACAGACTCTACGCATCTAATTTTAAAAGCTTGGCCAGAATCATAATGGGTTTGACCCAAATTCTTACAAATATAGATATTCATCCGGGCGCTAAAATCGGAAAAAGAGTTTTCATCGACCATGGCACCGGAGTTGTTATCGGGCAAACGGCCATTGTAGAAGATGATGTTTTAATATATCAAGGGGTGACTCTCGGGGGAGTATCTTTAACGCACGGCAAAAGACATCCTACTGTTAAAAAAGGTGCCGTTCTTGGTGCCGGAGCAAAGATTCTAGGAAATATTACTATCGGCAAATACGCCAAAATCGGCGCAAACTCAGTCGTAGTAAAAGAGGTTCCCGACAATGCTACTGCTATCGGCATTCCTGCACATGTTATTGAAAAAGGGAGATGTAAAGAGCCGCTTATGCACAATATGCTTCCCGACATTAACAAAGAAATGTTTGAGTATCTTCTTAAACGTGTTGCTGTGCTTGAGCACATTTTGGTTAAAGATAACAAAGAACTTCTAGAACAAGACCTTCAACTTGAAAATATTTATGAATCATTCATTAGAGCAATGAAAAGTTAAGTTTTTTATAAAATATACTTTGCTCAATTTGCACGTAAAATTAAAGATTTTTTAGTATAATTCCGCAATATTTTTATAAAGGGTTAACATGCTAACAGATCGCGTGAACACACTATCTGAATCAATTACAATTGCCATCTCTACACTTGCTGGCGAACTAAAAGCACAAGGCAAAGATATTCTTAGCTTCTCGGCGGGCGAACCTGACTTTGACACACCTCAAGTAATAAAAAATGCCGCTATTGCTGCCATCAATGAAGGGTTTACAAAATATACGCCTGTTGACGGCATCCCTGCCCTTAAAGCTGCTATAGCAAACAAACTAAAAAGAGACAACAATCTTACATATGCTCCAAATCAGATTATTACAAATAACGGCGCGAAGCACTCTCTGTTTAATCTTTTTGCGGCAACAATCCAAAAGGGCGATGAAGTTATAATCCCTTCTCCTTACTGGGTTACATATCCTGAGCTGGTTCTCTACTATGGCGGAACAGTTGTTGAGATTGAGACAAACGATGAGAGCTCATTTAAAATCACTCCACAGCAGCTAAAAAATGCTCTTACTCCAAAAACAAAGATGATAGTTCTTACAAGCCCGTCAAATCCGACAGGTTCTGTTTACTCAAAAGCGGAATTAACTGCTATTGGCAAAGTTTTAGAAGGAACCAATGTTATCGTTGCAAGCGATGAGATGTATGAAAAGCTTATCTATGACGGTGAGTTTACCTCTGCTGCAGCCGTTAGTGATGACATGTACAAAAGAACTATTACAATCAACGGTCTTAGCAAATCAGTTGCAATGACGGGCTGGAGATTTGGTTATATGGCGGCTCACAATACCGAGATTATCCAAGCAACTAAAAAACTTCAAAGCCAAAGCACTTCAAACATTAACTCTATCACTCAAAAAGCTGCAATCGTAGGTTTAAACGGAGATGCAGATGCAGATATCGAGAAGATGAGAGTTGCTTTTAAAGAGCGCCGCGATGAGGCTGTAAAACTTATTAATGCAGTTGACGGACTTAGTGTTTATAAGCCGGACGGCGCTTTTTATCTCTTTATAAATATCAAAAAAGTATCTAACGACTCTATGAAGTTTTGTAAAGAACTTTTGGAGAAAAAAGGTGTTGCTTTGGTTCCTGGTGTTGGTTTTGGAAGCGAAGGTTATGCAAGATTTAGCTTTGCTACCGACATAGAGAGCATCCGTACAGGCATTAAAAGAATTGAAGAGTTTGTAAAAGAGCTAAAAACTAGATAATAGGCTATTTGACTTCTATGTGCCACAGCACATGGAGTTAAAAAATTTTAAAATTATTTCTTCGTATTTTCTTCCGGCATCCCTAGAGCAAACCCTTGAGATCTATTTACATTAAGCTCTTTAACTTTCATAAAAACTGCTTCATTATGAACAAATTCAGCCACCGTCAATATATTTAATCTTTTTGCAAAATCTACTATTGTTTCAACAACAACCTGTGCATTTGCATCTTTGTCGAGATTTTTTATTAAGGTACCATCTATTTTTATATAATCGATGTCAAGTTTAAGAAGATGCTCAAAGTTTGAATATCCGCTTCCAAAATCATCTATTGCAATTCTGCAGCCGAGCTTCTTCATATCGCTTATGAAAAGTGAAACCTCTTCATAGTTTTCTATTCCCTCTGATTCTAAAATCTCAAAAATAATTTTATTTGCAACACTATGTTCTTTGATTTTTTGCTTAATATAATTTACCATATCTCTGTCTAATATATCGTCTACCGACAGATTAACCGAAAAATCATAATCGATATGCTCAAAATGTTGACAACTTTTTTCAATCATAATTTTTGTCAGTTCGCTATACAATCTGCTTTTTTTAGCAATTGTTAAAAATAGATATGGACTGACAACATTTCCGTTGCTCTCTACTAAACGTATTAGACACTCATAGCTGGCGATTTCTTCTGACTTATTGTCAAAGATAGGCTGAAAATATGGAACAATCATATCCTGCTCAATGGCTTTTTTAAGCTTTTTGACCCATTCCATATTATCTTTATATTGTTCTTCTATATTTAGCTTTTCATCATAGAGTAAAAAAGATTTTCGTTGTCTTTTTGCTGATTTTAGAGCTATGTCAGCCTTTTCCAAAGCTCTATCTATCTGGTATGCCCCGCCTACTGTTACTCTTATGCTTATCTCATTTTTTTTATAAAGAAAAATCATCTTTTCTACATCACTAATTAATTTTTCGGCACTCTTTATAAAACTTTCTAGAGATGGTTTTTGTACAAACAGCAGAGCAAACTCATCACCGGATAGGCGTTTTAATCTAATATATTCGTTCCCTTTAAACATATTTTTAAGTCTATTTGAAAACTTTTTTAATATATTATCTCCTGCAATATGCCCAAAGAAGTCGTTTATCTCTTTAAAATCATCTATATTTATAATTAACAGTGCACCGTCCTTTGTCTCGATAATGTCATTAAACATACTAAACCTATTTGGCAGTCCGGTCAAGGTATCTATGTAGAGCTGTTCACGAAGCTCTAGCGTCTTCTCATTAACCTTCTCTTCTAGGTAATGATTTATATTTTTCTGTTTTTTAGAATATTGCGAAATTTTTTGTTGCATGCTATTTAGTGCATTTGAAATTAACCCGATTTCATTATTTTGAGATAAAAAAGGAATATCCATCTCTTTGTCAGGCGAGTAGTACTTTAGCGAGTTTGCAATTTTCACAAGAGGAGAAAGAAGCTTTTTAACGTATAAACCATATAGTATAAACAGCACAACAAGGGCAAAAAGCAGAAGAATTGTCATATTTGTATATTTATTAACCAGCTCTTTATAGCCCTTGTTGGAATAAACAATAACCAATGTGCCAATCTTTTTTGTAGAGTTAGGCTGATTAACGTTTTTTTCAACAACAAAAGATTCTTCAAAACCTTCTTGGTACTCTTTAGACTCTATTTCGTTAATTATCTTATTTTTACTGTCTAGGACTTTAACAGACAAAATATATTGGTTTTCCATAAGTTGTTGTGAGAGTTGAGCTATATTCTCAGGCATATCAAGATATATATTAAGAGCAAACAACGGCTCTATTGTTTTTGCAATCAAATCAGCTTTTTCAAGCTCAACATTATAAAAAGCCTCTTTAGTTATTTTTTCAGAAACACTGAAAATAACGAAAGTTATAAGCACCGACACGACACCGATAGATATAACTATTTTTGTAGAAAGAGAATTAATAATTTTATTTTTCATATGTAAAAGTCAACCTTTGTATACATCTAAAATACCGGTTAATAAAGTATATTTTATCACATTTACGATGTTATTGCTTCACATATTAGCATTTATAAGCGACATTGATTGCTAAATATATAATTAACTATTGTCTTTATCGATAAATTTTACTATTCGCAGTAGTGAATCAACAAAATCTATTTTTTGAATATATAAATTTTCTTTGTTCATATACAAAACAGTTGATTTCTCCAGCACTAAGGAGAACAAAAGTCCAGCTTTTAAATTTTTAACATCATATGAAAATGCAATAATTCCCTTTTCTCTGGCAAAATCCGCAACTTTTTTAATATCTCTATCTGAATTAAGTGCATAGATTACTGACGCGTGTGTACTGCTTGATAAATCAGAAAATTCTACTAGATTAATTTTATACATGTATTTATCAAAGTGCCCCTTATTGCTTGCATCTATAAATTCACCTACATGTCTGGCAGTAGAGTAATCACTTTTGTCATAAACAATTGTATAAACTATTTTGCCATCTATAAGCTTATCATCAATCTTTCTGTCAAGAAGCAAAATTTTAGGAAATATTGAAGCTTGAGCCTTTAGCAATAAATCATCATAATTATATCCGTATGCAAAACTTGCAAAAATGAAAAAAATAGAACTATTTTTTTCACTTAAAACTCTTTTTTTAGCGTTACTAGAAATGTTCTGCCCTCTTGCGCATAATCCTGTATATATGTGTTTGGCGGGGACGGATATGTAACATTGGTGTTAAATATATTTTTTATACTAAGTGTGGCGCAATAGTTATATTTTGAATCTTTGTAGTAGAGTGAAGAATCAACCGTAGAGTATGCTTTTACTTTCTCACGCGTATCTCCAAAAACTCTATCTTTAGCGCCGACATACTTAACAACAGTGCTGAGTGATAAATCGCTGTTTAGATTGTAAAGATAGTACCCTTTAGCCAGATGATGTGCAACATTAGGAATTGATTCGCTTCTGTCCTCGTCTTGCGTGTAAGATTTGCCATCAACATAGGAGTAGTTTAGATATAACTCATCAACTGATGATATGTTTCCTTTGTATTCAAGTTCAAAGCCGTAAATATCCGTATCCACCGCGTTTCTATACTCTGGGTTAACAGATGAGTTATATATCTGGTCTTTATTTAACAAGTAGAAAATATTAGTTTGTAGGTATGTATCGGCTGAAAACTTCTTAATATATGCAACTTCAAAGGCATCTACTATTTCAGGATTTAAATCGGTGCTGCCTACTCTGGCACGATTATTCATAGTAAACATCTCCTGCCATGAAGCGTTCCTATGTGAGCGGCTATACATAGTTTTAAAAATATTTTCTGCATCCCTCTGATAGACCATTGACACCCTAGGCTCAAAACCTGAATCTTTATATGATGTTTGCTCGTAGTTAAAGCCGTAAATAAAGCTTATATTATCTCTGAATTGATACTCATCCTGCAGTGAGAATATAAAAGTGTTACGCTTGGCATCTTTGTCAAAAAACGGCAAGGTATCAGTATAATCAACAAGTTCCACATCACCGGTAGCTCTATTTGAGAGCTTTGATGTCATATCTATGGTCTCTTCTTTTATAAGACGATAACCTGCTGTAATGAGATGCTTGTCAATTGCACTGTATTTAAGATAAGATGATTGATATAGTGTCTGCTGTGCGGCAAAGTGCTCTCCATATATTCCGTCTTGAAATATAACACCAAAATTCAGACCATCAGGAGCCAATTTGGAATATGAGTCAAAGGCATCATATTTTATGCCTGCATTTATATTAACTTCATAATCTCCAATCTTCTTGGCATATCCCAAATCAAGGTAGTAGCTTGGCAGTTTCACTCTGTCGCTCTCTTGCGGAAGTGCAAGATTTATACCGTATGCGCTTCCCTGCGTATGTTCTAACATTCGCGCTTTGAGAGAAAAATCTTTATACTCAACATTTGTTCCAAGCGAGTACTCTTTTAGCCACAGGGGAGCATCACCTGTTTGAGATAAAGCTCTATTGTCGAACACGGGAAGCAGACTTAGCGCTCCTTGAGATAGGCCATCAGGACCTGAGGGCAATTTTTTATCATCTTCTTGATAGAAAAAATCAACAAATATCTTCAAATCATCTGTTTTGTAGGTTTTGAAAAAACCTCCCATTTTGTAATCATATGAGCCATATTTAAACACAAGCTTATCATCAGACTCAAACCCTTTAAAATCCTCTGCGTATGTTATGACATTTATAGAGCCTGCATAGGCGTTAAAGCCGTCTATTTTGCTTCCAGGACCTCGTACAACTTCTATGCGTTTGATCATCTCAATAGGAAAGGAGAGATATTCTGAGTAGGCTTCTAGAAAAAGATTATTGACGGATATACCGTCTATAAAAAGTTTTGACTGACCGTATGCAAGAGGATTTGAACCTCTAAATATAGGGGTTTGAATATTTGAGTTATCCGTTGCCATATCAACACCGGGAACTAAAAGCAGTGCCTCTTTTAGGTTTGAAATACCGAGTTTTTCAAGTTCATTTCCTTGAAACACGGAGATGATATATGGTTGATAGTGCTCATTTTGCTTTGTAGCAGTTGCCACTTTGTTAAAGTGTTCCATTTCGCCGGAAATCGACTCAATCAGATTATCGGTTTGGGCGATTAAACCTGTTAAACATGTAAGCAAAGGCAAAATAATTCTAATAAGTTTAGAGTTATATAAAATATTATAATTCATGCTGAGACCCCCATTGCTCAGTAATATGAGGATTATCTGCCCCCAACTGTTTCGTGTATAAAACAGACGGATAGCGAAAACCAAAAGGCCTATGCTCTTGTTTTTCACCTATCGTTATATATGTTATTTTATAGATTCTAAGCAGCCTCAAAAAGCTCTCTTCAAGTGAACCGTATGTATATTCAACACCTAATTTCATCATTTTTGAGTACATAAGTTTTTTAAGTCCGTCCATTATATCCATAGTAGTTTTTATATTTCTATATTTTGCATCTACAAAAATTCTTGACATCTCTCCGAGCTTATCTCTCTCAAACATGCTCCTATCAAACATCATGCCATTTTCCGTCGGATACCCAAGCGGTGAATTGTATATCAGCCTTACTGTTGCACAAATTTCACCCTCATTGTCTATCCCTGCAAAATGTGTTGAATAAGTGTCATATTTGTCATATTCTTTGTTATCCAAAAGGTTTGATGCTTCTATGTACTCAGGATAGATTTCTAAGAGAATTTTGTAACGAAACTCAAACACCTTTCCAAGCAGCTCACTATCTTTAACCTCTAAAAAAGTGAAATTCAAGCTCTCTCTCCATTCTTAAAAAAATTTTCAAAAAATAAAATCACAGACATAAAATTTTATACATGTAGGATACATAATAATTTCAAAAAGTTTCATTAAATATTACTTAAGATATAAAATTACAAAGATTTTATTTAAATTGTTAAAGTTGTTACGGAATATTGATGTCAAAATCTTTCACATATATGATGCTGACTCCCTGCCCGGTCTCTTTTATGTCCACATCTATTCTTAGGGATCTGTTTAAACTATACTGCAATATTAAACTGGAAATCTCATCATTTCTATAAACAATACGGATTTTTTTGTTAAAACGCGTGCCTATTTCGTACCCTAACGTACCCTCCTTGTTTGTCAAAATATTTAAAGTATCAATTTTTACGCCCGTTGTTTCGTTGAGCACTTTTTTCAGACCTGTACCAAGCAAAATAGTGTTCAGGGATGTTTTTGATGAGTCTGAAGTAGCGTTAAAAACAGAGGAAGCACTGCCGTCAAAAAGTATATATGAGAGTATGTCGTTTTGGCTCATAGCAGGTTTTGAGGAGAGAATAATAACCGGTGAATCGAGTCTATTTGTTATATAAACCTCAATTTCTATATTATCAATCGTATAAAAATGCAGATTCAGGTTTAGGTATGGGTTTATCTCTTTGCCGCCGTTAAGATAAACTTCACTCTCCTTAAGCTCAAAATTTTTATCTCTAATGTTTACATCACCGTTTTTTATACTCAAAGCACCGAATATTTGAAGATAAGAGCCAATCTCTTGGTAGAGTATTAAATCCGGAACAAAGGTAGCTGATATCTCTTTTGCCTTGTAATTTATGGGTTTTATAGATGTTACATGTATATTTATCTCTCTATTTTTTTGCCCCTCTTGCTCTTTTAGATCTTGAATAATTATAATATCTTCATCGGTAATCGTATAATCTTTTTTTGGCTCATACGTAACCAAGCCATCTAAAATTTTCAGCTCGCCATCAACATGTTGTTTTCCGTCAGCTTCGATTTTTGCCGTCAAATCGACCTTTAAAGTTACATTTGCATCTTTTGACTTATAATGAAAATTATTGCTTTTAATCGAAAAATCGGCGCTCATATCCGCTGTTTTAACCAAACCTTTTAGAAGCACGTTGTCATATACCCAAAACTCTCTAAACTCAATGTTCGAATCGGAATTGAACACAATTTTAGATGTTCTGTCTGAGTAGATTCTACGCTCTAGTGCACCTATGTTATACTTTTTCAACGTTATCTCGTTATTTTTGTAAAAAAATTCAAACGAGTTGTCCAAACCTGAAAAGACTCTATTTGAATCAACTCTTAACGTGTATGTCGGCATCTCAACTTTTGAATACACCTCCAAAGCGTCTTTAAAAGCTATATCTGTTTTTGCGGCTATTTTCGCATCAAAAAAAGCATTTAACGGCTTCACGTCAACCTCTTTTAGAAATGCATTTACTGAGGCTATCTTTGTTGCTACTCTGGCCGTTTTGTTCTCTATATCCGAGTCAAAATCAAAATGGGCAGAGCCTAAATCAAGAGAACCTTTTACTTTTGCTTCATCACCAGATAAAACTAAAGATAGTATGTCCGAATTTAGTGATAAATGAACATTCTTATTTTTTTCATAGGCATAAACATCAACCTTAGAGAATCTTTTAAGATTGTAGTTTTTATATTTTAAAAACTCATCTTTTGGGTAAATTTTTGCTCGCATGTGAGTTTCATCAACATCTTTTAATATCTCTGCATCAAACTTTGCATAGATGGTGTCTCCGCCCAGTAAGAAGTTTTTGAAATCCTGAGTCAGAAGATTTAGAGATATCTCTTTTGCGCTAAAGAGAGCTTTTGTAACATTGTTCTCATAATCAACTTTTATGGCAAACTCATCAAACGGAAGTCGGTTCTTCTCGTTTATAATCTCTGCTTTTATATCTGAGGTTGCTTTATTATTTTTATCTACAAAAGCGCTCTGCTTAACTGCTGCTTCATACTCCTCATATTTGGCTTTATAGTCTGTTTTGAGCATGAAATTTTCTTTATCTATGCTATAAGAAAAATCAAGCTTAACATCTTCAAGAGCGAGCTTTGGCACATCATTGAAAAAAATACTTTTAAAATCTGTTTTTAGATTTACCTCTTTAGAGTTTATATCCACGTCAACCGCCAATCTCTGCGGCAAATAGGTTAAAAAGCCCACATACTTGCCAAGTGTCTCATCAGAGACTAACAAAGATGATTTTGCCTTTAGTTCATTTGCCTTAACCTCTCCGCTTAGCTCCAAGTCGCCATATTTTGAGTTTAATTTTAGATATATCTTCTCAACATCAACAACATCTCTATAACTGAGGTTTGAGCCGCTAAAGTCAAAATTGGCTCTCTGGTCCTTGTAAACTAAAATCGCGTCTCTTAGCTCAATATCTGATATATTAAATGCGATGTTTGATGATGCCTCTAAATCCAAGAGCTTATCTAAATCTATAAAAACTCCCTCGGCGTTTAGTGAAGCAATCCTCGGCGTAGGTCTTATAAGTGACAGGAGGCTATAGCTGATGTTTAGTTTTTTAGCTCTGATGCTCTCTTTATATCTAAAATCTTTAATCTCAACACCGTTAAACAGGGTGCCCTCTAGTGATGAGTACTCGACAGAGAGCTCTTTTAAATATTTTTTTGCCAAAAAAGGGGCAACATCTTTTTGAAAAAATATAAAAACAAATACTAAAGATATAAGCAGAAGAAATTTTGTGCCAAGTTGAAGAAAAAAGTATATTTTCTTCATCAGAACAGCTCTCCGATATGAAAGTGCACGGCATACTGCTTCGTAGGATTCTCAACATCAAAGCCAAAATCAATTGCGATTGGACCAATGGGCGTCATGTAACGAAACCCGAATCCCGCACTGTGATACCCATGACCATAATCAGGAGTATTGCTGTCCCCGATATAGGTGTTGTCACTAAAAACAGCACCTCTGAAATCACCGTAAATCTTAAATCTCAGCTCGGCTGTGAGTTCTAAAACTGAGTTAAAACCTATCGGGTCGCCGAGAGCATTTGTGGTGCCCAACTCTCTATAACCGTATCCACGATTGCTGTTCATTCCTCCTGCAAAAAAGCGGTAGGATGTAGGAATTGCACCATCAAGAAGCTTTAAAACTCCGTATGTTCCCTTAATTGCAACAATACTCTTCTCTAAACTATGAATATATCCGCCGCTTGCCTTTAGTTTATAGTAAGTTGCGTCTGAGAGTTCGCCCTTTAACGAACCGATAGCTTCGCCGTTTATAAAATAGCCCTGCGTAGGATCTAAAATCTTATCTCTTGCATCATAGTTGTACTCTAGTTTTGGAGATATTACAAAAAGATGAGTTGTGGGAAAGAGTGTCTCATCGCTGCTGTCGTAGGTATTTATTTTATCAAAAACAATACTCTCTTTAAAGATATGGGCAGATTTTTTTTGCTTCAAATAGATGCTGGAAAAAAACTTATACTCTTTAAAACCCTCAAATATCTCATTTTCATAACCTGTTTCAAAGCCGGTAAAGTTTTTGTTCGTTAGCGGCATATCGAAATTCAATTTTACATTTTGCTTTATCTGCGCAACTCTTGTTTTTAAACTTAATGTTTTTAAATTTCCTAAAAAATTTCTATTCAGAATGCCCATTGAAACCATAGCGCCCTCATCACTGCTTGCGCCTACACCAAACTCAAACCTTAGCGGTTTCTCGTTTTGAATCACATCCACATTGACATCGGCAATATTCTCTTTAACAACATTCGTATCTATAAGAGCTTTAGAAATCCCCTCGTAAGAGTAGAGTTCCTCGTAACTTCCACTTATCTTATTTACGGAAAAAGGCTCATTCTCTTCTATATACAAAATTGATTTTATAATCTCTTCATCTATATCTTTAGGCGAATTTACTTCCACTTTACCGAAATAACACTTTTTATTTTTAGCAGATTCATACTTCAGATAGGCTTCGTTTAACTCTGCATCAACCCACGCTTTGGTATCAATAGTGGCGTTACAAAAACCACTCTTTGCATAAAGAACTCTTATCTCATTTTTGCTTTGGGTAAATTTGGTTGCATCAAAAATATCACCGACTTTAAAAGGTATATTTTGGCTTACATCCAAATCTGAAAGATTTGATATATTTTTGACTATTATCGGGGATTTTTCTTCTATTTTTATAGTGATAGATTTATCATTTTTAAAATAGATTATATCCGTATGGAAAAAACCCTTTGTTTTGTAATAATCTTTGATTGTTTGCGTGATTAAATCGATGGTTTCTGGTTCTATGGAGGGATTTTTTATATAAAATTCATAAAATGAGGGATCATACAAATCAAGCGAGCTGTAAAGCTCACTGGAGCTTACTTTAACATTGCCCTCAAACAGAAGCTCGAGTTTATCTGCATAAAGAAGCGTTGAAAACAAAAGATATATTAAAAACTTTTTCTTCAACTAAACTCCAATTCAAGAAGCAGCTATTTTAGCTCTCTTAGAGCCTCTATAACTTCATCTAAATTCTCTAATGGGATATGAACTTTCCACTCAGGCTCGCCTGCGTTTCCTGCCAAAGATATTCCGATACTAGCGACACTATGGCTTCCCTTGCCGTAAGGCTCATCTATCTTTGTTATAGAAATAACCCCTTTTTTTGTTCCGTTTAGCGCTATTGTTTTTAACATGTAAATCCTTTGTCTATATTTATTGTTTTATTAGTCTAGCTATTTTACCCTGAAGTTTTAGCCATAATTTGTGTTCCATCAGCGGAAATCCCGCAAAAGTCATTCCGCTTTGACTGATACTCTTTGTGACCCCGCTTCTTGCAGCCATGGTCGTAAAAGGAGCGATGCTGAGATGTCCTGCCGTTGCGCTCTGTCCGCCCATTACCACATTTCTTCCCATCGTAGTTGAGCCTGAAATGCCGGATTGAGCAACAAGGACTGAGTGCTCGCCTATGATACAGTTGTGCCCTACTTGAACAAGGTTGTCTATTCTGACACCATATTTTATAAGCGTGGTTCCAAAAACTGCCCTGTCTATGGTAGTACTACTTCCAATTTCTACATTATCCTCTACTACAACATTGCCGTTTTGATAAATTTTTCTATGCTCGCCCAGCTTGTTTGTTGCAAAACCAAAACCGTCACTGCCGATTGTCGTATTTGCATGTATTATACAATCGCTTCCGACTTTGCAATCTCTATATATTGTTACGCTCGGATATATTACAGTGTTATCGCCTACCACTGCATTTGCACCTATATAAACATGCGCCATAATAGTGCAGTTTTTACCTATCACTGCACCTTTTGCAATCTCTGCTTTTGGCGAGACACTGCTGCCCTCGCCTATTACGGGTTCAGCAAGAGAGTCATCTTCAATCGGTGGAGCAAAATATTTTGAGAGTGTTGCCATCTCCAAGTAAGGATTATCAACCACCAGAGCGACGCAGCCATTTGGAACGAACTCTTTTGTCTGTTTATCGACTATTATCGCACCTGCGTTAGAGCTCTCTATCTCTTTTATATATTTTGAGTTCGCTACAAAGGATATTTCACTCTTTGAGGCATCCCTTAAGGTATTCATCTTGGTTATATTAAAGCTGATACCGTCAAAATCACTATTTATTATTTTTGATATTTCTTTTAAATCCATAATTTAACTCCTAGTCGTTTAGCTTCCCAATTTTTGCTTGAACTCTCTTCCAATCCCTATGGTTCATAAGCGGAAATCCGCTGTAAACACCGCCGCTCTCTGTTATGCTTTTTGTTACTCCGCTTCTGGCGGTAAATGTGGAAAACGGAGCAATGCTCAGATGGTCACTAAAAGCGCTCTGCCCGCTTACAACACAGTTACGTCCCAGTTTTGTCGAGCCGCCCACCCCTGTTTGAGCAACAAATATACAATACTCGCCAACATCGCAGTTATGGGCAATATGTATAAAATTATCCAGTTTTGTGCCTTTTCTGATTATAGTAGAGTTAAAAACTGCCTTGTCTATTGCACAGTTGGCACCAATCTCCACATCGTCTTCTATGATAACATTTCCGTTTTGATAAATTTTGACATGTTCGCCTGTTTTTGTGTGAGAAAAGCCAAATCCGTCAGCTCCGATAACCGTTCCAGCGTGAATAATACACTCTCTGCCAATCAAACAATCTCTATAAATAGTCACGTTTGGATAGATGATAGTGTCGTCGCCTATCTGCACATTTGTGCCGATGTAAGCACCAGCCATAATCGTTACGTTTGAGCCTATTACCGCACCGTTTTCAACTTTTGCCATAGAATCTATGTAGCTGTTGGAACCTACTTTTGGCAATAAAAGCTCTCTGTCTATTGGTTTTTTGTTAAAAAGTTTTGTTATTTGTGCCATTGAAACAGAGACATCTTCACAGATGATATATGAGGAGTCCTTAGGAAGATGTTCTACTAAAGTATTTGTTATTAAAAAAGCTTTTGCTTTAGATAGAGACAGCTCTGAAGAGTACTTTTTATGAACCCCAAATGATAATTGCGAGGATGAAGAGAGATTTAACTCATTCATAGAGTCAATCTCTAAATCTTCACCGACAAATGCGAGTTTAAGGTGTGATGCAACACTGCTAAAAAGCATCGCCTTATCTCTCTAGTGCAACGGCACCGCTTCTTACAATCTCTTTTGGATTGTATTTATTTATAATTTTTAAAAAGTTATCAATTCTTTTTGGCTCGTCTGCAACCATGGCGATGATAACATTCTCTCCGACGTTTGAAATCTTGCCGTTATATGCGGCGCATAGAGTTGCGATATCCGTAATATTCTCAGAGATAGGAAATTTGATAAGTGCAATCTCTTTTTCTACCAAATCAGCATGCTCATACACCTTTAAAACCGGTATAAGCTTATGAAGCTGCTTTGTAATCTGCTCTATAACTCTTATTGAGCCTGAAGTTACAATCGTAAGCCTTGCGTATCTACTATCTGGAATCGGAGCAACGGTAAGCGATGTGATGTTATACCCGCGGCCTGAAAAAAGGTCGGTAATACGAGATAACACACTTGCTTCGTTTACCACTATAACAGAGATAACTCTTCTTGCGTTTTCATCTTGCATTATTTTTTCTCCTTCTTCTCTAGTAACATCATGTTAAACAGCGAACCGCCTGATGGAACCATCGGCATAACATTTTCCAATCTCTCTATAATAACCTCTATAAATGCAACGATATTCTTCTCTACCGCATCTTTTAGCGCGGCATCAAACTCCTCTTTGGTGTTTACTCTGTAACCGATACCGCCAAAGGCTTCTGCAAGTTTTACAAAATCAGGCTGAACGCTCAAATCGGTCTCGCTGTGGCGTTTGTCATAAAAGAGAGTTTGCCACTGACGAACCATTCCAAGGTAATTATTGTTCAAAATAATGTTAATTACAGGCAGTTTTCTCTCGACCGCAGTCATCAGCTCCTGACAATTCATAAGAATCGAACCGTCTCCCGTAAAATTTATACTTATCTTTTCCGGAGAAGCTGCCTTTACACCGATTGCCGCCGGAAAACCAAAGCCCATAGTTCCAAGTCCGCCTGAACTTATCCACTGTCTTGGACGAGAAAACGGGTAGAACTGCGCTGCCCACATCTGGTGCTGTCCAACGTCGGTGGAGATATTTGCGCTATCGCCCAAAAGTTCGCCTACCCTCTCTATAACCCACTGAGGTTTCAATCTGTCGGTATCTTCATGATACGTTAGCGGATGAAGCTCGTCGAAATTTCTGATACTCTCTCTCCAAGATGAGTATTTTGCAGGATTTACCAGCGATGATTGTTCAAGCATCTCGTTTACAACATTTTTAATATCGCCTACTATTGGATAATCGGCATTTACAAGCTTAGAGATACTGGCCGGGTCAATATCGACATGTATAACTCCTGCATTTTTTGCAAATTCAGATAGTTTTCCGGTTACACGGTCATCAAACCTTACACCCAAACCGATAACCAAATCTGTCTCACTCATGGCCATATTTGCCGCATAGCTTCCGTGCATACCAAGCATAGAGATTAACAAATCGTCGTCATGACTTAAAACACCCCTTGCCATAAACGTCTCAACTGCAGGAATTCCGGTTTTGCGAACCAATTCTCTAACTTCATAGGCCGCATTTGAGTTTACTATACCGCCGCCTAGATAAAAAAGAGGTCTTTTCGCTTTTGCAATAGCCTCCATCGCCTTTTTAATCTGACGAGGATTGCCTTTTGTGTGAGGTTTATATGTCTCCAACTGCAGCTCAACAGAGTAGTCAAACTCCGCAATCTGTGCAGTTACGTCTTTTGGAATATCAACATGTACGGGACCGGGACGACCGCTCGAAGCGATATAAAACGCCTCTTTTAGCACTCGTGCCAAATCTTTGGCGTCAGTTACAAGATAGTTGTGTTTAGTACAAGAACGGCTTATTCCGACCGCATCAATCTCTTGAAATGCATCAGTTCCGATTAGACTCATAGGAACCTGACCGCTAATTACAACCAGAGGGATAGAGTCCATGTAAGCGTCAGCGATACCTGTTACCGCATTTGTAAAACCGGGGCCGCTTGTTATCATTGCAACGCCTACTTTTCCGCTCGCTTTTGAGTAGCCCTCAGCGGCATGCACAGCAGCTTGTTCATGTCTAGTTAAAATATGTTCGAAGTTATTTTGTTTATAAATCTCATCGTAGACATTCATAATTGCTCCGCCAGGGTAGCCAAATATTGTGTCCACCCCTTCTGCAATTAAAGCTTCAATGACCATCTGTGCGCCACTTATCTGCATGAAAAGTCTCCTCTTATAAAAAATTCGCCAATTATATATAAAATGAGCTATATTGCAAGTTAAATGTTGATGTAGTTTTTCAGTCTAATATTGAACTAACCATCATTGATGGTCGCCAGCTGCCCATAGAGCCATATATTTGCGACTCTATATTGAGTTTTGTCTCTGGATACTCCGCTTGAAATATTACAAAAAAATCCCTAATTTCTTCAGTCAATCCATAATACAAAAGATAGTTTTTTATTCCGTTTTCTATGATTTTTTGTTCTCTGTTTTCTTTGAGAGCTTTGTTCAGCTGGGCTATATAGCAGAGCGACAAAACAGCGGCTATATCCATATTTTTTGATTTTATTTTTAGATACTTTTCTAAAACTGTTTTAATTCCTGATATATCAGCGCAAGAGGCGTATTCTGAAGCCTTTTTGATATCACTTATCCACTGCTCTTGAAGTCTTTTGCCATCTTCACTGTCTCGCAGGATTGGAGAGATATCTAAAAGATTGTAGGCTAAAATAGTCTCTCCAGATTCTATTGCGTTAAAAAATTTATGTCTGTTTTCTATGTCTAGAATAATCTCTTTTGCCTCATCCTTGAAATCATCAAAATCAAGCAAAGCACGAAAAATTTTTATTGCCGAGTGAGTATCGCCGTTACCGAGCAGTGTTTGGGCTTTCATATACAACGAATCTGAATATTTTATCAGCTCTTTATACTCAGGATACTCTTTTAAAAATGGGTTCTGTTTAACAAGCTCAAATGACAATTTAAACTCTTTTTGCCCAAGAGAATCTCTAAATCTTTTATAAACATGTACATTTTGTACCAGCTGTTGGATAAGCACAGTTTTTTCACTTATTCCTCTGTATGGCATTAAAATCTCTTGGGCTTTGTGGCTCTGTTTTGGGTCAAGAAGATACGTTTTTGCAAGTGCAAATGTTTTTTTCCACTCCGCCTCCATAGCTTTATAAACTTTTGTCTCTTTATAAAATGGATGGATATTTGCCAAACCGTAGGCAAGGGCGATTTTTCTGTTTTTTATAAACATTAGAAACTTATCATACTCAGCATACTCTTGAATCAATTTTTGCATAATCTGTTTTTTGGCAGTAATTACAATAAAATTTTCAAACAATTTTTCTGCGCTCTTCTTGTCGCTATTTTCAAGAAACTCTTTTGCCTTCTGGAGTGTTTTATCCCACAGCAGATCAAATACTTTAGATGTTTTTGTGTATTTAAGCAGAGGGTTCTCCTCTATGCAGCTCTGCATAAAACTATATTTTTTCTCTTTAAACAGCTCTGTAAAATGTTCTTCATTCTCAAAAATATTGTAAAAAAAGAGATCTCCGCTGTCCGTACCGATAATGAGCTCTTTAGCCGCTTCATCAAAATTCAGAGCAGTAACCGCACTGCTTAGTTTTATGTATCTTCTAGATATTAACTCATAGCTGTTTAAATCATAAACTAAAATATATCCTAGTTTTGTACCCAAAAAAAGGAATGTACTCTCATGCCCGATGGCAGTTTGTGTAATTTCGTCGTGTACTCCCTGCAGTCTGCTTATCACTTTTGAACTTTTTAAATCCCAAATTATTGCGCTGCTCTTTTTATCAACACTAAAAAGTCTGTTTTTATCCAAAAACTGTAATTTCATCACGGGAGCGGAGTGTGCTTTTAGCTTGCACTTCGGCGCCATTATTGAGAGATTGTATATGGAGATGTTTTTGTCATAGCTTGCTGTTGCGACAAAATTTCCGTCACTGCTAAAAGCTATGTCGTTTACGGAGTCAATATGTCTTGGAAGGGTAAAGGCGAGCTGAGCCGTGTTTATATCGACTCCGTATGTCATACCGTCATCACCGCATGAAAACATATATTTATTTTTTGGGTCAATGCCGACACAGGAGACTTCGCCCTGATGTCTGTTTACAGTTGCAATAACTTCTTTACTTTTAGTCTCAAAAAGTTTTGAATCTTTTGCGTCCTGACTTATTGAAGCAAAATATTTGCCATTTGAGCTAAAAGAGATAACTTTTGTGGAGTATCTTGGATGCAAAATATTCATCCTTGACTCATCTTCAACCAAGAGAGTCTCAATATCTAGATATCTTATGGTTGTAAAAGCATCAACAACTAAAAGTGTTTTGCTGTTTAAAATTTGCGTATATATAATCGCTTCATCAAAATTACTTCTCTTTGTTGGGTTCATTATCTGCTTAATCTCTTATGTAATTTTCTTCTTTTAACACTCTATGAATAATTTGCTGATGCTCTTCGCCCTTAGTCTCTACATGCACTGTTACGTTTGCATCGCCGTAATCAAGCGAGATGGAGGTTCTGTCATACGCAATGTGGACAATATTTGCATTTAACTCTTGCAGTATTTGTGTAAAACGCATCAAAGAGCCGGGTTTGTCAACCAACGTTACAGTCAGTTTCATCTTTCTGCCTGATTTTAGCAAACCTTTCTCTATTATGACGGAGAGCAGCGTCACATCCATATTTCCGCCGCTAAGAACTACGGCTACTTTTTTGCCCTTTAAATGCTCTAGTTTGTCATGCAAAAGCGCAGCAACGCCTACGGCACCGGCACCCTCGACAACAAGTTTTTGCTTCTCCAGCAAAAACAGAATCGCACTTGCTATCTCTTCATCGTCAACGCTTATAAATCTGTCTACCGTCTCTAGCATATAACCCAGAGTTATGGGTGATGTGTCGCGAACAGCTATACCGTCTGCGATTGTTCTGACACTAAGGCTGTCCACGGCAGTTTTAAGGTCGAACGAGTTTTTAAGAGCGGGAGCGCCTTTTGCGCCTACGCCGATAACCTCTATTTTAGGATTTATATTTTTGATAGCGCATGCCATGCCGGAGATAAGCCCTCCGCCGCCCACAGGGATAATAACCGCATCCAAATCTTTGCAGCCTTCAAGTATATCTAACGCCAGAGTGCCTTGACCTGCAATGACTTCATCATCTTCAAAAGGGTGAACAAAAGTAAGCGAATTTTTCTCGCCGTATGATTTTGCGTAAGCATAAGCCTCGTCATAGTTTGCGCCATGCAAAATAACCTCTGCGCCGTAATTCTTAACGCCGTTAACCTTTGTAAGAGGTGTTGACTCCGGCATGACTATTACAGCTTTTATACCGAACTTTGAAGCAGATAGTGCAACTCCCTGAGCGTGGTTTCCGGCACTTGCCGCCACAACTCCGCAAGCTTTTTGCGCACCCTCAAGCGTTGCGATTTTATTGTACGCGCCTCTGATTTTAAATGCGCCTGTTACCTGAAGGTTCTCTTTTTTTAAGTAAACTTCACATCCGGAAATTTGGCTAAGATGCGGCGCGTATGAGAGCGGCGTATCGACTACTACGCCTTTTATGCGCTCTTTTGCTTCATATATTTTTTTTACATCAAACAACTACAGCTCCTCTTCTAAATTACGATGCTCTACCATCGTACACATATTTTGGACAACTCTCATACCTGCAGCTTTAGCACGAGCCGCCGCTTCATTGTTTACTATCTCTTTTTGAGCCCAGAACACCTTTACATCGCCGCGCGCTATGCAGGCATCCGCCACATTATCCAACTCTTTTGGCTTTCTAAATATATCTACCATATCAACGGCAAAAGGAATCTCTGCAAGCGAGCGGTAAACCTTCTCACCAAGGATTGTCTCCTCTTTCGGATAAACGGGAACTATCTTAAAGCCCTGTGCCTGAAGATATTTTGCCACTCTGTGGCTAGGCTTGCTCTCATCGGGAGAGAGCCCCAAAACAGCTATTGTCTTGGTTGTATCAAAAATTTCTCTTATCTCTTGTTTGTTTGAGTTTATTGTCGGGAATTCGCACTCCATCAGAGTATCCTTTAAAAAAATAGTTAGGGATTATAGCAAACTAATCCCCAAATAGCCATTATCAACCTCTTGATAATTTTTGTATAATAGTAAAAAATTTAAACTGTGCAAAAGAGAGTATGAAAAAGCCGCCACTGAACAAAAACATAGTCGGACTCGGAGCTAACAGCTTTTTTACGGATTTCTCAACGGAGATGATTCTTCCTCTGCTTCCTATTTTTTTGGAGCGTTTTTTACATGCCACAAAAACACAAATCGGCATTATAGAAGGATTTGCAGAACTCTCTGTAGCTCTTTTAATAGCACTCTCAGGCTTCTACTCGGACAGACTCGGACGAAGAAAGCCGATAGTCGTATTTGGCTACGGTCTCTCAAATCTTATAAAACCTCTTGCATTTTTTGCCCAAAGTGCGGCTATGATTATGACTATCCGCGTAGGAGACAGACTTGCCAAAGGCATTCGCGTTGCCCCAAGAGATGCTCTTATCAGCGCCTCTACGCCAAAAGGCTCAAGCGGTTTTGTATTTGGTTTTCACAAGATGATGGACGGTGCCGGCGCGCTGGTAGGCTCACTGAGCGCATTTGCTCTTTTGTGGTGGCTGGGAGAGAGCGAAGAGTCGTTTCGTACCATTTTCGCACTTAGCATTATTCCCGGCATTATATCAATGGCGATTCTCATCTTTATAATCACGGATGTACCGTTTACGCCCTCTCCCTCAAGACGTTTTCGCCCCAGCGCACTGCCTGCGCAGTTTTACTATCTTGTAGGATTTCAGACACTCTTTAGCCTCTTTGCGATGAACTACGCGTTTATGATTTTAAAAGCGGGCGAGAACGGAATCGCCCTTGCAGTCATACCTCTTGCATACGCTCTGTACAATCTCACGCAGGCTCTCTTTGCAATCCCCATAGGCAAACTTGCCGACAAATTTGGCAAAGCAGCTCTGCTCTCTTTTGTCTATCTGGCTTTTGGCTTGGGAGCAATAGCGATGTCTAGCGGAAGCACTCTTGGGGTTTGGATCGGATTTGCGGTATATGGATTTTTTGCGGGTGGTTTTAACTCTTTGGCTAAAGCCATCATCTCAGACACCGCTCCGTATGATTTAAAAGCCACAGCATATGGAGTTTACTACACTTCGGTAGGCATTGCAACACTGATATCTTTAAGTGTGGCAGGATGGATATGGGACGGCTACGGAAGTACTATTTTATTTGTTGGTGCTTCAATATCTGCCATTGTTTTGGCAGCTGCTCTTTTTGTGATGAGAGAGAAATTATCTCACACCAGCGATAGCTTCTCCTGACCGATGCGGTAGAGTGCAAAATCGTACTTTAGCGGGTCATTTTTATCAAACTCTTTTAGTTTGGATGTAAGTTCTATCGCTGCTTCCAAATCATAACTTTTTCTATCCAAAAGTCCAATTTTTTTTGAGACGTTAAAAGTGTGGGTATCAAGAGGAATTATAAGGTCGCTCCTATCTACACCGTTCCATAAACCCATGTCGATATTGTCACTCCTTACCATCCACCTAAGGTACATCATCCAGCGCTTAAGAGCCCCCGCTCCCTTTGTTTTTAGTGTTACTTGAGAGATTAGAAAGTTATAACCCATGCTCTCGTAGGGGTAGAGTTCTTGAAGAGTTTTTATAAGAGAGTTTATCCCCTCAACTGCGCTTCTGTTTTTCTCATATCCGCTTTTAAAAACCTCTTCAAGTGTGCTTTTTTCGCCTAAGCGTTTTAAAGCGATAAAAAGAGCGATGACATCCTCGCTTTTTTGAAATCTGTAGTAGTGGTTTTTCAATCCCTCTCTTATCTCATCGTCACTTTTTTGCAGAAGCGAAAAATCAAGAGAGTTTAAAAACTTCACTATCTGTTTTACATTTCCGTAGGCAAAAAGTGCACATATAAGCGAGATGGTCGGGTCTTTATACTTGTGTGCAACCATAATGGGGTCTAGCCGCTCTTCACAAACCTCGCCCTCACAGTTGCGTTTGGCGACTTCTAAATCTAGCAGTTGTTTTATATTTATGTCACTCACTTATCAAACCTTTTCATAATTTATTTTAATCTCCCTAAAATATCTAAAGCTTCCATCTCAAACTTAGAAAATGCAAACCACTTTTTACCCAAATCTTTGAGACTTGCTCCGATATGATATATCTCTTTTTCATCTATGATAAGGAACCTATCGTGAGCGTTTTTAAACTCTTTTAACTCTATGTTTTTATATTGTGAACTGTACTTTTGATAGTCAAGGCGCAGCTGTTTTGAGATAGTTTGCGTATAGATTTTTATTCTTAAGTTCAGATATTTGCTAAAGAGTGTAAAAACAGTATCGTCTATGTAGTTGTCAATCAAAACTACTTCACTTTTTGCACTACGAAACAAATCATTGATAAAATTATAAGCATCGCATGTTTGTCCATCGAAAAATATCCCCTTACTTGGTTTGAGAGAGTTATTTTCAAGTGAATTTGAAATATTTTCTACTTTTGATTTTAAAAGCACTACATCATTTTCAAGCTCTTTAAATCTTTGGTTTGTGATTTTTTCGGAATTAATCACATAACCGTCGTTGATATAGCTTTTTAGTACGGATGTCGCCCACTGCCTAAATTTTGTAGCAGTAATAGAATTTACTCTATACCCAATGGAGATTATCATATCGAGATTATAATGGTCAACATCTCTTTCTACTTCCCTTTTTCCCTCTTTTTGAACTACTCTAATTTTTTGAGTAGTTGGATTTTTTTCAAGCTCTTTTTGTTTGTAAATATTCTGAATATGATAAGTAATATTGTGAGATTCAACATTAAACAGTTCACCTAGCTGTTTTTGAGTAAGCCAAAGAGTATCCCCAGTAACTGAAACATTAAGTTCTAATTCACCGTCGTTATAGATAACCATATCTGATTTATTTAGCTTGTCCATAGTTGAGAGTTCCAAGTGTTGATTTTATCCATCATACTAAAATTATTTATTTTAATTAAAAAATATGTCATTTTGAAATATTTTTATTTTTAGCTTTACTGTAAAAAAGCTCTGCCAAGTCACAACCTAGCTTCACAGCAAGCTCTCGGATGGTGTGGTGTTGGTGGTTGGTTTGTCATTAAATACTCTCAAAATTAAATCTATCTACAAACTCAATCTTATCTATAACTGTTTTAATTGCTTTGTTTAATCGGTATTCGCGAAAATTACTAGGATCATGTTCCAGCATATTAATTAAGTACCTTTTTTCTGTCTTTTCTATACCATCAGGAAGATTGTTTAAAATATCTTTTTGTTTATTTACTATTTGATTTAATTCACTGTCTGATTTTCCAGTTGCCAAAACAACTGCTTTAATGATTGTTCGCAATATTAAACTTGCTTCACTGTCTTGGTTTTTCACAATCAATAAATCAGTGACATCTTGCTCTTTTATATTGTTCTTTTTAAGCAGTTCATATTGTTGAGAAAATTTCATCTTCATAACAATCAGTAAAACAATTATCCTAAAATGTAGCTCAATTATTCTTGGCTCTATCGTTTTAAAAACAATCCTTAGTTGGATAAAAATTTGCTCTATTTCTCTCAAGCTCAAGTCCAAAGACTTAGCCAAATACTTTAACATTGCCAACTCATCATCTTCAGCAGTAGACTTTTTTGTAATTTGTTTTTCCTTGAGAATAGTATGTAATTGGTATACATCACGATATAAATAAGCACAAAATTTATCAACACTTGGATTATTTAATTTATATTCCATATCAATAAATCGTCTCAGATAACTAGTAGCATCGATGTTTCCATATTGTGACTTAATGGATTCAGATAATTGTTTAGTATCAATAGAAAGAACAAAAATCAAGCCATCTATCCCGAAGATATGTTTAATTCTTTCTAGCAACTCGATAGCATAAAGAGGTCGGCATCTGTCCAATTCGTCAATAAAAATGACAAAAGGTTTTGAACCATCGATTTTTGACAACAACTCTTTGATTGATTCTTTAAATTTTTGAGTTATTTCTTTATCTTTCGAATAGTTGTCAATCAGCTCTTTTGCAGCAGACTCAGCAATGGCACCCATTGCATCTTCAAGCCCCTTGTCAAAATCAACAATACCGCCTGTGATACCTTTTAAAACCGCAGGTACACCACGTTTTAAAACTTTGTAACCAAATGTTTTTACTTCATTAAAAATCTTCGCTTTTTCTGGATCATCCTTAAAATTATCATCAATATATTTTTTTATTTCTCCCAAAATAGATATTAACGGTTCTTTGGAAAAATCATCCTCCCATGCACTAAAATAAATGCTGTTGATTGCTTTCTCTTTTTTTAAATATGTTTGCCAAAGCTTAACAAAGGTAGTTTTCCCAGATCCCCAATCAGCATTAATACTCAAAACAAAATAATTTGTCGTTGATGCAATCAAAGATGACAAATCACGAATTGAATCCTCCCTATCTAACTTATCATTTTTAAAAATATCGCCTTCATTAATCTCTATTGCAGAATGTTTTAGTATCATTTTCTTTCCACTCCTTTTTTCTCATCTCTTCACGCATTCTAAAGAAGCAATCTCATCTATCTTCAATGCAGATGGTAGAGTTTTTTTCTTTCACTTGAACCTGCTATGTTTAACTGTTTTCTGTACTTTGCAATGGTGCGTCTTACCATCTGGACTTTGAATTTGTCTTGTATAAGCTCTAGGAGTTTCATGTCACTTAGCGGCTTTTTTCTGTTCTCGTTTTTTACAAGATTTACCACGAACTCTTTTATTGCCGCATTTGAGACATCCTCGTCTATGGCGGTGGTAAAGAACTCTTTCATGGCAAATACGCCTCTGTTGCAGGCTATATATTTGTTTGCGATGGCTCTTGAGATGGTTGAGGGATTGTGTCCAAACTCATCGGCTAAAGTTTTAAGTGTAAGAGGCATAATTGCGCCGCCCGTAAAGAACTCATACTGATACTCGACTATCATAAGCCCGACTTTGTAAAGTGTCGCTTTGCGCATATCTAGCGCATCAACAAGGCTTTTTGCCTCTTTGATTTTTTGGGAGATATACTCATGCTCTACGCCGTAGTTTGTGTCAATGTTTATTGTAGGATAGTATGCGTCATTGAGTTTTACCTCGATTGAGTCGTCATCATTGAAAAATATCATCAAATCAGGAACAACCTGCGAAGACTCCTCCTGATACTCGATAGCTGGAGGGTTTTTAAATGTACCTAAAACCCGCATGACTTCCGGAAAATCCGCCTCGTCAGAGTAGGCGTAAATATTTTCCATATCCTCTATCACTTTTATTGCCAAAGAGTAAGCCTTATCGCTTATATCTGAGCTCTCAAGCTGAAACAGAAATGACTCGGCGAGATTCTTTGCGGCAATGCCTACCGGTTCAATATGTGCAAATCTGAGGCGGATTTTTTCAAATTCCGAGATACTAATGTTTTCTTTAATACAAAAAGCTTCACTCTCTCCCTCATAATAGCCGTTTTCATCAAGATTTGCGACAACAAAAGAGGCAATTTTTTGCGAGAGCGGAGTCGGGAAAAGAGGAGCGCCTATCTGTTCGTCCAAAACATCAAATAAAGAGCGATATGCAATAGTTAAAGCCTCTATCTGCTCAGTTCTCGTGTTGCTTACCGAACTGCTTATGATTTTTTTCGGAAGAAACTTCTCAAAACTCTCCTCAAATCCGGAAGTTACTTCAACAACCGGATTTCCCTCTATAAACGGGGACATAGCCTCGCCCAAATCGCTTAGACTAGAGTGTAAAATAGGCAGCCAGTTACGCAGAGTATTTGAGAGTTTGTGCTTATTTTCAACGCCTTGCGTTTGCCTTAGTGCTGCCATGCTTCCTTAAGCCCTTAGAGCTTAAACTCCTCGCCAAGGTAGTATTTGCGCACATCAGGATTTTGTCCTATCTCTTCGCTTGTGCCGCTTGCCAACAGTGAACCTGATTTTATAACGTACGCTCTGTCGCACACCGCCAAAGTCTCTCTAACATTATGGTCTGTAATAAGTACGCCGATTCCATAAGAGACCAGCTGTTTTATGACCGTCTGAATGTCCATAACCGCTATCGGGTCAACTCCCGCAAATGGCTCATCAAGAAGCAGAAATTTAGGCTCATTTACCAAAGCTCTGGCTATCTCGACACGGCGTCTCTCTCCGCCGCTCAGGCTCACGCCTTTACGGTAACGGATTGGCTCGATGTTGAACATATCAAGAAGCTCCAAAATCCTCTTCTCTTGCGCATCTTTATCTTTTATTTTTACCTCTGCGGCAATAAGAAGATTGTCCTCTACGCTCAAATCCTTAAATATAGACGCCTCTTGCGGAAGATAGCCAATTCCCTTGAGTGCTCGTTGGTGAAGCGGTTTTCCAGAGAGATTTTCATCATCAAAAAAGACCTCTCCGCCGCTTGCTTCAACAAGCCCGCAAATCATATAAAAAGTCGTTGTTTTACCGGCTCCGTTTGGTCCTAAAAGTCCGACTACTTCGCCGCTTCTAACCTCTAGGCTCATCCCTTTTACTATCTCTAAATCTTTTATTTTTTTCTTTAAATCTACCGCTTTTAATATGTGCATATTTTATACTCTCTTTTGTTCTCAGATATTTTCTCTATGTCAATTACCATGGTCTTTATCTCAGCCGAATTCAAAATTTTTACCAACTCATCATCTCCCCACTCCACAAAATGAAGCCCGTCTCTCTCCAGCTCTTCCAACATCCCTAAAGAGATAAAATGCTCCAGTCCGTGATTGTACATGTCATAATGAAAAATTTTATCTCCATAGCAGTGCTGAAGTGAAAATGTCGGCGAAGTCACCTCTTCCTCTACGCCTAAAAATTTAACCATTTTTTTTACGAAAGTAGTTTTTCCAGCTGCCAAATCTCCCCGCAAAACAATCACTCCGTTGCTGAAATTTTTGGCAACATATTGGACTAGAACATCAATTTCATCAAGACTAAGCATAAACTTTTTCATAATTTATTTGATATTTCAATGATTTGTTTTAGCTTTTCTTTGGCTTTTCGTGTTTTTAGAGCCATTTGCGCTATCTCCAATCCGTCTT
This sequence comes from Sulfurimonas sp., assembly GCA_027448805.1. GTDB lineage: Bacteria > Campylobacterota > Campylobacteria > Campylobacterales > Sulfurimonadaceae > Sulfurimonas. The sequence goes on along the minus strand of DAIDMU010000051.1, from coordinate 30,038 downwards.
GGATATCACGAGCCAGACCATCAACCATTAAAGCAGAAGCCGCGTTTACAAGTACAATATCTCTCTGTGCATCTGTAGATTTGCCATCAAAAATGTTATATAATATCTGCGCATTCTCCTTAGCATCTCCGCCTACAATAGCCTTTAGAGGAGCTCTTCTTATTCCATACTCTTGCGGGTCGATGATAAACTCATCAACAACACCGTCTTTGAGCCTGGAAGCGTAAGTAATATCGCTTATACTTATCTCATCCATTCCCTCTTCAGAGCTTACAACCATAGTTGAAACAGCCCCGTTAATACGCAGAGCCTCTGCCATTTTTGGCACAAACGCTTTGTTAAAAACTCCAAGAAGAGATTTTTTTGCTACTGCCGGATTTGTAAGCGGACCCAAAATATTGAAAATTGTCTTGTCCGGTATTGTTTTTCTAACCGGCATAATAAACTTCATAGCAGGATGATGATTTTGCGCAAACATAAAAGTAAAACCGGACTCCTCCAAAAGTCTCGCACTCTTTTCGATATCCAAATCTAGCCTAACACCAAGCTCCTCAAACATATCTGCGCTTCCTGATTTTGAAGTAACGGAACGGCTGCCGTGTTTTGCCACCATGCTTCCGCATGATGCAGCCAATATGGCAACAGTTGAAGAGATGTTAAAGCTTCCTATTTTATCTCCGCCAGTGCCGACAATATCAACCACCTTTGAGCGTAAATAGTTAGATATAGGAAGCAAAATTGCAAAAGAGCGCATAACTTCGGCAGCGGCGGCAATGGTTTGAGTATTTGTGCTCTCATCAAGCTTTACGCTTAGTAAAAACTCTCTCATCTGCGCATCATTCATCTCATGCTTAAAGAGTGAGGTAAATGACCTCTTTGCCTCTTCATAATTCATGAAATCTCCTCTATATACTCACTTTGCAAACTTTTTGGCGTTGATTTTGCACTCGGAATTTTAAGCACTTTGTACTTTTTTACCGACTCAAGATAGTTGATTGTTATAACAGTCCCTACTTCTACATTCTTGCTGGCTTTTGCAACAACGCCGTTTACCAGAACTACGCCGCTCTCTATCATATCCTGCGAAACTGAGCGTCTCTTTGTTATGTTTATTGCATTTAGAAACTTGTCTACTCTCATTAATTAATACTCGTAATCCAATATTTTTGTATATTGTAGAGTATTAAAACTGAAAACAATGTAATAGTTGGAACATTTTTTGCAGTAAATCTGGATGCATGTATATTTACGATGCAAACCCGCTCTTAAAACAGTCCTTTTCTACAACTATTCTCTTTTGCTTCTCTTTTCTTTTTGTATCTTTTTCGACAAATATTTTTTTGCGTGTTTTTGGGTCCATCTCGGTATAGTACATCACCGCCGAGTATGTTCCCGGTGTCGGAGTAAAGACTTGAGCCTGCTCTGGGTTCATCTTTAGCTCCTCGGTTGTAAACCTCTTTAATTCATGCATATCTTTCTCTTCACACCCTGGATGAGCGGCGATAAGATAGTAGGTTAAAAACTGGTTTTTACCCTCTTCCTTGTTTAGCTGGTCATACATTTTTTTAAAATCAACCAAAGTCTCTTTTCCCGGCTTGCCCATAAGCTCAAGGACATGCTGCTGTGTATGTTCTGGGGCGACTTTAAGCTGTCCAGATATATGGTGCTGCACCATCTCTTTTAGGTATGAGTATCCATGTTTTTTATCCGCTGTAATCAAATCATATCGCACACCGGAAGCAATAAACGCCTTTCTGACACCCTCAACTTCTCTGATTTTTCTGAGCAGGTTTATATTTCTGCTATGGTCAACATGCATAACTTTGCAAAGTCTGTCTGCATCCACACATCTGATGTCATCGCATGTGCCTTTTTTTAGTTTCTTGTCACACTCATATCCGTACATATTGGCGGTCGGTCCGCCGACATCAGAGATGATTCCCTTATAGTCCTTGTATTTGTTAAAATCTCTCGCTTCTTCTAAAATATTCTCCTCAGTTCTTGTTCGTATTGTCCTTCCTTGATGAACTCCGATTGCGCAGAAGTTGCACTCTCCCCAACAGCCGTGATGCGTCATAATTGAGAATTTTATGGTCTCCAAACATTTCACTTTCCCATCTTTTGCGTAGTATGGATGAAGCTCTCTTGTAAACGGAAGGTTTGAGTTGGCGTCCATCTCGGCTTGGTTAAGATAGTCACACGGCGGATTTTGGATTAGAAAACGGCTATCTACAGGCTGGCATAAACCTTTTGCGCTTATTGGGTCGTTGTTGTCATAAAAGTCGTCAAAAAGGTCTATATACCTCTCTTTATCATCCAGACACTCTTGATGTGAAGGGAGCTGTATATACTCGTACTTAGGCTCTTTTGAGATATAACAAAGTCCCCTTATGTCTGTATAATCTCTGCCGTCATCCAAAGCTCTAGTGAGCTGTTCCAGCGCTATTTCGCCCATTCCATAAACTAGAATATCCGCCTTTGCATCAAAAAGAATCGGCTTTTTCAGTCTATCTGCCCAGTAGTCATAGTGGGTAACTCTTCTCAAACTCGCCTCAATACCGCCTAAAACAAGCGGAACTGTATTTTTAAAATATCTTCTGATGAGATTACAGTAAACACTTAGCGCGCGGTCGGGTCTTTTGTCGTTTTTTCCGCCTGGAGTATAGTCGTCTGTATTTCTAAATCTTTTTGTTGCCGTATAGTTTGAAACCATGCTGTCAACGCTTCCGCCGCTCACTCCCCAGTAAAGACGAGGCTCCCCAAGACGCTTAATATCAACATCGCTGTTGATATCTGGCTGACCTATCATTCCGACACGATAACCCATTCTCTCTAACATTCTGCCAACCATTGCAACGCCTATAAAAGGCGAATCAATATATGCATCACCGCTAACCAAAATAATGTCGCACTGCTCCCAGCCCCTAGCGTCCATCTCCTCTCTCGTAGTAGGAAGAAAGTCTCTAGATGTAAATGTGACCTTATCTCTTTTTTGGTCTTTAGTTTTGCTTCTTCTGCTCATAATTCAGCCTTTTACATGTAAAAATTATATTTTTATCTTTTACTTGTATAATAATACTAAATAAATTTAAATTTAAAGATTGTTGCGTTGCTTTTGAACTTTAGCATATAAGCATCTTTATAGTACAATCTGAAAAAATTATCTGGAAATTGATGGAAAACTATATACTTTTTACAAAACTAGCACTGCTGCTAATCTCATCTCCGGTAATTTCTCAGATTAGCCGCTTGCCTGTTGTTGTCGTAGAGATACTTTTAGGCTCTCTTGCGGTGTGGGTTGGTTTTATTGATTTAGGAAATAATATATTTGCGCAGATAGCAAAAATAGGATTTTTTTATCTTATGTTTTTAGCAGGACTTGAGATAGATTTAAAAAAATATACACAACATAAAAATAATCTTTTAAATAAAGCAATCATCTACTTTACAACGCTTTACACGCTCTCTTTTTTGCTCTATCTAATCTTTAACTTAAGTCCTGTTTATATTGTTGCTATTCCCATTGTTTCACTTGGAATGATAATGGCGCTTATAAATGAACACGGCAAAAAGCATAAATGGCTTGAGGTAGTTCTTATTGTCGGTGTTATCGGGGAGATTATAAGTATTTCGGCAATTGTAGTCTTTGAATCTTATATTCGTCATGGGCTGAATATAGAGTTGTATCTGCACATACTTGTTTTCTTTGGGGTTTTAGTTGCTATTTATTACTCATTTAAGTTTGTTAATTTGATTTTTTGGTGGTATCCTGAGCTTAAAAAAATGATTATGCCTGATGATGACTCTAAAGTTCAAAGCATACGAATAAGTGTTGCTCTTTTTATTATTCTTACTTCAATTATGAATTTTTTTAACATCGATATGGTTTTGGGAGCCTTCTTTGCCGGAATATTTATAGCAAACTTTTTTGAACATAAAACTGACCTCCCTCATACCCTGCATAAGATAGGATTTGGCTTTTTAGTTCCGCTGTTTTTTATATATGTCGGTACAACTCTGGATTTAAATCTTATATTCTCTGTTGAAGTTATTACCCATGCTCTGCTGATTTTACTTGCATTGATTTTTGTCAGAACAGTCAGCTCTTTTGCGGCGTATAGCTCTTATTTGGGGGCTAAAGGAACTTTTCTGCTGGCTCTTGGAGATTCTATGCCGCTTACTTTTCTTATTGCTATTGCAACTATTGCGTACAATGGAAAACAAATTTCACAAAATGAGTACCTGTCATTCATCGTTGCGGGAATGCTCTCGGGAATAATAATTATGAGTTTGCTGAAGTTAATTATACATTTGACCTATAAAAAAGAAGAAAAAATATAAATATGCCGAGTCGGCATATTTAGTATTAAAATTGCGGTTGAAGAAAAGGGATAACCTGCTTTTTACGGCTTAAAACTCCATCCAGCCACGCTTGGTTGTTCTGGATTTTAATCTTAAACGCGCTCTCAACCTTGCTTAAATCATCACTTATTACCAATAACTGAGAGCCCTCTTTCATAATGTCCGTTAAAAGGATTATTATTGTGTGAAGCCCATCCTCTTGCTTCATAAGCTTCATATCTTCAAACAGTTCGTTTATTCTGCTCTCAAGCACTGAAATATCAACCATCTCAAGCTGGCCTATGCCTACTTTTGTTCCGTTCATATCAAACGCTTTGTAGTCTCTTGTGTTTAAGTTGCGAGCACTTGCACCCTCAACGGCAGATTTTGCGATGAACATCTCCATTGCAAGAGCCTTGTAATCTTCAATGCCGCAAATTTCAGCCAACTCTTTTACAGCTTTTGTGTCAACTTTTGTACATGTAGGAGATTTAAATATCACCGTATCGCTCAAAATCGCGCACATCATCATTCCCGCTATATCTTTTGGAATGGCAACTTTATGATAGTCATACATCTCTTTTATTACGGTATTTGAACACCCTATCGGACGAATCCAGCACTCAAGAGGTGTGTCCGTCGTAATGTCGCCTAGCTTATGGTGATCAACTATACCTAAAATAGTTGCCTCTTTTATATCTTTTGGGGCTTGAGCAAGGTCTGAAAAATCAACCAGATAAACATTTTCGCCTGAGTAAGATGTTTTAAGTTCAGGTGCTTGTGCGCCAAATCTATTTAAAATAAACTCTGTCTCAGGCGAGATATCGCCTTGACGCGTAGCACAGCAATCTTCACCAAGCTTGTTTTTCAAATATGTTAAAGAGATAGCCCCTACTATGGAGTCGGAGTCCGGATTTGTGTGACCAAAAATATATGTTGACATGTCAATAGCCTTTAAATTTTTCGTAATTATACCAAAGAGTGTTAACAAAAATAGTTTGTAAAATATTCTATCAATCTCGAAAAACTTATTTTTCGTAGCTTTAGGGGGTTGCAAGGGACACAATTGTCCTTGCCACTAAAACGGACGAGTTCGTTTTAGTGCGTAAAATGAATGAAAGATGATATAATTTTCCAATGAATGAAGAGATAAGCAGCACGCAAAATATATATCTGTACCACGGTTTAATAATTTTTGGCGGTCTTTTAATCGTTACCATACTTATTCACATGCTCTACCATAGACGCTCGCCTAGCGCCATCATCGCTTGGCTTCTCTCCATTATTCTAATCCCATACATCTCTGTTCCGCTCTACTTCGTAATCGGACTGAGAAAAAGAAAAAACAGATACAAAAAGAGTTCCCTAAAGCTTAAAAACAAACCAACAGACCAAAATATACAAAACAATATAGACAGAGTTTTAAGAAACTATAAAATAGCCGACGCAAGTCCAAATATGCACTTTGAGATATATACAGACTCTACAAAAGCGTATGAGGCATTTATGGAGTGCATAGAAAAAGCCAAGAGTTCAATCTACATAAGCACCTATATATTTGAGTATGACAAAGTAACAAAAGAGATTGTAAAGGCCTTGATAAAAAAAGCAAAAGAGGGTTTAGAGGTAAAGATACTCATAGACTCTTTAGGTTCCATTATTCTATATCTATCTCAACATAGATTTAGAGAGCTAAAAAAAGCGGGCGCAGAGATAAAGTTCTTCATGCCGATATTTCATATGCCATTTAGAAACTACATAAACCTAAGAAATCACAGAAAAATCTATATTTTTGACAATGAAAAAGTTATAAGCGGAGGAGCAAATCTCTCAAATGAGTACATAGGACCGACTTATAGCAAAAAAAGATGGGAAGATATTATGTTTCTCATTGAGGGATCATCCGTAGAGCAATATTTTGAAATATTTGCCTCGGATTGGTTCTACGCTTCAGATGAGAAACTGAGGTTTGCCAAAGAGAAAAAAGTCTCAGATGGCGATATATATCTCCAAGTAGTTCCATCAGGACCTGATATGGAGAGAGATGCTCTCTATGAAGCGCTTCTCTCTGCGATATACGGCGCAAAAGAGCGGATTTATATTATCACCCCCTATTTCATCCCAAACAACTCTCTCATTGAAGCACTCATCATCGCTCATCACAAAGGAGTGGATGTAAGACTGATTACGCCAAAAGAGGCAAACCATACAATAGTAAATCTTGTCAGAAGCTCGTACATGAGGGAACTTGAAGAGGCGGGAATAAAAATCCATCTCTACAACGGAGCGATGCTTCATGCAAAAGCTATACTTTTTGATGACAAAAGCGTTGTGCTTGGAAGTGTAAACTTTGACAACAGAAGCCTCTTTTTAAACTACGAGGTGGCTCTCTTTGTCTACTCCCAGAAGATTATAAAAGAGATAGAGGAATGGACGGATAGACTTATAGCAAACTCCTCTTTTGGAACAAAAAATGTGTCTGACTCGAAGAGAATTTTTGAAAATCTTATGCGGATAATGGCGCCGCAGCTTTAATGGCAAAGTCATAAAATGTTTAAACCAAACAGTTTTGTAAAATCATTAAAACATCAGGAGAGCAAGCTTAGCAGCGAGTTTTCTGTTCTTTGCTGGAACGTCGCAAAACTCTCACTTAAAAGCTCTTACAAAGATTTTGTAAATACGCTTATAAAAAAGTACGATTTGGATATTTTGCTTCTGCAAGAGGTAAAAAAAAGCCTCTCGCATGAGCTTGAGCTCCACGACTACTCCTATATTTTATCGCCGAATATTGAGACAAAAAAGCACGTCTTCGGTGTTTTAAGCGCTTTTAAAACATCATGCCACAATGAGCTCTCTCTGCTTACGAAAAAACGCGAACTGCGATGTGCCACACACAAGATTTCGCTCCTTACGCACCATAAAATCTCGGATGAAGAGACACTTCTTATAGTAAATCTGCACGCCATAAACTTTGTGCACAACAGTGATTTTAAAAACGAGCTAAACAATATACACATGAGCATCAAATCACACGACGGAGCTATGATAGTTGCGGGAGATTTCAACACATGGAATATAAAAAGAGTTCAATATCTAAACGAATTCAGCGATGATTTGGAGTTAAAAAAAGTTGAGTTTGATAGCGAAAAAGATATAAAAAAGATTTTTTCAAACTCGCTTGATTATATCTTTTACAGAGGTTTGGAACTGACATTCTCAACCGTCATAGACAGCAAAAAAATATCTGACCACAACCCGATTATTGCAAAATTCAGACGCTAATTTATAAACTCTACAACTTCATCAAAACTTAACCTTAACTGTGAAGACTGCTCGAGCGCCCTGTATCCAAAAGGGAGTACCAAAGAGAGTTGATATTTTTTAGTATCAAGATTTAAAACTCTCTCTACATTCTCCTTCTCAAGCCCCTCAATAGGGCAGCTGTCGATGCTTAGAGTTGCAGCACTTGTCATCATGTTTGCCGCAGCGATATAAGTCTGTCTTGCTGTCCAACAGAGTATGTTTTCATCAGACTCAAGAGTATTTTGAAGGTGTTTTGCATACAAATCCATATAAAAGTCAAACTTCTCTTTTGGCATTTCACGGCGCAAAAACCTCTTTGCCGGTATGCCTGATTCTACTTTTACGCTCTCTATCGCAGCCAAAACTACAACTAAGTGGGAACAAGATGTTATTTGCGGCTGATTCCAGCAAAAAGGTCTAATCTTAGCCTTTAGCTCCTCATTAGTGATAACCAAAAACTTCCACGGCTCCATGCCAAATGATGATGGCGACCTTCGCCCTGCTTCAAGTATCTCTCTTATATTGCTCTCTGATATCTTCTTAGTCTCGTCAAAAAGTTTGCAAGCATGTCTAAAACTCATCGCCTCTTTAAATGTTTTATACATAAATCATCTCCTGTGTCAAAGTTTATTAAAAAGATTATATACTTCCAATCAAAAAACAAAGTTAATTATGGAAAATTTCGCACTCATATTTGTAGCAATTTCAATCGGATACATTATCAGCAGAATTAATGTTTTCCCAAAAGATACGCCTATTATTTTGAACCAATTTATCCTCTATATCTCGGCTCCTTCTATGGTGCTGCTTAAAATTCCAAAACTGAGCCTCTCTTACGAGGTAATTATTCCGGTTGTTATCGCTTGGGTTGTTATGAGCGTTAGTGCTTTGGCTGTTTTTTATCTCTCTAAACTGCTAAACTTTACAAAAGAGGTTACCGGTGCTTTGATGCTTGTGGCTGTTTTAGGAAATACCTCTTATTTAGGCATTCCTATCATTCGAGCCTATTTTGGAGAAGAGGCACTCGGCTATCTTTTAATGTATGACCAGCTAGGCTCTTTTATCGCGCTGTCCACTTATGGATCATTTGTGGCAGCTTATTATTCAAGCTCAAAAAATGTAGATATAAAGGCATTGTCATTAAAGATAGTAACTTTTCCGCCATTTTTGGCTCTTCTTGTCGCGCTTTTTTTCATAGGCACATCATTTCATCCGGTAATAGACGGTGTGCTAACTTCTCTTGCCAACACGATAATTCCATTAGCCTTGGTTGCTGTTGGTCTTCAACTTAAATTTAGGCTTCCGTCAGAGGACTTAAAACCTTTTAGCATAGCTCTTGGTATAAAACTTATACTGGCACCTCTTGTAGCGATTGCTCTTTGCTATATCTTTTCGTGGAACTCTGAGGCGGCGGCTATATCCATTATGGAAGCGGCAATGGCACCTATGATAACAGCGGCGGCAGTCGCTTCAATGGCGGGCCTTGCTCCGCGCTTGAGCTCTGCGATAGTCGGCTACGGAATTATTTTATCGTTTTTTACCACATGGGTTGTCTATAATTTTATAATTTAATTAAAAGAGAGTCTTTATGCAGTGTTATTGCAACAGCAAAAAAGAGTTTAGCGAGTGTTGCGAACCATATCTAAGCGGCGTTTCATCTCCATCTACGGCACTAGAACTTATGAGAAGCAGATACAGCGCCTATGTGCTTGGAGATGGCGGCTATATTGTAAAAACAACCGCAAAAGAGAACAGATACGAGGATGATTTGGAGCTTATAGAAGAGTATTCCAAAAGCGTCGCATGGCTTGGTCTTGAAATTGTACATGTAGAAAAAAATGTGGTTGAATTCAAAGCTTATTACAGAGATGCAGGCGGTGTGAAAGTTCAGCATGAGAAGAGCAATTTTATCTATGAAGATGGGGTTTGGTTATACAGTGACGGAAAAATGTACAACACTAAAATTGAGCGTAACTTTCCATGCCCGTGCCAAAGCGGAAAAAAATACAAAAAGTGCTGCGGAGCCTTATAAGAGTGCTCTTATAACTATTTATAATTAAATTTTGACACGTACTCCAAAACCTCCGCGGCTCCTCCGCGAAACACAACCTTCTCTGAACGCTTCTGTATCTGATAATCATACATCGGATCGTAATACTCTCTTAAAAGGTACTCCACCCACTCTTTGTATCTATCAAACGAGCCGTTTTTCTTCTGCTCTTCTACCGCAGTTTCAAAAATACTGCACAGCTCTTCATGTCTCTTATTTCCAAGCCGTCTTTGTATCCTGTTCATGGCGCCTTGTATACTCTCTTGCCATGCGCCTAAAATGTCCTCAAAACCCGCGCACTCATACATTTTTTGCGCTTCGATGACATACTCGTTTAGCGTTATCTCTATTCTCTCATCTATCGGCGTCTCAAGAATAACAAGGGGAGCCTCGGACATTGCAGATATAAAACTATCCGGCATAAAAACATTGCCGATATGTCTTCCCTCGTCCTCAAAAACAAGATGTTTAAACCCCTCTTCAATCTTTTGAATCAACCCATATGTCAGATTGTTTTCAAAATTTATCTGCGAGGTTTGCGGAGTAATTTTTTGACCAAAAGATGAGCCTCTGTGGTTTGCAAGTCCTTCAAGGTCTATTGCGTTTGGCATCTCTTTTAATTGTATAGTTTTGCCTGAACCTGTTCGTCCGCCAAGGATTATAGGCTTAAAGTGCTGATGGGAATGCTCAAGCTCTCTCATCAAATAGTTTCTAAACGCCTTATATCCGCCCTTTAGACGCACTATCTCTTTGCCGCTCTGACGAAGCCACTCTTGTGATATTTTGGAGCGCTGTCCACCTCTAAAACAGTAGAGAAGCGCGGAAGGATTTGCATCCATAAAATCAAGCCACGCTTGTATACGCTGCTCTTTTATAGCACCGCTTACCAGTTCGTGTCCGAGTTCTATTGCCTTCGCATTTCCCTTGTTTTTGTAGCAAATCCCTACTTCATGCCTCTCTTCATCACTCATTATAGGAAGATTTACCGCATTTTGAAATGCCCCTTTTTTAAACTCAACCGGCGCACGTACGTCTATAAGCGGAGTTTTGTTTAAGACAATCGACTTAAAATCATCAAAGAGTTCTGACACCTACAAAACCTCTACCAGATGTTTACTGCGCGCCGCCGTCTCGCCAATCGCCTCAAGTGTGAAACCTGCTTGGCGCATTGCATCATAAAACTCATCAAGAGCATCTTTTTTGACAAAAACAAGAAGTCCCCCTGATGTCTGGGCATCGCAGAGTATCTCTCTTTGTTGTTCTGTCATTTGAGAGATTTTATGACCGTAGCTCATAAAGTTTTTGCGAGAACCGCCGGGTATGCATCCTAGAGTCCTGTATTTTTCCACATTTGGCAGAAGCGGCACTTTCTCAAACCATACGTTTGCGCTAATCTCGCTTGCCTCGCACACTTCGCTTAAATGCCCCAAAAGACCAAATCCTGTAATATCAGTCATAGTCACGACACTCTCTAATGTTGCGAAGGTTGCACCGATTTTATTGAGCGTTGTCATCGCCTCAATCGCCACATCAATATCGCCCTCTTCTATCTTTTTTTGCTTTTGCGCGGTTGTGAGTATGCCTATACCGATGGGCTTTGTCAAAAATATAAGACAATCCTTCTGTGCCATAGAGTTTTTCATAAGATGCTTGTTATCGACTATTCCCGTCACTGCAAGCCCGAAAATCGGCTCAGGCGAGTCTATGGAGTGTCCGCCCGCAAGAGGAATTCCTGCATCTTCGCATGCCGCACGGCCTCCTTCTATCACTTGGCGAGCCACATCGGAGGAGAGCTTCTCAATCGGCCATCCGAAGATAGATATTGCCATGAGAGGACGCCCGCCCATGGCATAAATGTCACTAAGTGCGTTTGTCGCTGCAATTCGTCCGAAAGTAAAAGGGTCATCAACAATCGGCATAAAAAAATCTGTCGTTGAGAGAACGGATGTGCCGTTTTGCAAATCAAACGCTGCCGCATCGTCTTTATGCTCATTCCCGACAAGAAGCTGTGAATAGAAAGGCTGCTGCGCAGTGCTTTTTAGTATCTCGTCTAACAACATTGGAGAGATTTTACATCCGCATCCAGCTCCGTGGCTATATTCGGTTAGTTTTATATTTTGCATTATTTCCCTTTATCATGAAGCGCGAGCTCTTTTGCAAGATACTCGCCTGTGTAACTGCCAGTTTTTTTATGCTCATCTGCCACCTTTTCAGGGCTTCCCTCAGCTATAATCAGACCGCCGCCGCTTCCGCCCTCTGGACCCATATCTATAACATAGTCGGCATTTTTTATCATATCAAGATTATGTTCGATGATAAGAACCGAGTTTCCAAGCTCTACAAACTTGTGAAGAACCCCGGTCAATCTATCCACATCCGCAAAATGAAGTCCGGTTGTCGGCTCATCGAGTATATATAGTGTTTTGCCGGTATCTTTACGGCTGAGCTCTTTGCTTAGCTTGATTCTTTGAGCCTCGCCGCCCGAGAGCGTCACTGCATTTTGACCGAGAGTTATATAGCCAAGACCTACATCAACAAGGGTTGAGAGTATCTGATTTATCTTTGGTATCGGTCTGAAAAACTCGTAAGCCTCCTCAACGCTCATATTTAGCACGTCTGATATATTTTTGCCCTTGTAAAAAACTTCCAGAGTCTGCTGGTTGTAGCGTGTGCCCTTACAAGTATCACACTTGACCATGATGTCCGGCAAGAAGTGCATCTCTATCTTGTTTTCGCCCTCGCCTTGACACTTTTCGCATCTTCCGCCGTTAACGTTAAAGCTAAATCTTGAGCTTGTATAGCCTCTTATCTGCGACTCTTTTGTCTGTGCAAAGAGATTTCTTATCTCATCCATTACACCCGTGTATGTTGCAGGGTTTGAGCGTGGTGTGCGCCCGATAGGGCTTTGGTCTAGGTAGATTACTTTATCTACATTCTCAAGCCCGTTTATCTCTACACCCGCCACTTTATTTACTTTTCTGGCATGGTTTAAGAGCTCTCTGGCTGTGGGAAGGAGAGTTTGAAGCATCAGTGAGCTCTTTCCGCTTCCGCTCACTCCTGTTATACATACAAAATTATTAAGAGGAATTCTTGCACTAAGATTGTTAATATTATTTAATGTAACATTTTTTATCTCTATATATTTCTCTTGCGTTCTTCTGTAAAAATACTCTATCTTCTTGCGTCCGTAAAGGTAGTCCGCAGTGAGAGTTTTTGCCTTTTTCAGCTTGTCCAGAGTTCCTGCAAAAACAACCTCTCCGCCAAACTTTCCGGCACCCTCTCCGATATCTACGATAAAATCGGCATTTTCTATCGTCTCTTTGTCATGCTCAACGACTATAACGCTGTTTCCCTTCTCCTGAAGGCTTCTAAGTGTGCGGATTAGCTTTAGCGTATCTCTCTCGTGAAGTCCTATGCTAGGCTCATCCAAAACATATAAGACGCCCGTCAAACCGCTGCCGATTTGTGAAGCGATGCGGATTCTCTGAGCCTCGCCTCCGCTTATGGTTCTTGCATCACGACCAAGTGTTATGTAACCAAGACCGACATCAAACAAGAAGTAGAGCCTCTCTCTTATCTCATTTAAAATAGGTGCCGATATCTGCGCACTTTGTGCTTTGAAGTGGTTGAAATTATTTTTATTCTCAAACCACTCATAACTTTTAGAGATTGGCATGTCTAAAATATCTGCAATTGCCTTGCTTGAGACCTTTACCGCAAGAGACTCTCTTTTTAGCCTGTGTCCGCCGCAGACACTGCAAACCTTCTCGCTCATGTAGTCGGAGAGCTCTTTTTCATCCTTGAACATGTCATAAGCAATCTTGATTATTCCAGGCCAAATTCTCTTTACTTCGTGGTTTTTCCAAAGAAAACTCACTTCGTCTATGCCTCCGTGTAAAATCGCTTTTTTCTGATAATCCGGCAATTCAGAGTAAGGGATAGTCACATCTATCTTGTTTTGCTCGCAAAAGCCTTTTAAAAATGTAAAGTAGTAGCCCTTGTTGAAGCCATAGATAATTTTTACAGCCCCCTTCTCGACGGAGAGGTCAATATCTATTATCTTATCCTGATCAAGTGCATAGCGAAGACCAAGTCCGTCACACTCTCTGCACGCGCCTTTTGGAGAGTTAAAAGAGAAAGAGAGCGGTTCAAGCGGGTCAAAACTGACTTTACAGTCAAAACAGGCATTATGCTCACTGTAATGAATGCTTGAGCGCTTCAGTCCCAACTCTTCGTGATTCAAAATATCAATCTCAAGCTCGCCGTAACTCTCTTTTAGCGCCTTTTCAACGTCCGCCGCGATGCGCTCTCTGTTTTGCTCGTTTACGACAACCCTGTCTATTACAACTTTTATGGTGTGTTTTTTAGTCTTGCTAAGCTCTATCTCTTCGTCAAGTCTGACCATTACGCCGTCTATCATCGCACGGACATAGCCTTTGTGTACGAGAGACTCTAAGACATCGGCGTATGCGCCTTTTTTTTCATTGACGATTGGAGCCATAAGAACAAGTTTTGCCCCCTCAGGAAGTTTTGCAACCTCGCCGATTATATCCGAAACACTCATCTGCGAAATCTCTTTGTTGCACTTATGGCAATGCTGTATGCCCACACGTGCATAGAGAAGTCTTAAGTAGTCATATATCTCCGTTATTGTACCGACCGTTGAGCGTGGATTTTTACTTGTTGTTTTTTGATCAATCGCGATTGCTGGAGTAAGCCCCTCGATTTTGTCAACATCAGGCTTGCCGACACGGTCAAGAAACTGTCTTGCATATGATGACAATGACTCCATATAGCGCCTCTGCCCCTCTGCATAAAGGGTGTCAAACGCCAGTGTCGATTTTCCGCTTCCGCTTAGTCCAGTAAAGACTACAAGCTGGTTTTTTGGAATTTCAAGCGATATATTTTTTAAGTTGTTCTCTCTGGCACCCGTTATTTTAATTACATCTCTATTTTTCATTTATGACTAGTTCCCTCTAAAAAAATATTCTTTTTGTTAAATATATTACTATTAAAAGATAAAAACCTAATAATAATTTTTTTTGCAATACCGTATCAACTCTATTTTTAAAGTGAATTCCGACATATACCCCGACTAACGATGCCAAACCTATTATTATTCCGCTTTGAAAATCTATCTCTCTGCTTAGAGAGTGGGAAATAAGACCGGAAATTGATGAAAAAACAACAAAAAACAGACCTGCCGATATGGCTTTTTTAAGATCTACATGTAAAAATCCAACCAAAATCGGAACCAAAAGTATGCTGCCGCCAACCCCGATTATCATACCAAGCACACCCAGAACCACGCCTATTAAAAATAGTATAACTCTGTTTACATTCTTTTCTACTTTTTCTACTTTTGTTTTAAAGAAAAGCCTGCTTAGTGCGAAAATGGCAAAAGTTAAAAAAATAACCTCTAGCGTTTTGTCATCAATGTTTGATACTATAAATCCGCTGGATAACGCACCGATAAACCCGCCCGTTCCAATAACAAGACCCATCGGAACATCTAAGGTTTTATTTTTTCTATTTAAATAACTGCCATAAACAGAACTAAAAACCATCTGGATTACAGAGATACCTATAGCATCTTTTATCTGATGCCCAAGCAACATAAGTGCTGGAACAAGTATGGTTCCGCCACCAATTCCAAAAAAACCGGACAATGTACCGACACCGGCACCTAAAAAAATCAACTCAATCATTATTAAAAACTTTTTTTCGAATTATATCATCATAAAGTAGAGTTTAATTTTACTTTGAGATTCAATAAAGTATAATCACCTAAACAAGGGCTAAAGAATGTTAAACATAATAATAGAAGCTTCTAAAAATTTTTGTATCCATCAGATTAGAGCACCGCATGAGATTGTTGATAATATAACTAAAATGAGAACGCTTATTGCTTACATTGACATAGAAACTCTAAACGGCAAAAAACATAGGGTTTATATTGGTGCTACACCGAGTTTTGCTCAAAGAATTTCAACTCTTCTGCTAGAAGAAGATGTGAGTGATGAAGATACTTTGATTGACATGATGCTTGAGACTACAAACTTGATAGTAGGAAGCGCCAAAGTGCTTGCAGGGACAGCGGACGAGTACGCATATACGATGTCTACTCCGCATTTTGAGAAGATTGACAACTTTGATTTTGCATATGACCAGGCAAAAGTTTTAAAAGTTGGAAATGATGAGATGATTATTGCCATCAAGGAACTATAGTTGAAAAAGAAGAGACATACTTATGGTGCCAAAGAGACAATCTTTGATTCGGAGACGGAACTCTCATGGATGGATTACTCTGGATTGTTAGATATGGAAGTAGAATTTGTGTCTGACTTAGGCGAAACAGAACTGACCGTAGGCGAAATTCTAAAACTAACAAAAGGCTCTATTATAGATCTAAAAAAACCGGCAGGCGAGAGTGTTGAATCCTACGTAAACGGCCGTATTTTAGGAAAAGGTGAAGTTATGGTTTATGAAAAAAATCTTGCAATTCGTATTAATGAGATTCTAGACTCAAGCGCTGTTTTATATCACCTCTCCAAAGAGAAACTATGATTAAATTATTACTCCTTTTTATAATTCCTTTTTCTTTATATGCTTCAAAGATATTAAGTTACAACATCTATGACAGAACAGACAGAGTAGATGTTATGATAACGTTTGACACTCCATACGATGGTGTTATCAAACAAAATATAAGCAACTCAACCATTACCATAAAGCTTCAAAATGCTTCAATCGAATCATCAAAGGTAAAACAACTTTCATCAAAATATATAAAAGCTATCTCTATTACACCGATGGATAACTATACTCAAGTGGTTGCCGAGGTACCGCCTTCTGTCAGCCTGCAAGCTTCAAAAACATCAGACGCCTATGGATTGAGACTGAGATTTACTACAAACGTGCTCTCAAATGCAAATGCCACACAGCCAAAAGAGATAGAGGATGAATCTTTAGATGCTCTTCCGACAAAAAAAGGTGACGATTTATCTCAGAGCTACTATGTTGTTTTAACAATATTGATTTTGGGAATAGCAATACTCTTTTATATTAAAAAGAGAGTTTCAGCGCCTAAAAGCAGACAAACTCAACCTTCTTGGTTATTTAAAGAGAACAAAGAGATGCAAAGCGAGGCAGCCTCGCAGACAACTGCAACGGCAACGGCAAGCACAAATAACGTTACCATAAGATTTCAAAAATCTTTAAATGGTGAAAATAGCGTTGTTATGCTTGATTTTGGTGAGCAGAGCTATCTTGTTCTTATGGGCAAGAGCAATATACTGCTTGATAAGTTTACCGAAAACAGACCATCAACGGAAGATGATTTTAACTCTATTTTACAAAATAGGCATAAAGAGCTTGAGAATTTTTTAAATGAAGATAACAAATATAAAGAGTCATTACGCTCATACAAAGAGAAGGCAGCTTCTATCTTGTACGAGGCTTAGGCATCTATCTGAGCAGCAGTTCTCTCTTCTAAAAGTTTTTTAATCATAGCCAGGTTTGACGCATTTAGCTTACACTTCTCATCCATCATCTTGCTTATATGGTAAACCTCTGTTATAGTTATGCCGTATGGGTCTTTTTTTTCTCTTACAATCTTATTATTATCATCATAAGAGAATAGATATAAAATTTTGCGCGTCTGCTGTACATAGTATGTCAGAGTTATCTCATCTGAGTGCTTCTTCTCGATTGCTACTATAACACGGTGGTCATCTTTATAGCTTTTATCAAGGTTTAACTCGTCCCTTACTTCGGCTGCATCTACATAACCGATATAAAATTTGTTATATAAATCATGATATCTTTGAACTTTTTCACTCATTAAAAAATTCATATCTAAAATATATTTTTTATTACTTCTTATTGTTTTGGTAATCCATGAAATTGTATTGTAGTATCTAAACGGATATAACTTTAGAGCATGCGCTTCTATCATCTTGTCAGATTTAATTCTCTTTTTTGGCATAAGTTTTCTGGCATCGGTATCAACGATATAGTCGAGAACACCTTTAGCCGAGAACTCCTCAGTAATCCAAACTGTACAGTATGGCGGCAACTGCCTGACACCGGTTGCGCCTTCATTTAAAATAATAAGGGCTTTAATCTCATAATTTGGAAAGATTATCTCCAGCAGTGCCTTTTTCTTTCTGAGTCTTTTTCTAAGTTTTAGCACAGATTTTACAAGAGTCATCTCTACAAAATAGAGCTCTTTGTCTTTTGTAATAAACATGGCGTCAAATTCACTGATTTCTCTGCTTTTCGTTCTATAAACAATCTGCTGTTTTTCACTTATGGAGAGCGTATTTGCATGTGATTTAATTTTGTCTTGATGGAAACCTTTTAAGACAAACTTTTCTATATTATCATTTTCTGACGCATATATCAAAAGTTTTTCATAAACAAAATTTTCAAATACTTCACCCTCAAAAGAGCGGTATGAACTCAAAAAATGCTGGTCTTCTTGGCTGATGCCTTTTCTAATGAGGGATAATAAATATTTTACATTATAGTCATAGTGCAGTAGATTATCACCTATATCACTCTCATCTAATGTTTTTATTAATTTACTTATTTTTAACAAACTATCTCACTATTACTAAAAAAATCATCTAATGTGGCACGATACTCTTTTGGATCTACTATCCTATTTACACTGTCTCTAAGTGCAGAAGCGCCCTTATAGCCTTTAGAGTAAGTGTGTGTGTGCTTTCTAAACATAACTACGCCATGAGGACCGTAAAATTCCATCATCTTGTCAAAATGTTCCAAGATTATATCATGCTTAATATTTTTGTCAATATTTTTAGTTCCGGATTTAAGTTGATGAAAAATCCAAGGAGCACCAACAGCCCCGCGTCCTATCATCACTCCATCTGCGCCCGTGTGCTCTAAAACCCACTTTGCCTTTTCATATGAGTCGATATCCCCGTTTGCAATTACAGGAATTTTTATAGCTTGTTTTATCTCGGCTATTGCATCATAATCGACTGCTGCTTTAAATTTTCCTGCACGAGTTCTTCCATGAACTGCCAAAAAATCTGCTCCGCTGTCCTCAACAATTTTTGCTATTTCTATATGATTTTTCTTCTCAAAACCAAGTCTTATCTTTACACTTGTTAAATTTTTATTTGATGTATCTTTGATAGTTCTTATAATATCGCCCATCAGAGGCAAATTTAAAAGCAGTGAGCTTCCGCTTCCGTGTCCTACCACTTTTGGCACTGGACAACCGCAGTTAAGGTCTATTACATCTATGCCATCTTGTTCGTTTAAAATTTCAACCGCACGTTTTATAACATCTACCTCTGCACCGGCAATTTGAACAGAATACGGGTCCTCATTCGGACTTTTTTCTATCATACTGAAAGTTTTTTGCGAGCCGTGAACCAAAGCATTTGAACTAAGCATTTCGCTCACCGTCAAATCAGCTCCAAATTTCTTAACAACACTTCTAAACGGCAGGTCTGTAAAACCTGCAAGCGGAGCTAAGACATAGATAGGCTCGTCAAAGGATAGTTTTTTTTCAATCATTTCATAAGCTATATAAAAAGATTGATGTCAAAGTGTTTGCCGCACTCTCTTAATGAACTATACGCTTTAAAATGTGCATACTCTTCCGGCTGCGAAATATCTAATATCTCTTTTGCAGGCGCCAACATCTCCAAATCAAATAGAGTAAACAGATACGCGTCTACTACAATCTCATTTTCATTGCTCAACGTTTCAAACAGTTTAATTCTCTGCTCTGGAAGCATTGATTTAGATAATTTTTTTGATGCCTCTATATAGTCATCCGTAGTTAGTTTCAAATCTTTAAAGAGAGATATTAGTGACTCATTTGATACAACCAGAGTGTTTGTATCTGCATTAATTCTAGATAAAATTTCAAAAAGTGCTTCTTTGCTCATTGCATCTTTATATTTTTCTATAAGATAAAGCGGCGCTTTTTTAACAAAATCAACATAAACTTCTTTACGTAAACTTATATGATATTTAGCATGACCGTTTAAAATATCTTCTGCGCTGATGGTGCCTTTTTTATACCTATTTCTCTCATTTTGGATAACAAGCGTATTTGATGATGGCAAAGAATATTTTCTCAAATCAACAACATCCCCATTTTTAATACCATTGATTAAAGCAAGAACATTATTTATTTTTTTATTATCAACTACCGAGTTAAGCCCCTCTGCAGGAAAAATTGTAGCATTATCAACAAGAAAACCTAAAAGCTTATACTTCTCTGTTTTAAATGAGTTGGAACGATTTTCTTTGCCTAGATAGGCATCCACTATAGCATCAACAATTTTTTCATAATCTTTTTCATGCTTGCGAAGCTTTAGAGCACCTAAAATCGAATAAAATGACATATGCAGAACACTTGCTATATATAATATTATCATAGGGATTACAGCTAATATAGCTATAGATAGTGATGGCAGTGTCATGCCAAAAAACTCAATACTCATGCTCTCTTTAGTAATATATGCGAAAACGTACCAGCCAACTATTATAATCAATATTAATGCTGCTATCGTGTATTTTTTAATATGCATAACCGCTCCTTATCTAGACTTTTCTACAATTTCTCTACAATCAATGCAGTATATCGCGTGTGGCTTAACTTTTAGTCTTTGAAAACCTATCGGGTCTTCACACATTTCACATATCCCATAATCACCCGTTACTATTTTTCCCAATGTCACATTAATTTCTCTTAGTTCTTGCTCTTGCTGCTGCACAATAGCACTCTCTACCATTGAGCTGTTATCAACAGATGCGTGGTCACCTTCATCGTTTAGTTCCATTGAACTCAACTGATTTAGCTCCTCATTCACACCTTTGATATTTTTAATAATTTGTTCTTTTCTACTCTCAAGTATCTCTTTAAAGTATTTTAACTCGCTATCTTGCACTTACTTTCCTTATTTATGATATGGGTGGTTGCTTAAAATTGAAAAACCTCTATAAATCTGCTCTAGCAATACAGCTTTTGCAATCTTATGACTCATAGTAATATTTCCTAAACTTATAACAGAATCGCCTCTTTTTAAAAAGCTTTCTTCAAAGCCGTAAGCTCCGCCTATGAAAAATTTAATCGCAATTTTACCATCTAATAGCTTACTAAATTCATAACTGTCAACTATTTTTCCATCTGGATGCAATATAACGTTAAAACCTTTAGATATATGCGGCTCAAAAAGTTTTGTATAAGCCGCTTGAGAGGCTTCCGGTGAGATAGTGTGTGCTTTTGTTACATCTTTGTTAAAAAGTTCTATATCTTCAACTTTTGCAAAGCGAGAAATCATCATTTGCAGCTCTTTATAGAGAGGGTCATAAATTGAACGCTCTTTTTTTGCTATTGAGATAATTTCTATATTCACTTAAGAAGTCCACTTCCGATTGCATGATAAGTTACATGTACAAATTTGTCACTCTCTTTTACTCCGCCGATTGCAGCAACAAAATGTTTAGAGAGAGAGGCGATATCATCTAGTTTTTCACCGATAATCGTTGATATATCACCCTTCGTATTTGTATCTCTATATGCTCCTAAACCTATATAGTTTATATCCATCAAGTTTGCCTGCAAAACTTCCTCTTTATTGTGCGTAGAGATGCCAAGGAGTTTCTCTTTTTTTATAACTTCTCTAAGAATTTTTACAGCTTTAAATATATCTTTATCTATGGCTCTTAAATCATCCTGTCCGACATGGACACCGTCACAAAACTCTACAAGCTCATAAGCATCGTTTACAACTAAAAAACCGTCATACAGCCTTCTGATTTTTATAAGCTGCTGTTTTATAAATGCGACATCCGCATTTTTGTTTCGGTACTGAATAATCTCCGCATTTTTTTGCTTGGCTATTTCGATAAAGTCTTCAATGGAGAGACCTTTTTTATCCAAAAGGTCTTGATCACAAAGCGCGTAAAGCCGCATTATGCAACTTTAAGAAGCGTTAGCAGGTCTGAGAGTGTTTTTTTAAGGTCATTTCTATTTACAATCATATCAATAGAACCTTTTTCAAGCAAAAATTCGGCTCGCTGAAAGCCATCCGGAAGAGCAGAGCCTATTGTCTGCTCTATAACCCTCTGACCTGCAAAGCCTACCAGAGCGCCTGGTTCAGCTATGATTATGTCGCCTAGAGTTGCAAATGAGGCACTTACCCCGCCCATTGTAGGATCGGTAAGAACTGAAATATATAAAAGATTGTGCTTTGAGAGTTTTGCCAAGGCTGCAGAGGTTTTGCTCATCTGAAGAAGCGAGAAAGTACTCTCCTGCATTCTTGCGCCGCCGCTCGCACTTAGTATGATTAGGCCCTGCTTTTTCTCTATTGCACGATTTACTGCACGAACAATTTTTTCACCCTCTACGGAACCTAAAGAGCCACCCATAAACGCGAAGTCAAATATAACAATCTGAGCGCTGACACCGTTCATTTTGCACTCACCGCTTACAACTGATGAAGTCTTGCCTGTTTTTGCATGCGCCTCTTCAAGTCTCTGCTTATATGAAATTTTATCTACAAATTTCAAAGGATCTACCGGTTTTAAATTGCTGTCATACTCTACAAAAGTACCCTCATCAGCCAAAAGTTCAATTCTCTCTTTTACGCCTATTCTAATATGGTAGCCACACTTGGGACAGACATGCTTTTGATTTTCAACCTCTTTGTAGTACATAAGAGATTGGCAAGATTTGCACTTCACCCAGTGGGCAGGAGCCTCGCTTTTAACCGGTTGATTTTTATCTGTAGCTGTATTTCTGGAAAAAATGCTTAATAGGTTCAAAAATTATCCTTTTATATATAATGAGGCGAATTATATCAAATTTATACTTTATTTTTTAATTATTAGTTGAGGTAGGCTTTTCTACACGCAGATAATCTACATGTAGAAAATATATTATTCTTATTTTAGAAGAGATTTCACTATGCTTCTTGCTGCTTCACGGCCGTCATATGCCGCCGTTACAACTAGGTCCGCGCCTCTGTAACAATCTCCGCCGGCGTAAATTCCGGATGTTGTCGTCTCATGAGTCTCTTCGTTGATGATAATTCCGCCCCATTTGTTTGTTTCAATGCCATTTTCAGCCAAAAATGACGGAACTTCAGGATCAAAACCCAGAGACAAAATAATAGCATCGGCATTTACTCTAAACTCACTCCCTTTTATCTCTTCCATTTTTTGACGCCCGCTCTCATCTTTTACGCCAAGAATTGTTTTGACAACTTCAACGGCAATTGCATCGCCCTTGTCGTTTAAAATAATCTGCTTAGGAGAGACAAAAAATGTAAAATCAACACCCTCTTCCATAGCATTTTTATACTCTTTTTGACTTCCAGGCATATTGTGTGCATCACGACGGTAAAGACATGTTACAGATTTTGCTCCATCTCTTTTTGCGGTTCTTAGGCAGTCCATAGCGGTATCTCCACCGCCGATGACAACTACATTTTTATCTTTAAAATCAAACTTTTTATCATAGGTAGTTTTAAAATTCTTTCTCTGTATTGCCGTTAAATAGTCCATTGCCTTATAAACATTGCTTGCTTTTTCGCCGTTAATAGAGGCATTTTTAGCTTTTGTTGCACCAACACCGATAAACATAGCGTCATGTTTGTCAGCAATCTCTTCAAAAGTTATATCCTTGCCCACTTCGCAGTTAAGAACTAGCTCCATTCCAGCCTCTAGAAGAAACTTTATACGGCGCTCAACTATTTTTTTGTCTAACTTAAAGTTAGGTATTCCATAGGTTAAAAGTCCGCCTGCTCTGTCACTTCTCTCATACATTGTAACAGCAATTCCTGAGCGTAGAAGGTAGGTTGCGGCAGATAGTCCTGCCGGTCCGCTTCCTATAACTGCTACTTTTTTATCTGTTGTTATTCCAGGAAAATCAGGTTTAAAACCTGCCTTAAATCCCTCTTCCGTAATATATGTCTCTACGGAACCTATTGTTATAGCTCCGTGACCGTCATTTAGCGTACAATCTCCCTCACATAACTTCTCATGAGGGCAAACTCTACCCATAACTTCAGGAAACGGGGAAGGCTCATTTGATAACTTAAACGCAAACTCCAAATCCTTTTCGCTCACAGCTTTTAGCCACTGCGGAACATAGTTGTGAAGCGGGCACTTATTTAGACAAAAGGGGTCTCCGCACTGAATACATCTCTCACTTTGAGTTGCTGCTTCACTCTTATCAAAAACTTCGTAAATTTCCCCAAAATCTTTTGTTCTCTCAACGACTAATCTTTTTCTTGCTTCTATTCTGTCAATTGTTAAATATTCTCTCATGATTAATCTCCGATCTCTAAATTCATAGGTAATTTAGTTAAGTTTTTAGGTTTTACAAGCCAGAAGTTTCTAACCTCTACTCTAAAATTGTCAAGCAGCGCTTTTGCTTTTTTGCTTCCTGTTTCCACCAAATAATCTTTTAAAAGTTTTTTTAGATAGTGTCTAGCCTCATCCCCATCATCCGTGTCTATACGGATAGACTCAACCAGTTCACGATTTACATTTTCAATAAAACTGTGCTCTTTGTCATATACAAAACTGATTCCGCCCGTCATTCCTGCGCCAAAGTTGATTCCTGTACGACCAAGAATAACTACAACACCTCCGGTCATATATTCGCAGGCATTATCGCCCGTTCCTTCAACTATTGCGAGTGCTCCCGAGTTACGCACGGCAAATCTCTCGCCTACGCTTCCTGATATATAAAGCTTTCCGCCGGTAGCTCCGTAAAGACATGTATTTCCTCCTGCAGCGAACTTTTCGCCTTCATTTTCAGAAGTAACAATAATTTTGCCTCCATGCATACCTTTACCGATGTAGTCATTTGCAACGCCGCTCAGGTAAATAGATACACCTGGGATTAAAAACGCGCCGAGTGCTTGACCTGAAATACCTGTTAAATTTATTCTTATGGTATCTGCATGCAACCCTTTATCGCCGTAATATTCAGCTATTTCTCCGCTTATTAGCGCTCCAAAACTTCTATTAATATTGGTTATTTTTCTGCTGATTCTTACAGGATGTTCAGGATGTTTAATCGTGCTCATAGCCTCTTGCAGAATATCTTTTTCAAAAGCATTGTCATCAAAAGGGTGGTTTGATTTTTGTTGACATGTATTTACGCCTTTTTCTTGATGAAGAACTGAGCTAAAATCAAATTTTTGAGCAAACTTGTCATCCACAACCTTTAAGATATCGCTTCTTCCTATCATCTCTTCCATTGTCTTAAAACCAAGCTCAGCCATAATTGAGCGAACATCTTCTGCCATAAGAGTAAAATAGTTTATAAGCTGGTCAACATGCCCTTTAAAGAACTCTTGGCGAAGCATCTCGTTTTGAGTAGCAATACCAACGGTACATTTATTTACATGGCAGATACGAAGCATTTTACAGCCTACGATTGTCAGAACTCCGGTACCAAATGCGTAGCTTTCAGCACCTAAGAGTGCAGCTTTTACAACATCAAGTCCAGATTTTAGACCGCCGTCTGCTTGAACCTCTACAAGTCCTCTTAGGTTGTTGGCTTTTAAAGCGTTATGCGCTTCGCTAAGCCCCAGTTCCCAAGGATTTCCTGCAAATTTTATCGATGTCAGAGGCGCTGCACCGGTTCCGCCGTCGCCGCCTGAGATAATAATCTTATCGGCATACGCTTTTGCAACACCGGCTGCAATCGTTCCGACTCCGATTGTTGATACAAGTTTAACCGCAACTTTGGCTTTTGGGTTTACCTGCTTAACATCAAAAATAAGCTGCGCCAAATCCTCAATTGAGTAGATATCATGGTGCGGCGGCGGTGAAATAAGAGTTACACCCGGTATCGTATGGCGCAGTTTGCCGATAAGCGGCGAAACTTTATGCCCCGGAAGCTGTCCGCCCTCTCCCGGTTTTGCACCCTGAGCAACTTTAATCTGAATCTCCTCCGCAGAGCGAAGATATGCAGGTGTTACGCCAAAACGACCACTTGCGACCTGTTTAATTTTAGAGTTTCTGTCAGTCCCAAAACGCTCACTATCCTCTCCGCCCTCTCCTGAGTTTGATTGAGCCCCGATTCTGTTCATAGCCATAGCTATAGTCTCATGCGCTTCTGGGCTGATTGAACCAAGACTCATAGCCGCTGATGCAAATCTTTTAAAGATAGCCTCTTTTGGTTCAACCTCAGATATGTTGATAGGTTTTCTGTCAGATTTTATCTCAAAGAAATCACGAATAAATTTAAGACCTCTTTTGTTTACCAAATCTTTTAATTTATCATAATCTTTTTTACTTCCGCTCTCTGCCGTTGCGTGAATTGCATGGATTACTTCCGGACCGAAATCATGGTGCTCCTGTCCCGTATAAAACTTATAGTATCCGCCGATGTTAAGAGGAAAAATTTTGTTAAACCCATTATTATCAAACGCTTCTTTATGATATTTTGTAAGCTTTTTGTCAATATCTTCATAATTAAGACCGCTCAGTGCAGAGTTTGAAGTGGCAAAACACTCTTTAACTATTTCACGATTTAATCCAATGATATCAAACAGACCTGCATTTCTATATGATGCAATGGTAGAAATTCCCATTTTTGACATTATTTTTAAAATTCCTGCATTTAGGGCACCGTGAACATATTTTAAAGCTTCATTGCAGTTTATCGTAACCGCATGTGATCTCTTTGTATGCTCAATTACCGTCTCTGCCAAAAGCTTAGGATGTATCGCATTTGCACCGTAACCTATAAGCACTGCGGCACTGTGAGGGTCCATAACCTCTCCCGTAACTGCAACCATAGACACAAGGTGTCGGATATTGGCTTTTGATAGCGCTATGTTTAAGCGGCCAACAGCCATAGCCATAGGAATTATCTTATTTTTTTTACTAAACTCATAATCATCCAAGATTACGATTCTTGTACCGTCATTTTTTACGGAATCTATCACCGTCTCTACTAAAGAGTCCAATGATTTTTTTAAATCTGCTTCATATGCGGTTGAGAAAGTTTTATTGCAATAAAAAGATTGATAACTTGGTGATTTTCTGTCTCCGAATGATTTTAATACTTTTAGCTTTTCACTCGTAATTATCGGCGAATTTGATTTTAGGCGATGAGCATGAAACGGGACTTCATCCAGTATATTATGAACCTCTCCAAAACCAGTATTTAGACTCATTACAACTTTTTCTCTTATCGGGTCGATAGGAGGGTTTGTAACCTGTGCAAATTTTTGTTTGAAGAAATCTGAAAATGCTCTCTGCTTGTTTGAAAATGCAGCCAGCGGAGTATCGTCACCCATTGATCCGACAGCCTCTTTTCCCTCAATAATCATAGGCTCAATAACCTGCTCTATAACCTCATGAGTAACGTTAAAATATCTTTGTCTTGCAATAAGCTCATCTTTATCATATTCAGAAGCTGACATGTACTGTTCTGCAACATGCTCCTGAAGATATATCATATGCTCGTTTAACCACTCCATATATGGGTTTGAACTCTTCAAATAATCATTTATTTCGCTGTTTTTTAATATTTTTCCATATTTAAGATCCAGTCCTAGCATCTCACCCGACTGCAGACGGCCTCTCTCTTTGATATCCTCTTCTGCTATATCTACAACGCCATATTCGCTGGCGATTAATAGGTTGTCATCTTTTGTTATTATATATTTTGATGGACGAAGACCGTTTCTATCCAGTACACAGCCGATATAACGGCCATCAGTCACTGAAAATGCGGCAGGTCCGTCCCAAGCTTCAAAAACAGTTGATTGAAACTCATAAAATGCGCGTAGTTCCGGGTCCATATGCGGAGCGTTTTGCCAGGCAGCCGGAATTACAGCGCGAACAGCTTTAAAGAAATCCATACCGTTTACTAAAAGAAATTCGAAAAAGTTGTCGGCCGAAGCACTGTCTGATGATCTTGGCTGTAAAATCGGCAATATCCTCTGTATCTCTTCATCTGTGAAAACATCACTCTTGATTGATTCGGATTTTATCTCAACATTAAAACGATTCCCCTCAACAGAGTTAATCTCGCCGTTGTGCGCAACTGCACGAAACGGTTGAGCCAACTTCCACTCAGGAAGCGTATTTGTTGAAAATCTTTGATGAAACAGTGAAAATGATATTTTAAAATCTTCATCATTTAGGTCTTTGTAAAACTCTTTTATATGAGTAGGCATGATTAGCCCTTTATATGAGAGAACTTTTGAGCTCATTGAAGCTATGTAAAAGTTTCTATCATCTACCAATTTATGCTCGCTCTCTTTGCGAGACAGATATAAAAGCGCATCAAATCTATTTGTAGCCATTATTGAATTAGGAGTTATGAATAGCTGAACGATATGCGGCAGTGATGCAAGAGCCTGCTCTCCAAGCGCATTCGTATCGACAGGAACGTCTCTGCGAAGGACAACTTTTAAATCATTGTTTGCACAAACTGCCTCTACGACAGCAAGGTGATTGATATCTTTTGTAAAAATCGATGCAACAGCAAACTGTTTTGGCAGTTCAATACCGTTTTTAGCAGCCTCTTTGCGAAGAAACTCTTCAGGAAAAGACAAAAGAAGACCGCTTCCGTCTCCCGTTTTTCCATCAGCAGCTACAGCACCGCGGTGCATCATTCTCTCTAATGCGGTTATTGCGTCGTTAAGAACTTTGTGTGATGCTCTATTTTTAATATTTGCTACAAGCCCAAAACCACAATTATCTCTGAATGACCTTAACAAATCATGATATTCAACCATACTAACTCCTAAACTTTGCAATTTTTCTAAATTTATTATAAATTTAATCTCTTTTTAAACAAACTTAGTCTATTTAGAGATAAGAGTTGCATTATACAATTCAAAGGTTTAAAAAAATATAATATCAAGATAATTTTCTTATTAAAAATAAAATATGTGTATAAAAGAAGCGGTCGATGCAGGGTTTCATTCTAAATCATAACAGAGTTAAAGATGAAGATTTAATAGTTACCATACTATCAAGAGAAAGCTTAGATACTCTTTATAGGTTCTACGGCGCGAGGCATGGAGTAATAAATCTTGGCTTTAAAGTTGACTACGAAAAAGAGAGCTCCTCTAAATCAAACATATTAAGACTAAAAGATGTAATCCATATTGGATATAAGTGGATAAATGATTATAAACTCTTGAGGCTATGGCAGGATTTCAGTGCACTTTTTTATAAACATCTAAAAGATGCCGAGGAGTTAGATGATTTTTATTTTGAGCTATTAGAGAGTGCTTCACAGAACTGGGATAAGCAAAACCCAAAAAGAGTTGCCATAGAGTCATACATAAAACTACTCGAGCATGAGGGCAGATTACACACTGAATTTGAGTGTTTTATCTGTTCTGGCTCTATCGTGGAAGATGACATTTCGCTTCTTCGCGCCTTTTTGCCCACTCACAAAGAGTGTACGCACACTTTTAGCATAAAAAAGGATGCCATTACTGAGCTGTATAAAAATAAAACGACACTATTTCTAAATGATGAGGAGATAGATAGGCTCTGGTATCTTCTTCTTGAAGGACTCTGAAAAATTTACATCTCTAAAACAAAAATATTAAAACCGCTCTCGTGATAATATGAAAATATATAGTTGTGCTTATATGCCACTCTTTGTACCAAGCTAAGTCCCAAACCATATCCGGCCTGATTTCTGGAGTTATCTCCCTGCGTAAAAGCTTCACAATAGTACTCAAGCGGTTTATCAAGAGGCTCTCCTGTACTTTTTATGTATATCTTTCTATCATCAATAAGCAGATAAACTGGTTTTGTAGTTCCATATTTAAGTCCATTGTCTATTAAATTTTTTAGGGCTATTGCGAGATAGTTCAGATCTCCTTTGATTTCAAAACTGGAGTTTATAGAGATGTTTACAAGGGATTCATCCTCTATAAAAAGTCTTGAGAGCGCCTCTCCGACAAGTGTTTCAGAACTAAATGTCTCGATATTTAATCTATTTTGATTTGAACTCAATTTTTCTATGTATAAGAGCTCATTAACCATCTCATCGATTTGAGAAAACGCTTTACTCAGTATTTTTTTATATTTGCCATCCTCAATCATCTCTAGAGCTATTTTTGATTTGGAGATTGGAGTTTTTAGCTCATGCCCGATATCACGGAGCAGTCTCTGCCTCGATATTATCAAATCCCCAATATTTGATGCCATAGAATTAAATGTTTTTGCAACATCGCCTATCTCATCTTTGTTGCTTGTCTTGATTCTTAAGTTGTACTCTCCGTCTCCAAACTTTCTAATAATTTTTGATATATTTTTTAATGGATATACCATTTTTAAAATCAACAAACAGAGA
>DAIDMU010000050.1 GCA_027448805.1 Sulfurimonas sp. | reverse complement strand
AGTAGCTGGTGGGTAAACCTTTTTGGGCATACAAACAGCTATATAAATGAAAAAATAAGAGAGCAGCTTGAAACCTTAGAACATGTGATTTTGGCGCGATTTACGCATGAGCAGGTTCTTAGGCTCTCGGAGAGGCTGATAAAACTCTCGCCAGTCGGACTTAACAGGTGTTTTTATGCCGATAACGGCTCAAGCGCCGTTGAAGTGGCTTTGAAGATGAGTTATCACGCACATAAAAACAGCGGCAAGGATAAGAAAATTTTTGTCTCTCTAACAAACTCATATCACGGGGAGACGATAGGCGCGCTTAGTGTCGGAGACGTAAAACTCTACAAAGATACCTATAAACCTCTTTTGATTAAGAGTGTACAGACGCCAGTGCCAAAAGATATGAGCGTGGAAGCGGCAATTGAGGCGGCAGAAGAGTTTGAAAAACTCTGCATAGAGAAGTCGGATGAGATAAGTGCGATAATACTTGAACCGTTAGTGCAGGGTGCCGGATATATGCACATGTACCATAAAGAGTTTTTAACTTTGGTGCGAGAAATTTGCAACAGATACGATATTCATCTCATAGCAGATGAAGTTATGGTCGGTTTTGGAAGAACTGGGGAGATGTTTGCATGCCATGGCGCTAACATAACACCCGATTTTCTTGTCTTATCAAAAGGGTTGACAGGCGGCTATCTGCCGCTCTCGGTTGTACTAACAACAAACGATATTTACTTAAGATTTTATTGCGATTACAACGAACACAAGGCATTTTTGCACTCCCACAGCTATACCGGAAATGCGCTTGCATGTGCAGCTGCAAATGCTACTCTTGATCTGTTTGAGCGAGATGGCGTTATAGAAAAAAACAGAGAAACGGCTATATATATGGGCAGCAAACTCTCCAAATTTAAAGAGCTAAAAAACGTTGCCTCAGTTAGACAGACAGGCATGATTTGTGCGGTAGAGTTGAAAGGGTATAGGCCAGAAGAGAGAATAGGGCTTAGAGTTTATCAGTATGGACTTGACAACGGAGTGTTACTGCGCCCGCTTGGACATGTCATCTATTTTATGCCTCCATACATCATTACAAAAGATGAGTGCGACAAGATGATGGATGTTGCCTATGAGGCCATAAAACGGTTATCTTAATCAAAAACAGAGTCATTTTTGGTATTTTCAAGCAGAAGCAGCCTGCAGCTTTTCTCTAAAATAGCGATTTTTTTTGCCATCTCATGCAAATCTCTGTTAAAAGTGTAGACTCCATAACCTCTGATAACCATGATATCCGTCTTCTTGCTCTGAAAATAGTAGGCAATTTCACTGCTTGCTCTCTCGTACCAGTCATCAAAATTTCTAGGGTCAACTATCTCTATTGAGCCAAGCTCCGTATACCCGAAATAATCTTTTGGAGTGATAATGTTGTGGTCAAGCGAATATGCCGTAGTAAAGGGAGGCATGCTGAAGCAGATAAATTTTGCGTCTGATATTTGCGAGTAGATGCTGTGATGTATGTCTGAATCAACGCTTGCCTGATTCCATCTGTAATCTTTTTTATAGTAGAGCTCTATAAGTGTGCTGCTGTCAAGCGCATCGAAGATAGCCTCTTGCGTGTTTATAATAAAGCGGTTTGATTCTGTCTTTGCAGATATTGAGCCGTGGAAAATACCGAAAAAATCTTTTCTGAACATCGAGAGTGCAAGCGTTGATAGTTTCTTTTTAAGGGCATCTTTGTTCATATAATTACTCGCATTTAAAATGGCAAAAGTGTATCATAACTTTTCTGAGGAGAATTTAATTACTTCAAAGCAACTTCATCAAAAAAAAGCTCTCTGTTTTTTTCAAAATTTTCAACAAGCGTAGAAAAACAACCGCCAAGCTCTCTTATGGTCTCTATATTTGGCTCTATATATATCTTATTTGCTTTTTTTTGCATTTTTATAATATTTGCTTCACGAAGCAGCTGCAGATGCTTTGAGATTGTAGGCAGAGAAAAATCAAAATGTTTTGCTATTGTCGTAACACACGTAGCATGAGGATTTGTCTCTGCTTTTGGGTTTTTATCGTCAATGGAGCAAACATAGCCGCCGGTAAAAACATTTTTAAAAATTAAAAAACGCGTTTCATTCCCAAGAGCCTTGAAGATTTTGATTTTTTGCTGCATGTCCAACATTTTGTTCCTTGACAAATATTTTGAAAAATTATACCATAGCAAGATGTATTTAGTTAAATGCCTAAATATGCAAATAGTGTTTTAAAAGGACAAAAAATGAAAAAAACTATAGCAAATTGTCTGCTTTGCGCAGGATTGCTTTTTATCTCATCATCTGTTTTTGCGGCAGAGGATGCGAAGATGATGCTAATAAATGAAGCAAAAAAAGAGTCTGAAGAAATTACTCCGGCAGAGCTTAAAGGCATGTTTGAGAATGAAGAGAACATTATTATTCTTGACGTAAGAGAGACAGAGCAAAGGGCAGAGGGATATCTCTTTGATGATTTTGTTTCCGTTAATACTGTTTCAATCACTCGCGGTAACTTGGAGTGGGAAGTTCAAGAGAAAATAAAAGATAAAAACATGGCAGTCGTTACCTATTGCAGAAACGGCGGACGCGGCGCTTTGGCGGCACAAACACTTAAAAAAATGGGTTATAAAAATGTCAAAAATCTCAAAGGCGGCATACAAGACTGGGCAAAAGCCGGTTATAGCGTAAAGACAGGTTTAGGTGTTACTGCGTTAACAACGAGATAAGCAGATGAAAACTAAAGCCGCCAAACTCTCACTTTTACTTCTTGTAGCTTCATCACTCTACGCTGAGTTTGATTACGAGGGACAGGTAAGACTCCGCTATGAGAGCTTTGATAATATGAATGAGAAGTATTACGGAACAAACCCTAAAGTCGGAGAGGCTCATGACAGCTATCTTATGACAAGAGTCCAGCTTGGACTCATCTACAACTTTAACGATAACTGGAGCGCAAAAGTCTCTATGCAGGACGCAAGAGTGATTGATTGGGGATTTAAGAGCAGTGACTGGTACAACAGAGAGTTTGGACAGGTTAACAGTACTCAAACAGACTTTTTTGAACTGGGTAAAACATATTTGGAGTATAAAAATGCCAATGTAACCGTTACTGCAGGAAGACAAAGTATCAGTTACGGAGATTTAAGAGCCTTTGGTCCGGGAGAGTGGAAAAACTCAGGCAAATGGATTTGGGATGCTATTAAAGTTTCTCTAAAAGAAGGAGAAAACTTTTTAGACTTCTTCTACGGTGCTACTATGCTTCACGACCCGGATGATTTTAGTCTAAACCATCGTCACGGTTATCACGGAGCCGGAGTCTACGGACACTATGTTTATAAAAAAGGTGCAGCTTTAGAGCCGATTTTGGCTTACAAAATAAACGATAAGAAAAATGAGGTCTATAACTCTCTTGAGGGCTACTACGCTGGAGCAAGAGCTTATGACAAAGATTTATATAACTTCTTTTACGATATGACATATATAAAATCTTTTGGCGATTACACGAAAGTAACCAATGAGAGTGTTTCAATTGACGGTGTTGGTTACCACGTAGAGGGCGGATATAGCTTTAAAGAGATAAATACCAAAGTGGGAGCTGCCTACTCATATGCAAGCGGAGACAATCCAAACACCCAGGCAAACGAAAATTTTGATGCCGTATTTGGAGCGAGTGACAAGTATTACGGAAGATTAAACCTTATGCAGTGGCAAAATATAAAAGATTATGAACTCTTTAGCGTTTTTATTCCAAATCCGCAAACAAATATAAAAATTGAGTATCATAAATTTTATGCCCAACAGCAGAGCAACAAATGGCTCAGTTATGAAATATCTTCTATGCAAAACGACCACTACGGAGATGAGATAGATATCTTTGCAACATACAACTACTCAAAAAACATTGACCTTCTCTTTGGTGTCGGCTACTTTATAAGCGGCGGCTACATAAAAGAGGCAATGAGCAAAAACAGCTACATAACAGATGAGAATGCTTTTGGGCTTGTCGCGCAGTTTACTTATAGTTTTTAAAAAGGAGTAAAAATGATTACTATTATATTAAATCACGAGCCTTATGATGGGTCTGATGTTACGTGGAATGCCCTGAGATTAGCTTCAACACTTCATAAAAACGGAGAAAAAGTAAATATCTTTTTGATGAATGATGCTGTTGATTTGGCAAGAGACAAAACGCAAAAGCCAGAGAGTTATGATCATGATTTGGTCTTGATGTTAAAAAAGCTTCACGAAAGCGTGCTTGACTCTGCTATAGAGAAGATGAAGAGCTGGTTTAAATAGCTTAAAAAGTCAAAACCTGCTTGCTGTTTGCAACCCAATCTGAGAGAACCTGCATTGTTGAGGATATTTTCTCATCAAAGTAGGGT
>DAIDMU010000049.1 GCA_027448805.1 Sulfurimonas sp. | reverse complement strand
GAGCTCAAGGGGTGTGTAACCAATTTTTTGTTTTAACACCTCTATCATCTCCTCACTTATTGTTAGCTCTATCGTTCCTTCCGAATCTTTGTACTCTTTAGGGTTTATCAAAAAAGAGACTGCTGCTCTTTTTATCTCTCTTCCCTGAAAAGTAAAATCTCTCACATGTATCGGTGTAGCAAGAGTGGCCAAAGCAGACCAGATCCGTTCATCGTCTTTTGATGACTTTAAACCAAGAAGCTCTCGTAGATCAGTCTTACTCACACTAAAGCTGCCGCCATCTTGTTGATATTTCCACATCAAAGCGTTTATAAGCTTATCAGGCAGTATCTCACGACCCTTTTTGGGAATATAACCGTCTGTAAGAGCGTTATGCTTGTTAATTGTTATGTTGCTTAATAGACTCGTACTCATCTAGTATTCCTTCGTAATGCAGTATTTTGATAAATATAAGTATTATAACACAAAATTGTCGAATACGGTAGTTTGACAAAAAGATACGGTAGTTTGACAAGAAATTGCGGTAGTTTGACAAGAAAAATTGCGGTAGTTTGACAAATATAGGCGGTAGTTTGACAAATTTGTGCCCATCTAACCCCGTAAATACGGAGGCTCACGGCCAACTCAATACTCAAGGTTCTTAGTTTATTCAATATCTCAAGTTTTGTATAACAAGGGTATGGGGTTTTTAAGGGGAAAGGGGCTTTTTAAGATAGATCAAGCGTAATAGCTAAGGAAAATCGGCTTTGCCGATATTTCTATCTATACCGTCCTGCGGACAGCTAAAGGGGCGGCAAAGCCGCGTTAATAGAAGCTCCTAAGGTCGCTTCTTAATGTCTGCGACGCTTGCTGTTTATGTATTAAAGGGTTTGACTTTTGCTAAGGGACAAAAACTCCCTCACATCATAAACTGTGAGCTAATCATATTACAGCACCTGGCTTACTCTACAATCAAAAATTAACATTTACTCCATATGTGACTATGCCTGACGGCAGAAAACGGCTTAAATCGCATTTTCAGCAACGATTTTCAGAACGTTTTGTTGCGTGTCGCTGTTTTATACCCATCTTCAAGCAGTTGCGCTATCAAAGCGGACTTCGTTACCCCGTGTTTTTGAGCTAGTTTTACGAGCTTTTCGTTTTGCTCTGCGGTGATCTTCGTAGATACTGCCGTGTCTTTTTTTTGTTTTTTGGCGATTTGCATCGTTTCTCCTTTGGTTTACCATAGTATAACACACTATTGTAAACCAAAGGTAAACAAAATAGAATTAAAAAAGTTTACTAAAAGGTATAAAAAAGGTTTACTTTTTGTAAACTAAAGAAAGGGTATTTTTTCAATTCCCACTATCCAAAAAATACCCACATAAAAGCACAAAAATACCCCTATAATTGCTTTAAAAAAATCATCTTTACTTTAGCAAAAGCAAAAGTAAAAAGCCCTCAAAATTGATTCTCGAATCATTTTGAAATTTGAGCCGCTTTTTTAAACAAAAAAACCTTGCCCCACCCCTCTCCGAAAAAAAATCAAATATGAAAATGAGTTTTTGTATGGGCGAATCAGATCGTAGCGCAGCGAAGATCAGCCCAGTAATAAAAATAAATTGTTTGCATATTTGGCGCAGAACGACTTTCCGTGCTATGATAATTTTTGAGATACTGAATAAGCGAGACTACCCAAACCTAAAGGTTTGGGGTCTCTTGCAGGGGGAGACCCCCTAACACCCCCCTTTGCCTTACGGCTACTATATCCATTTAATGAAAGGAGAAACTTGATGCCGACGTTATCAACTTATGTGTCCAAAGAAGATTATGCCAGGGCAAACAAAATCGCCATCGAGCAAAATATGTCCGTCTCCGCTATGCTTAAAATGGCTTTCAATAATGCAACCATTGAAGACAAAACCGTCGAGCTGAGATTGATAGGTGAGGTTAAAAAAATCGGTATCAATCTAAACCAGATCGCGCACCAATGCAACATACAAAAGTCAGTCGACCGAGTGACTTTTGAACTGCTATCAAAAATCAATACAGACATCGAGAAACTACTATGATACACAAGACATTCACAGGTGGTCGCACACTAAAAGGCGCAAAAGCAACCTTAGAATATTTGCTTGATACCCGCGTAAACGACGCTACAGCCGTACTTATTGAGGGTTCAACCAAAGTCACGCTTGCCTACATCGAGCAAGCAGCGCGCAAGCAGAAGTGGTCGTGGTCTAGCGGTGTACTCTCCTTTGAAGAAACGCTGACAGATGCACAGATTGCAGAGGTAATCAAGGAGTGGAAAAGAGTGACCTTCCCCGGCATGAACCCCGACCAGTACGACTGTTTGCTTGTCCGTCACACTGACAAAAACCGTACAGAGATACACTATGTGATACCGAGAATTGAGTGCAAAACTGGTCTATCTCTTAACCCGTATTTTGTCAAAAGAGACTTTATAAAAAAAGACCTCTTTCAAGATTACATCAACTTAAAGATGGGTTTTTCTCAGTGGCAAGATAACCAGTTCATCACAAAAAAGTCACCGGCATGGAGCGGGAGCGCAAAAAAGGAAAACATAAAAAAAGCGTTTGACGAGGCGTTAAAGCCTTTGGTTTTTGAAGGCATCATCAACAACAGGACAGAGCTGATATATCAGCTTAGTGAGTGGGGGTATGAAGTCAATAGACATGGCAAAGAGTATATATCAATCATAGATAAAAACGGCAACAATCACCGTTTGAAAGGTAGTTTTTATGGAGAAGATTTTGAGTACGGAGTTCGAGGAATTGAAAAAAAAATCGCAAGAAGCAAGAGCACAGCGAGAGACGGAACAAGAAGAACGGTGGAAGAAGTTGGAAAACAACTTGATGAAATCGTTAAACAGCAAGCTAACAGCAATAGAGAACGATTTGAAGGCAGAGAAAAGAGTACGCAAGAGGCAGGGCATCTTGCTCAAAGCGTTGCTAGAGGAGTTGAACCTGGAGTATCAATTCCAGGAGAGCGAGGGCAAAACAACAGCACAAATCACGAAAAAAGGCCTATTGAAGAGGCTCAAAGGAGAATAGATGACAGAGCTAGAACAGAGACTATTGAAAGAATTGGAGAGCTTAGAGCAAGCAAGGAACGCAGAACAAGAAGCAGTGCAGCAAGAACTAAAGATTATGCAGACGCAGTTATCACAGATATTGGCACTCTTGAAAAAGGAATCGGAAACAGGGGAAGGGCAAAGCATCGAAGAACTTTTACAGAAGTTCTCAAGCTCTTTGTTGATTGGCTTCCAGACATTATTAGACAGACCGTCCTCGACCAAATAAAGAAGCGACACATCAAAGAGAAAGAATTTTTTAAAACGGTACCGGTACATATTAAAGAAGAAGAAAGAGAACCGATCCGAGAAAAAGAAGAAGAGTATCAGCAGCCAGTAATCCAATCCGTTTTGGATCATAATACCGAAGATCCGTTTTTACCTGGTGATGTAGGGATAAAAAGTATTTTATAGAATAAGGAATTATGTTAATCTGATAGATATAATTGTCACACTAAAATATTAAATACAAGGGGAAAGAAGATGAAAAAGATATTACTAGGACTGCCAATACTTGCACTATTACTACTAAATGGATGTTCGGAAAAATCTGGAGTATATGCTTCAGGAAGCGGGACGCATTCAATTACAAACCAAGCAGCTACAGGATTATCAGGTTTACAGGACATTAGAACAAATGCATATAAAGAAGCTTCTGCTTACTGTAAGGGAAAAGGTAAAGATTTTGAAGTAGTTAGGCTAGAACAAAATGAAGGCCCATATATCCTAGGCAATTATCCTAGGGTTACTTTAGTATTCAAATGCAAGCAGTAGTCATTTAAAAAAATGATACACTGCTATATCTTAACTAAAAGGATTAGAATGAAAAAATTGACAACGATCTTAGTAGCTGGACTAGCAACATTATTTTTTACAGCTTGTGGAGGAGGTAGTAGTAGTGGAGATAGCACTCCTCCACCAGAACCAATAACAGTAAATTTAATAGGAACTTGGGACTATATGGTAACTACTCAAAATAGTGTGTGTGATGGAAAGGTGGCGCAAGGAATTGAAATTATAGAACCTCTTGATGGCGACACTACAAAAATCGGAGATATAATTATAGACGGTGAAGATTTTGCATTAGATAGTAACCAAAATTGTTATGTTACTTCTATTTATGAAGTAACTTCAAGAGCTTCAGGTTATCAAAGTACTGGAACAGTAGATGATTATCTTAAAATAGTAAAAGAAATAAACGCTGGAGACAATACGATTAAATCTATCAGAATTGATAGCTTTAACGAGTATAAAATTGTTTCTGTAATTGAATATACAAATGGAGTAATACTTACTTCTCAAATTACTCGATAAAATTCTAAATCTACCATAAACTTTTGGTAGGCTTGGGCTATTTTAAAAAGAGCCAATAAAAGTATTATATTTACTGGTTTGTGTGATATTAACTTTTAATAGAACTGCCATTATGTTAACCACCAAAACCCGCTCTCATCGGACGTTTAAGTTTCGGAGCGTTTTTGCGAACCTTAAACGGATTTAGAGAACCCCGTAAATACGGGGTTTAGTCGTTTAAGGTTTAATATATTTAGGAGAAAACTTAAACAATCTAATTATGAAAAAGTACAACATAACACTTACTCAAAATAAGCCATCAAAACACCACAGCCAACACCTAGTACCAAAAAGCTATCAAAATCGATTGTAGCTTAAGCCAGAAGAGAAAAAACCTTATTTTTAACTGGTGCGGATGCACTATCAAAATCGTTAGTAAACGATTTTATTAAAGCAAGGCTACTTGCCCAACTCTTTGGTTCTTTTCTAAAGAACATTCTGTTCGCGAATGCGAACTTAGTAAGAAGAGATTTCCGCTTTTGCGGAAATTCTTCCTAGACTAGAGATGTTTTTATTTTTTTGTGTTTATACAGTTTATAGAACTGTATAAACATGTATAGGAAAGCCCATTTATTGGGATATTATAACCCCTTATTGGGATATTATAACCCTAATTTAGGATATTATAGCCCCATAAATCCATAATATCCTAATAAAACACGAATTCATTAGGATATTATAGCCCCAGAGGAATCATTGTACGATATTATGAACTCTCTTATTTTAAATCAAGCACAGGCTGAATATGATAGCGTGGCTCTGTGGCATTGTAAGTAATTGTTTTTTCTTCGTTAGTAAGCGTGATTCCAAACTTTTCTTTCAACATTTCCTGTGTTTCTTCTCTGCGCAAATCAGTAAGATCATCTTTCAACTGTTCTTCACTTATTAGCTCTCTCAAATTAAGTATCTCAATCAAATTATTAATTCGTATTTGACTATTATTTCCCTTATTTGTAAGCATATAGCGTACTACAGAGCGTACAAATGCACTGTCTATAGCCAATATATCATCGACATACTTTGAGTAGTCAAGCATCTCATTTTTTGCCATAAAGTGAGAATATGATGCTTCAAACTTTATGGCGTATTCTTTATCATTCTTCCCCAGTATTGCATCTATAAATCCAAAGTTAAAAGTGTAATCCTCACCAGAACTATTGAATTTTATTTTTACTCTACACTCTGCTATCTCATCTAACTTCTGACTAACCCACTTCTTATTTGTTGTAGCCTTACCTAAACGTTGCAGTATTTTGTATGCAGTGGTTTTAACAGTAAAAGCTTTTGTTTCTTTGTTGTAGATCTTAGGCGAAGTAAGTAACACCTCTAAAATATCCTTGTGTGTCTGGCACAACAATCTACCCTTTATTTCTACCTTATCAAAAAGATTACTACTAACCTCTAGTGTCTGATTATCTTTATAAAATCTTTCTTGAGCTTTAGTCTTATCTAGTCGCTTGTGTGGTAAAAATATAGCCGTACTGTTTTCTATTACGGTACTACAGGCTCTGTCAATATTAGGGATATTCAAATAAAAAGATTTTAAAGATAATTTCTGCTCTACATATTTCTTATCACTCAAAATTATATCCTCCATCTTTTAGCTTTTTTTTCATTAAAACTTCTTCTTTTGTGGGAACATGTTCTTCTTCAATGGTAATATCAAAAGTTTGCTCTCTCAATCGTTCTCCCCGCCCCATCCTTTGAAGTGTATCAAGAGACTTATCAAAACCTACCTCCAGTAACATCTTGCCTTGAACTCTCTCATTAAAATCTTCCTCCACAACCACATCATAAGGTAACACCTTGCGCTCAAAACTAACCCCAAAGAACTTCTTAGCGCCTACAT
>DAIDMU010000048.1 GCA_027448805.1 Sulfurimonas sp. | reverse complement strand
CCATCTGCTCATACTTTTTCATCGCTAACCTTTAAGGAACTTTAACAAATAAGATTATATCAAAGTTTGGTAACTATGTGCAAAACAAGACTATTTACATCTATTTATATTACTAGGTTACAATTTCTTAAAAAAAAGAAGTTTACAGCATGAAAATAAAAGCAAGAGCTATGGGTGAGTACCAAACAAACTGCTATATCGTAAGCGTTCAAGGGATGGATTTTATTATAGACCCTGGCATAGGTGCTGCTGCATGGGTTATCCAAAATGTCACAAATCCGGTCGCACTACTAAACACGCACGGCCATTTTGACCATGTCTGGAGCAATGCCGAGCTCCAAGAGAAGCTGAAAATTCCTCTCTATACTCCAAAAGGCGATATTATGCTTCTTCAAGGAAGCAGTTGGAGTCCGGATTTGCCGCCCTCAAAACCTGATGTAGAAGTAAAGCCGAACCAAGAGTTTGATTTTAATGGAGTAAAAGTTAAATTTAGCCATTTTCCGGGGCATACTCCGGGATGCTCTGCAATAGAGATAGAAGATGCTATGTTTAGCGGGGATTTTATATTTGAACGCTCCATCGGGCGAACGGATTTTCCATACTCTTCACCAGAGGAGATGAGAGAGTCTCTTGAAAAATTTAAAAAACTCCCGTATGACAAGACCATATATCCTGGACACGGCGGGACCACAACCATCAAGCAGGAGCAGCAATACAGCGACTACTGGATAGCGAACCTTTAATTAATCTTCGTTATCCTCTTCGCCGCTTAGCTTTAATTTTAAAACATGTCTCTCGGTTACGACTGTTTTAAACTCCCCGTCAAAAACTTTTATATCTAAAACATGCCCAGTTACATGTATATTTCTTTTTCTGCCCTCTTTATGGCGAACTTTAGCTTCAAAATTTACTATATCGCCAAATTTTACGGGAGATAGAAATTGGCAATCACTTGCCACTAAAACAACATTTCTTTCATTTACGGCAGCCATTGCCGCGTAGTCGGCCGCACTAAAGATAAACCCGCTGTGTATCAAATTTTTAGAGTCAGCAACCATTTCAGAGATTGTCACTAATTTTAATTTTACAAACCCCTGCTCTAGCTTTTGTATCTCTCCGCATAAATCTTGATTTATGTCCTCATGGGTTTTTAAGATAACATCATCTTTGCCTCTATATTCATCTATCTGCAACTCTTCATCATCATCTAAAATCTCTTCTTTTCTCTCGCTCATCTTTTTTCCTTAATCAATTTTACATATACTCTAGCAGGTGCCGGATACCCCTCAACAGTCTTACTGCTGTCATTTTTATCTAAAAAATCTTCCAGCGACTGCCCCTCTATCCAAGAAGTTTTTCTCTGCTCGCTACTCTCTGTTTTAGAAGTTTCCAAAACTTCAAAACTATCAAACCCGGCTCTTAAACACCAGTTCTTCAAAGCTTTTACAGTCGGCACGAAGTAGATGTTTGGTATCTTGGAGTAAGAAGATTGCGGACAGAGACACATCTCATCCTCACCCTCAATATAAAAAGTATCCAAAATAACTTCACCCTCTTTATCTAAACCCCTATAAAGTGACTTCAGCATTCCTACAGGGTCACTTCTATGATAAAGAACACCAAGACAAAAGATGGTGTCAAACTTCTCTTCATAAAATTCCAGATGTTCAACACCCAAAAGCTCATAAACAATGCTGCTTTTTACAAAATGGTTTATAAAATCAAATTGCGTTTTATAGAGCGGCGATGGATCAAAACCTACAAGAGACTTCGGAGAATCTTCCTGCATCCTAAAAAGATAATATCCATTGTTGCACCCTATATCGGCAACTCTTTTATCTTTTAAATTAAAATGTTTTCGCAAAAGGTTATATTTTACGTTGCTTCTCCACTCGGAGTCTATATATGTGTCAAAAAGCCTGAACGGTCCTTTTCGCCATGGCATCATCAGTCTGGCGACCTCTTCTATGTTGTTTGGAGCACTTCCGCTAACCGTAACCGCATCGCCGAGCTCAACATCCCAAGAACCCTCTTCCAAACTCTTCAGAGCCTCTCTAAGCGGAGCTATGTTTTTCCACTCCATCCACTTTAACCGTTCTGCTCTTAACTTTTCTATGTTCATCAATTAATCACTATAATATGTTTATTTTATTATAATTGTACCCAAAATTAGTAGGACTGTTAAATGAGAATAGAAAAAAGAGCGACTGTCATATCAACATCCGTTGCTGCGCTGCTTGTTATTATAAAAATGACAGTCGGTATTTTAAGCGGTTCAATAGCCGTCTTAGCATCAGCCATAGACTCCCTTTTGGATTTAACAGTATCTCTCTTTAACTACTTTGCTCTTCACAACACAGAAAAAGACCCTGACGACAACTTCAACTATGGACGAAGCAAGCTGGAACCGCTTGCGGCAGTTATAGAGGGCACTATTATCTCGCTGTCGGCACTATTCATACTCTACGAAGCACTTATCAAGATAGCCCACCCGAGAGAGATGGAGTATATGAACATAAGCATTGCCGTGATGCTTGTATCAATAATAATTACACTGTTTCTTGTCATGTTTCTAAACAGTGTTGCCAAAAAAACAGGCAACATGGTTATAAAAGCAGATGCTCTGCACTACAAAACTGACATCTTCTCAAACGGCGCTGTTTTGCTCGCCCTAGGACTTGTAGCCGTGACAGGCGAACAGCTTTTTGACCCTATTCTTGGAGTCGGTATCGGGATATATATGATCTACTCAGCTATGCCCATCATCAAAGAGGGTGTGTTAATGCTCCTTGATGCCGCACTGTCAGAAGAAGATATACAAAAAATCAAAGATATTATAGAAAATGATGCAACTACCACAAACTATCACCATCTGCAAACCAGAGAGTCCGGCTCACATATCTTTATCTCTGTTCATCTTGTTTTTAATGTTAGCATATCACTCTATGATGCACATCTTATATCGGATAAATTAGAAGCTAAATTGAAAAAACTTTTTGAAAATAAAAAGGTGCATGTACTTATACATATGGACCCGTACGATGATTCAGAGATTAATGAAGCAGAAGATATATATTAATTATAGAACACAAAATGAGCAATACCAAAATGGGCTACTGTGCCCATTTTAATGCCTACTTCGCAAACTCCACTGCTCTGCTCTCGCGGATTACGTTTACCTTTATTTCACCCGGATATTGAACTTTCTCCTCTATCTCTTTAGCTATCTCTTTGGCCATCAAAATAGATTCATCTTCATTTACAAGAGATGCATTTACGATTACTCTGACTTCCCTGCCTGCGTTAATTGCATAAGCCTGTTTAACGCCAGTATGCTCTGAGGCTATCT
Organism: Sulfurimonas sp.; assembly: GCA_027448805.1. Taxonomy (GTDB): domain Bacteria; phylum Campylobacterota; class Campylobacteria; order Campylobacterales; family Sulfurimonadaceae; genus Sulfurimonas. The sequence goes on along the minus strand of DAIDMU010000048.1, from coordinate 11,307 downwards.
CTTCTATCGCCGTAACTCTTTTTAAAAAGCTCTCTAACACTTCTCGTCTGGCACCAGGTCTGGCAGCTGAGAGCGCATCTGCGGCACAAACTGCACCGCACTCTATCGAGTTAATCTCCTCGTGCCCGTGATGAGCATAGATGGCGTTTATAACTACGCTGTGTTCATTATAACGGTTGCAAATTTGTACGCCCAAGTCAACGTGGCTTCCCTCATGTTCATGTGTCAGCGCCTTACCGATGTCATGCAACAGTCCGGCTCTTTTTGCAAGCCTTACGTCTCCGCCCATCTCAGCAGTCATAATCCCTGCCAAATAAGCAACTTCAAGCGTATGTGCGAGAGCATTTTGCCCATAACTTGCACGATATCGGAGTTTACCTATTAGCTTAACAAGCTCAGGATGCATAACACCGATATCAAGATTAATTACTATATCTTCACCCTCAGTCAAAATGCTGGCTTCAAACTCTTCGCAAACTTTACTGTAAATCTCTTCGATACGCGCAGGCTGAATACGACCGTCTTGTATCAGCAGCTCTAAAGTTTTTGTAGCAATTGCACGCCTATAAAGGTTAAAACTGCTTACTAAAATCGTATTTGGAGTGTCATCGATTATAATATCTACACCCAAAAGATTCTCAAGGGTTTTAATATTTCTACCCTCTTTGCCAATTATGCGACCTTTTAATTCATCATCAAAGAGATGAACTAAATTTGTAAGCCGCTCCGCGGCAAACTCTCCGGCAAAACGGCTTGTTGCCTGAGCCAAAATATAGTTTGCCTTTTTCTTAGCTTCTGCTTTTGCCTCGTTTTCATAACGTCTGACGACATGCGCTATCTCAGCGCGTGACTTTTCCTCTACTTTTTCAAGTAAAACAGTCTTAGCCTCACCTTTTGTCATGCCTGCACAGTGCTCGATGGCATTTAGTGCTTCATCTATCTTCTCTTCATATCTATTTTTCAGTGAGTTTAGAGATTTTTCATTTCTTTTTAAATCAACTTGTCTGGCTTTTAGAGTAGCTACTTCATCTTGAAGTCTTCTATCTTCATTTTGTTTATAGCGTTTAAAGCTCTGCTCTTTTTTTATAATATCGTCTTCTCTTTGACTAAGGTCTGCTTTAGCTCTCTCTTTTGCATTTTCATACAACTTTGTAGCTTCTAGCTCTATCTCTTGAGATTTAATGTTAGCTTTATACAAAAGCAGCTGTGCTTCATTTTCAATTGCACCGGCTTGAGCTTTAGCTTTTTCGACATATATATCAAAATTAGCATTAGTTATTTTTTTAGAGATGAAAAATCCAACAAGCCCACTAACGGAAGCTATGGAGCCGCCGATTAGTATCTCATTTAACATCTTACTTCCTGTTTATAGCCATATTTTTATTTTGTACTTTAACATTTGGTGTAATTATCAAATCACATGTAATGTCATAATCATCACAAATGAGCTCTTTTGTATAACAAAATTCTGATTGTATAAAAATCGTGTACGGTCTCTTTTTTAACTTTGCAAAGAAACGGTCATACATCCCTTTTCCAAAACCAACTCTTTGTAAATTTCCATCTACACCGACAACTGGTACTATGGCCACATCTATTTTTTTAATTTCTCTTAAACTGTTTCCCGCTTCATAAATACCAAATTTTTTTTTCTTAAGCGGTAACCTAAATGGTACCATCTTAAAACTTTCGCCTTCCATAAACGGCACAAAAATATCATATTTTCTTCTCATAATTTTGATTGATTTTGCCGTATTTGCCTCAAAAGGAAGGGAAGTATAAAAAAGTATTTTTTTATTTTTAAATTTTTTCAGCTCTTTTAATAAATTAAAATTTATCTTGGCATTTTTATACACACGGTTATGTTTTGGACTATTTTTAATTTTTTCCAGACAATTTTGTCTGAAAATTGCTTTTGTAAGAGGCATATAAAATCTTTGTGGCTATAATTTCGATAATTTTACTCAAAAAACAGAAAACAAGGTAAGCAAATGTTTAAAAAATCTATTTTTCTTCTATCCATACTCTCAACACTTATGTTTCAAGGCTGTTCCGATAAATCAAACGGCAACGATATGATATCAACGGATGAATACACATTGAGTGCTCTTGATAAAAAGAAGTATGTCGTAAAAAAAGTCACAAATGGTTTTTTGCTTGACGATGCTGAGGATAAGATAGTAATTTTTGATATTTTTGCAACTTGGTGTCCGCCTTGCCGTGCAGCAGCACCGCATCTAACTTCCCTTAAAGCGAAGTACAAAGATAAGCTTGTTATCATCGGTATTACAATAGAAGAGAACATCTCAGATGAGAAACTTAAGGAGTTTGCAAGCACATACGGTGCTAAATATATCTTGGTAAACTCGGAGCAAAATCGCCGTCTAAGCAATGCGATTGTAAAAGAACTGAAACTCGGTGAGAGATTCCCGATTCCAACCATGGCGATGTACAAAAACGGAAAATTAATCAACCATTACGTCGGCGCGACGGAAGAAGAGTTTATAGATAGTGATATTAGAAACGCTTTGGGCAACTAATGTTTGGATTTATTAAAAAATCTCTCAGCAAAACTGCCGAGGCCATAAAATCAGTAGTTCCAAAAAAGAAAATATCATTTTCAAAAGATGAAATTGAAACTATTCTACTGGAGGCGGATGTCGAGTATGCGCTTGTCGAGATAATTTTAAACGAGATATACCAAAGCAAAGTAACCCGTGATATTCTTCGCTCAAAGCTGCTCGCTACACTTGCCGAGAGTACATACAAAGAACCTGAGTTTACGGCTCCGTTTGTTGAGCTGATAGTCGGGGTAAACGGTGCGGGAAAAACAACCACAATATCAAAACTTGCAGCCCGCTATAAAAATGATGGCAAAAAAGTTATTCTTGGCGCAGGAGACACTTTTCGCGCAGCTGCAATAGAGCAACTGAGTCTTTGGGCAAAAAAACTCGATATTCCGATAATAGCTTCAAAACAGGGACATGACAGCTCTGCAGTTGCTTATGACACAATTGATTCCGCAAAATCAAAAGGTTTTGACAACGTTATTATTGACACGGCGGGAAGACTTCACACTCAAACAAATCTGGCGAACGAGCTTAAAAAAATTCATAGAATTTGTGACAAAGCTCATAGCGGCGCACCTCACAGAACCATACTAATCATAGATGGAACACAGGGAAACTCCGCCATAGCTCAAGCAAAAGCCTTTAATGAGATGATAGGGATTGACGGCATTATCATCACTAAGCTAGACGGAACGGCAAAAGGCGGCAGTATTTTTAGTATCGCTTATGCGCTCAGGCTGCCTATACTTTACGTTGGGACAGGCGAACAGCCTGAAAATCTGACACCGTTTGACAAATATGAGTTTGTAGATGGACTGCTTGACGCTATTTTTGTTGAGGAAGAGAGTTAGGCTTACGTCCTAAAAGCCTCCAGCTTCGCATGCAGCTCATCCGTCATGGAGTTTAGATGCTCTGCCGCCGCCGCAATCTCTTCAACATTTCTTGCGTTTTTAGAAGATATTTCGTTTATTTGAGTAACTTGAGATACGATAAACTCAACATCTCTTCCCGTCTTCTCAAAGTCGCCGACAGTTTTGTCACTTGCTTTTACGGCATCTTTTACAATTCCTACGCTCTCATTGATTTTAATCTCAACATCCGTTGCACTCTCTGAGAGCTCTTGAATCTCCTCAGAGTTAGAGTTCATCTGGGTGCTTACTTCCATGATAGATTGAACTATTACATTTATAGTCGCATTTATCTCAGTCAAGCTTCTTTGAGTGCGTTCTGCAAGTTTTCTCACCTCATCCGCAACAACCGCAAATCCGCGTCCATGCTCTCCCGCACGTGCGGCTTCAATAGCAGCGTTGAGTGCAAGAAGGTTTGTCTGGTCTGCAATGTCTGAGATAATCTCTAAAACATTTTTAACCTCGTTTGCTTCGTGTGAGAGAGTCTGCATTCTTTGTGAGAGCTCAATCTCAAGCTGAGCGGAACTCTGAACCTTATGTGTCAAGTTAACTATCTCACCTCTTGCCAAATCAAGGTTTTCATTTGCTTTGATGATGTCTTTTTTGCTCTCCTGCGCATCATAAATAGCATTTTTAATCTCATCTTTGATGCTGTTTGCTTTTTTGGTAGCTTCATCAATAACAACAACGGACCTTTCAACATTCTCTCCGACTCCCATTGCGGTTGTTGAGAGCTCATGAGAGATTGAAGCGTTTTCGCTTGAGCTTTGTTTCGAAGTTTCTATTAAGTCTTTGAGTGTGCTTATGAGTGAATTAAAACTAACAGCCATCTCGGATAGCTCTAGTGGAGTGTTTTCATCCACAACAAGAGTGAGATTTTTATTGTTTCCTATATTTAAAAGGGTTGCTTTAAATTTGTCTATCGGTTTAGAGATAGAATTTTTTATAAAGTAGAGGGTAAAAATAAGAATAAATAGAAGAATAAAAACAAGTGAAGCAGAAACTATCAATATAGTGTTATTTGCAGACTCCGTTTCCTCTTTGTTTAGGATAATAACATGTTTAAAAAGTTCAAGTTCAACCTCTCTAAGCAGTTCAATTGAGGCAGTTACATTTGAAAACCAAAGTGAAGGCTCAATGCCAAAATCGCCGGCCATCCCCTTTTGCATTGCTACATCTATCATTGACATAGTTTTATCTACTGTCTCGCCCTTGAACGTTTTTTCGTGGAACGCTCTTATCTCATCCGGTGCAAGTGTCGTAAACTTTCGCAAGTTGACTTTGTATGCGCCTATATTGCCTCCAAACGTGAAGTAGGTATTTCCAACGAATGCATTTTTGGTAAAAGTGCCGTTTAGATTTGCTCTTATCTGCCCAAGCTGTTCTTTTGTTGAAGCTAGGTGGGTATATGCCTGAATAGCGTTTCTCTCAGCTTTAACATCCATATTGGATGGAATTATTGTGATAGTATCTATTATAGCAACAATAGTTTTTGAAAAGTATGCTCCAACATCAGGAGCGCTCATGGAGAGTGAATCAATAGAGGCTCTTTTTTGATTTAGCTCGTTAAGGTTTTCTAAGACAGAGATATCACCATTTGTTTTTGCAAATACATCTTTAATCTCTCCGACAGAACTATCAACTTTTTGTCTTATATCTGGAAGTTTATCTCTGTTTTTCTCTCCGCCGCTTGCGGTAAAGCCAACACTAAGCCCCCTCTCTATCTGCATATAGTGAATAGCTTTTGCTAAAGATTCCACCTCTAGAATACGATTTTTTGTTGTCTCAAGAGAGCTTTTTTCTCCAAGATGCTCGACTATTATAAACGCGGAGAGTGCAAAAATTGCCACTAACGGAATGACCGTTAAAAAGAGCAACCTCGCCTTTATGCTTATTTTGTTCATTACTTTCCCTTTGTTAATATTAAAACGGATGTTAACACGGTGGGGTCTTGTTTTTATTGATATATAACAATTTCTGATAATTGGTCCTATAAAATTGCCTATCTGTTACCTTTAGTAAAATAAAAGATGTTAGAATGACAATAATTTTTAAAAAACAGGAATTTTATATGCCGCTACTAGACAGTTTTAAAGTTGACCACACGATTATGCCAGCCCCTGCGGTTCGCCGTGCAAAAGGTATGAAGACGCCAAAGGGCGATGATATTACGGTATTTGATTTACGTTTTGTTCAGCCTAACAAAGAGATTTTGTCATCTGAGGGGATTCACACGTTAGAGCACCTCTTTGCCGGATTTATGAGAGACCACTTAAACTCTAAAGATGTAGAGATTATCGACATCTCTCCGATGGGGTGCAGAACTGGCTTTTATATGAGCCTAATCGGCACGCCGGATGAGAGAGTAGTTGCAGATGCATGGAGAGCTTCTATGGAGGATATTTTGGGTGTTAAAGAGCAAAAAGATATTCCGGAGCTTAATGTTTACCAGTGCGGAACATACAAAATGCACTCGCTTAGTGATGCAAAAGAGATAGCAAAAAAAGTGTTGGAGCGCAAAATCGGCGTGATGGACAACGATGCGTTAGCGCTTGATGAGTCAATGCTGGAGAAGTAACATGTACGTTTTAATTCCGATGGATAGCGATGATGTGGAAGAGGCATCACTCGTTAAGATAAATGACGTAAAAGTATGGGCGCAGCTGCTTATAGAAGAGGGCAAGGTTATAGAGATAAACCACAATCTCGACAAAGACGCGTTTGAGAACTACTCTCAGGCAGCAATCGTGATAGACGACAACGAGTACGTATGGCCGTTTATGGAGCAGAACATGATGGTTTTGGTTGCACATACGCAAAGAAGTATTGATGATATCGTTGAAGCCTATATGTTTAAAGAGCTTCACGATTTGGCATATTGACAAAACAGAGTTTATGGCAAGTTTAGAGCAATTTAGAAAACTTTTCAACCCGCTTCCCGGCAATCACTATCTATATGTCACTACCGAAGCAGATGATATCGCTTTTTTGTTTGATGAGATGATGCAGGGCGTCGGAGGCAAGTTTAATCTCGCGATATACTCTAAAAGTAGTCTATATGCAGAAAAACTCTCAAGCGCAAACATACAATATATCCAAGATTTCAAAGAGCCGTTTCGCGCACTCCCAAGGGACCATGACATAGTAGTAATCAAAGATATACTCCATGCCCACCAAAACCAAAAGATGATTTTAAAACTTGCATACACCACGCTTGCAAACACCGCAAATATCATAATCATGGAGAAAAAAGGGGTTATGGATATTGAGGCGCTAAAAGCTATGTTAGAAGAGCATGAGTTTCGTGCCCCAAATGAGATAGATATCATAGAGGGATATGATTTGGTCATGGCAAAAAAGATGCATATGTGGGGTAATGGACTGTAATGTTTGACGACTCACTCCACTCAATGGTTTTAAGCGAAGACGGAAGCTATACGGCCTACTCAAAAGAGTATGGCGAGCACTACCACTCCACAAAAGACGGCGCGCTTTATGAGTCGCTTGTAAAACATGTGGAGCCTGCGTTTAAGATAAAACAGAATCAAGAAGAGATAAACATTCTAGATATCTGCTTTGGACTGGGTTTTAACACCTTGGCAACGGTTTACCATCATAAAAAAAACGCTCTCTCATCCAAGTTAAATATCTTCTCTCCTGAACTTGATTCATCTTTGGTAAAATCGTTGGTGGACTTCAGATATCCAAAAGAGTTTGAGGAGCTTAGCCATATTATTTTAAGCCTCTCAGAAAACGGAATTTACAGTGATGAAAATCTGCATGTTGAGATATTTTTCGGAGATGCGAGAGAGTATGTAAGAAGCCTTGCGCCGAAAAAGTTTGACATAGTGTATCAGGATGCTTTTTCACCCGCTTCAAACCCTGTTTTATGGACAAAAGAGTATTTTGGCGAGATAAAAAATGTTATAAAAGAGGATGGTGTTTTAACAACTTACTCAATAGCACTTCCGGTGAGAGCCGCTCTTTATGAGAATGGTTTTAATCTCTATCTAAACAGCGGAGAGGGCTTTAGAGATGCTACAGTGGCGTCACAAACGGAGCTAGATGGGTTTATAGATGTGGATGTGAAACATAAAATTTCATGCAATCCACATATAAAATCTTTGAGGGATTAGGTTCTAAATTTATCAAGCTGGGTTTTTAGAGTTTGGCTGATTGCGTAGAGCTCATTTGAACTTGTAGAGATATTTAGCGCATTGTCCCTGTTTTTATTGACAATTGTGTCGATGGATGAGATGTTGTTTAAAATCAACTCTGCTTTTTGCTGTACATCTTGCGTACTTTGCAGTGAAGATGTCGCCAAATCAGCCGTCGTAGTTATAATATCTTTTGTCTGCTGGAGTTTTTCTCTCATAACCCCTGAATCATCGCTAAGAGCTCTTGTTTTTTCAACATTTTGATTCATTTGGCTGCTTGCGTCTGCTATGGATTGAGAAATAACGCTTATGTTTGTGTTAATTTCGCTCACACCCTTTTGAGTGCTCTCTGCCAGCTTTCTAACTTCATCTGCGACCACGGCAAAGCCACGCCCATGCTCTCCCGCTCTTGCCGCTTCAATAGCCGCGTTTAGGGCTAAAAGATTTGTTCTATCAGCGATATCTTCTATGATTCCAAGAACTTCGCTGATTTTTTTCGCATCATTTGTAAGCTGGTTAAGCTGAGATGCAATATCCTCTTCAACCTGAGCATTTTTTTGGATTTTATCAACTATCTCTAAAACATCACTTTGCAGCTCTTGAAGATTGTTTTGTGCTTTTGTCGTAACTTCCTGCGTTTTTTGAACATTTAGAGTTGTGGTTTGAAGCTTTTCCTTCATCTCGTCGCTCATGCTCTTTGTTGCATGCACAAGTTCGAACTCCTGCTTTGAGCCGTCGCTGATTGAGGATGCGCTGTTTTTCATATCTTGCGCACATGTGCCGTTTGAATCTGATGAATTTTTTGCTTCACTTATAGCTTTGCGAACCTCGCTGAGAAGCTTCGTAAATGCGGTTGAGACCTCTCCGAGTTCATCATTTTTCTTGTAGCATGAACTCTCATTTGACAAATCGAGTGTTTTTAGTGTGGAGACAATGCCCTCTCTTATGGAAGAAATACCGTCTTTTATAAATGTGTAGAGTCTAAAATTTAGAAGAGCAGAGACTAGAATAAAAAATATAATCAGAATTAAAATATCGTAAAAAGTCTTCTCCAGCGAGGAGGATGTTTTGTTGTAAATGGTTTGAATTTTGTTGTCAACTTTTTGCTTGATGCTATTGAACTCTTTGTTGATGATAGCACTCGAGAGCGCCCACTCGTTTGAGGCAATTTTCGCTAAAACCTCCTTATCCTCTTTGTTGTACGCCTTCTCTATCTCGTCTAAAACAGCGGTTGAATTTTTATATTCGTTTATTATGATATCAAAAGAGTTTTTTATCTTTTCATCTTTGTAGAATGAGCTCTTTGTGACATTTTGGATAACGAGTTCCAAGTTCTTTCTAGTCTCTACCAATCCTATTCTAGCACCCTCAAAAGCCACTATTCCCGTAAGTGCATTTGAGATGTTGTTTTGAATCGAGTTAAAATCATTAATTGCGTTTAGAAGTTCGTTTTGCGGTTTGAAGTTATCTTCATATATAGTTTGGAGCGCATGTTCCCCGTCATGTGAAGCGTTCAGCGAGAAGTAGCCAAGAACGCCCATACTGACAATAACTACAAATATATTGCTTAGAAGTTTTTTTGATATAAGAAGATTGTCTTTATGCACAAGCACTTTAAATATGAAAAAGAGCGCTATAACGATAACTATGGCAATAGCCGACATCATTGGGATGTAAGTAGATAAATCATCTTTGACATCCTCAATTTTTTCTTCCGTTATGATATTTATACCATCGATTTTCAGTCCATCAGTTTTCCACTTGGCTATTCCCTCTTGAAGCCAAAAAACATTTTTATACCCATTTTTTGCGCTGACCACCGCTGCTTTGTATGATTTCCAGCATTTTATGCCGTTGCAGTAAAAGATAAGTTTTGCATGTTTGTCTTGCGGAAGTCTTGAGTTGATGTAGGTATCTTTGGAGCTGTCAAACTCTGCTATTTTATTCTCTTCTCCGCCTTTTTCATCATAGTAGGCAGATATTGCGCCTTCTATCCTCTCTATGGCATACTCAGGAACTTTTCTGGTATCTACAAAAACAGCACCCTCTTTTTGCAGTGATTGCGCCGTTTTCGTATCTATGAGGGTTACGCCGTATTTAGAGGCTGTTGAAGCATTAGGTGTATCTGGCTTTGCATAAGCATGGAGAGAAAAAATGGTTGTAACAAACAGGAAAATTTTTAAAAAATGCATCGATTAACCTCACGGAATTGGTGTGTAATGAAGTATATCGAAAAAGAGTTATATTTTATAAATTTTTTTACTTTTTAATATCTGGCAGATATGGATTCTATCTCGTCCCAGCTTAGATTGTTTTTTTTGTGTGAGATTATGTGTGACACATATCTTGCAAACATATCGGTTTCTATGTTTACGAGTGAGCCTTTTTTATAGTTTTTAAAAATTGTCTCTTTCATTGTGTGCGGGATAATTGTAAGCCTGAAGCTCTCAGGAAATACATCATTTACTGTCAAGCTTACACCGTCAACGGTTATAGAGCCTTTTGGGACAATATATGGAATAAATTTTTTATCTACATGTATAAAAATATCAAAAGAGTTACCGCTGTTTTTTATCTCTTTTATCTCGCCTATTGCGTCGATGTGTCCTTGAACGATATGCCCCTCAAATCTGTCTCCCATCATCATTGCAGGTTCAATGTGAACCTCGTTTTTAAAGTTTTCCATTGCTAAGACTCTCTGGCTCTCTGGGGATAATTCAACGCTAAAGCCATCTTTTTCCACTTTAATTACCGTAAGACACGCCCCGTTTATCGCTATGGAGTCGCCAAGTTTTGCTTTATGTTTGGCACGAATGCTAAGCGTACTTCCTGCCAAACTTTTAACATGTGCTATTTCGCGTATTAATCCCGTAAACAAGTGTTTTCCTCCTAGTTTTTTCTTTAGTCAGTAACTAGCTATGTTAGATTTCTGAGTAAATCTCAGGAATCGATAGTAAGTTGTGAATCAAAAGACGATTTTGCCCTCTTCCTGAAGACCTTTTATAATCTCTTTTGCCTTCACATGCCCCTTGTAAGCTGCTTTTCGGCACAAGTCAAGCGCTTTGTCGTGGTCTTGTTTACATCCAAAACCTTGGTCGTAGAGTTGACCTAAGTTGTAAAGCCCCTCAGCCAGTCCGCCCTCGGCAGCCTTAGAAAAACAGATAAAACATCTAGCCTCGTCCATTACAACGCCGTGCCCCTCTTTGTAAAGTACACCTAAGTTGTTGAATGACTCCAGATGACCGCGTTTCGCCCCCTCTTCATACCAAAAAGCAGCCTCTGAGTAGTTATGCAGACAACCCAAGCCGCGCTCAAGCATAAGCGCCACCTCATACATGGCAGGAGGAACTTCTCTGACGGCCGCTTCCATAAAAAGCTCATGAGCCTTAAACTGGTCGTGCGCCACTCCGTTTAGCCCGTTCATATATAAAATTGCCAGATTAAAAAGTGCATAAGGCTGTTTAAGCTCTGCGGCTCTCTCGTAAAATTGAAGAGCTTTTGCTTCGTCTTTTTGGCACCCCTGCGCATTTTGGTACATGTAGCCCAGAGATGTCATAGCATCGGCGTCACCGCCGTTTGCAAGCTCTGTATAGAGTGTAATGGCCGAGGCTAGATGTTTTATCTGTTTTTCTAAGGCTGCCGAGGGCGGACTGGCTGAGGGGCTGTACAACT
>DAIDMU010000047.1 GCA_027448805.1 Sulfurimonas sp. | reverse complement strand
TACGGTTATGGCTACCGTGCTTTTCTGATTTGCGCCAAGAGAGAGGGTTATGAGAGGGTAGGGCATTTTAAATATTTCAAACTTCTTGGCGGCGAGAAGGCGATAAAAGAGCCTAGACGAGTCGCACTTGGCTTTTTGTTTGAGATATACGGCGATGGAGTTTTTAATCTTAACAATGCAACCCTGAACTCCTTTTCTGCGCTCGAGATAAAAACACTTTACACGGCATACAAATACGGACTAAACTCGCCGCTCTCAAGCTCATGCGGGCGTCTTTTTGACGCAGTGGCATCTATCTTGGATGTTATCCAGCTCTGCAGCTACGAGGGCGAGAGCGGGCTGCTTTTGGAGAGCCTATATGATGAAAATATTTTTGAGAGTTATCTCTTTAGCATAGAGGAGGGCGAGATAGATTTTAGCCAAATATTTATGCAGATTCTGGTTGAAAAAAACAGTCGTGTCGGAGTTTCAAAATTTTTCAACACGGTAGTCGAGATAATTTACGAGATGCACAAAAAGTACGATTTGCCGCTGGTTTTGGGCGGCGGTGTGTTTCAAAACAGAGTGCTTTTGAGGCTGATTATGAGAAAAATCCCTGATGTTATTTTGCCTGAGATGTTTGTAAGTAATGACGCTGCAATTGCTTACGGACAGGCGATAGCCGCCGCCTCAGAGTTCAAAACTCTTTGACATGTATTTTTTAATATCGTCGGTTTTTAACTCATGATTTACAAAGAGCTCGTTTGCCAAAACGCCTTGACCAAGAAGCATATCGGCACCGTCTTTGCAGATGATATTTTTGCTTTGCGTTAGTTTTAAAAACGGTGTTGCTTTGCCGTAGATAGCATCTGCTACAAAAGAGGTGTTGTCTAAAATTTTTTCTATTAGCTCTGATGGAGCCGGCAGCTCCTCATCTTTAAGCCCTGCACTTGTTGTGTTTACAACCAAATCATATTTTTTAAGTTCAAAATTTTCCCATGTAAAGCAGTCGCACCCGAGTTCTCTAAAATATGCAAGCCTCTCTTGGCTTCTGTTTAGGAGAGTTACTTTTATACCGGCATCTATAAATTTCGCGCAGAGCGCTTTTGCAGTTCCGCCTGCGCCAAGAACCAAGATGTTTTTAATATCGCCAAACTCTTTTATGGCAAACATAAAGCCGTCTGCATCGGTGTTATAGCCTATAAGATGACCGTTTTCGTTTATGATGGTGTTTACGACCCCAACCTTTTTGGCAAAGCCGCGAACCTCGTCGCAAGCCGCGTAAGCCGCCTCTTTGTGCGGAACGGTTATATTTGCTCCGCTAAGTCCAAGAGCTAAAAAAGTCTCTTTCAGCTTGGAACCGTCTGTTAGATGGACTCTTGTGTAGCAAGCTTTGTAGTTTAGGTGCTTAAATACAGAGTTGTGCATAAGCGGGGAGCGGGAGTGCGCAACGGGGTCGCCAAAGATGGCAAATAGTTTTTCCATGAATGTCTCCTTTTTCCCGAGCAAAGCCCGGCAAAAATTCCTCTCACTAAAGCTACGGCTTCGCCGAGAAAAATTATAAATTTTAGTCTAAATCCTCTAACGAAGCGACAAGCGCACCGAGTTTGTTTTTTACTTCCAAGTACTCAAGTTCGTTTTGGCTGTCTGCAACTACGCCGGCACCAGCTTGAAGAACAACTTTATCCTCTTTTACAAGAGCGGTTCTAATTGTAATTGCGCTGTCCATATTGCCGTCAAACCCGAAGTAGCCGATGCTTCCGCTGTAAAAACCGCGCTTTAGTCCTTCATACTCGGCGATAAGCTCCATTGCTCTTATCTTTGGCGCACCCGTCATTGTCCCTGCAGTAAATGTTGCCATGAATAGGTCAAACATATCTTTGTCATCTGCAAGAGTAGCCGTAACGTCAGAGACTATGTGCATAACATGGGAAAATCTCTCTATATGCATCATGTTTTCAACTTTTACGCTTCCGGTCTTTGCGACACGGCTGACGTCATTTCTGCCGAGGTCTATTAGCATAAGATGCTCTGAGAGCTCTTTTGGGTCGGCCAAAAGCTCATCTTCAAGCTCTTTGTCTCTCTGTTTTGTGGCACCTCTTTTTCTCGTACCTGCAATAGGGCGAAGAAGAAGTTCGCCGTTTGTCAGTCTTACCATAACCTCAGGAGAGCTTCCGACTATGTTAAAATCCTCATACTCCATCAAAAACATATATGGGGATGGATTTTTGCTTCTTAGAATTCTGTAAAAGCTAAACGGGTCTACTTTGATATTTCTTGTAAATCGGTTTGTCATAAGAATCTGAAAAACGTCGCCGCTTCTTATCATCTCTTTTGATTTGTCTACCATATTGAAAAACTGCTCTTTTGAGAACGCAAAACTTCCTTTGTCATCCCCGACATTTCGCTTCATATGAACATATTCGTAAGAGTTTTTTAGCTCGCCTTCAATCATATCAAACTTTTTGCTCATCTCTTCTTGAGTGCTTATGAGTGTTAGTTGATAGTTTTTGTGAGAGTAAACAAGAATAATTTTTGGGAGGATTAAATCAAGGTCAGGCGTATTTAACTCATCTACGAGATTGTCCATGGTGTTGTGGAGTTTTGGCTCAAAAACCTTAACCATATCGTAGCCGATGTAGCCGATAAAGCCGTCCACATAACCGACTTTAAGCTCAGCAGATGCTTTTTTATATGTTGTCGTATCTATATTTTTGTAGTAGTTTTTTAAAAAAGTAAAAGGGGATTCATCTTTTGCATGTAAGGAGCCTTCTGCGTCCGTATATAGAGTTTTTCCGTCTATATATTGAACTCTTTCCCTCGCACCGATGCAGATAAAGCTGTAGTTGCCTTCGCTTCCCCCGGCACTCTCAAAAAGATATGAGATTTCATCTTTAAATATTGATTTTAATTTTGCATATACGGCGATGGGAGCCAGCTGGTCTTGTATAAACTGTTTTGAGTAAATCAAAAAAAACCTTATTTATAATTATATTTTAGTTAAAAAAGCACCCGCTTCAACAGATGCTCTAACATTTTTAAGTGCTTTTCTTGCTTCAGCTTCGCTCTCAAACGGACCTACTAAAACTTTGCTTATTACTTTTGAATTTATAGTTACAGGATGAAATTTATATTTATATCCCAAATTTGTAATTGAGTCCAAGAATTTTTTATTAGGTTCAATTTTTGAAAAAGAGCCCACTTGAATATAGTGGCCAGAAGGGCTGGCAGTAGCTGTTCTAGGCTCGCTTGGCGGCTCTTTAGCTGCAGTTTTTACGGTTGGAGCTTTTTGAGTTGTTGTTTTTGTGGTTTCTGCTTTTACAGTCTCTGCTTTTTTTGGCTCTTCTGCAGCGGCTGTGGCAGTGTTGCTTTGCGCTTGTGTCTTTGAAGTGTCTTTTACGCTCTCTTCTTTTAATTTTTGCGCGATTTGATCTAATGAAACATTATCTTGAGTAGTCTCTTGTATAACATTTACATCTTCAAAAAGAGGCTCATCAGTTACGGCTTTTGTCTCTTTTTGCGGTTCAGGAGGAAGAATGACCTGCGGCAAATTATCATTGCCGCTGGAAGCAAGAGAGTTCATTAACATTACAACAAGAATAAGTATTATCCCCAACGTAGCAACAGCTAAAACAATCTTCTTATTTCCAAGAGATGAACTATTTTTGTTTAAAATAATGTCATTTAATTCACTTTTTTCTTCCATAACCTCTCCTTTTTTAATTCTTTTATAATAATACCAAAAAATTTAGTTATATAACTACTTTCTTCGCAGTCGGTACTTCGTACATCGACTTTGATTCGAAACTAAAAATGCCAAGCAGTCGGCATTTTATTGACGTTTCTCACATGTGCTTTCTAAAGAAACACTACATGTGTTTTGACCAAGAAGCTCCGCGCTCCTTGGAGTAAACATCATAAGGCAGTGTTAAAATATTGTACTCTTCGGGCATATCCGCATTTGGAAACATTCTCCACTGTGTAGGCTGCTTTGCTGATAGCTTCATGCTTATCAGTTTGCCAAGCCCAATAGCTTCTTGAAGTGTAGTGTGACCCTTGTGGATATATACATGAAGGTGACCCTCTGTTTTAGTTTTATAAGCAGTAAAATTTATATAACCTTCTTCACGAAGAAGCAACTGAGTTTTATGGTAAAAACGCTCAGGATCTCTTCCGTTGTAGTCTATTACTATGTTTTCAACTTTGCCGTGCTTGTTTATTAAAGAGTGAGCTACTGTTATCTCACCCTTTATGTGCTGGTTTATAACGGCTTGAGATAGCGTAGCATTAACTTTTTCAAACTTATTGTAAAAAGTACGCCCTTTGAAGATAATTTTATCAACTACTTCATCTCTTTTTATCCAGTAGTGGTCTGTCACCATTTTAATAAGGTTTAAGTCAGATGCTATCATATCTAAGCGTTTGCCATTAATAAGTTGATTGATTGTATATTACAAAATTTTGAGCTAAGGCTTTTAGCTCTTTTTTGATGTTTGCTTGAAGCTCTGTGTTGTTGATGTCATCAAGCACGTCAGCGATTTTATTTGCAATCAACTCAAACTCTTTCTCTTTCATTCCTCTTGAAGTCAGAGCAGGGCTTCCTATTCGGATACCTGAGGTTACAAACGGGCTTCTTGTCTCACCAGGAACCGTATTTTTATTTACGGTAATACCTGCATTTCCAAGAGCGATGTCTGCATCCTTTCCAGAGAATTCACGGTTAATGAACGATAGTAAAACCAAGTGGTTGTCAGTCCCACCGCTTACTAGGTCGTAACCTCTTTTAACTAAAACTTCCCCAAGAACTTTTGCGTTAGCCTTTACTTGTTTTGCGTAATCTTTCCACTCAGGAGAGAGGTTATACTTAAACCCTACAGCTTTTGCAGCTATTACATGAACAAGCGGTCCGCCCTGAAGAGCAGGGAAAATAGCAGAGTTCATCTTCTTAGCTATCTCTTCATCGTTTGTCATAATCATACCCCCTCTTGGACCAGCAAGAGTTTTATGAGTCGTAGTAGTTACGACATGTGCGTGAGGGAACGGGCTAGGATGCTCTCCGGCTGCAACAAGACCTGCAACATGGGCAATGTCGGCAAACATTATTGCTCCGACAGCATCAGCAATCTCACGGAATTTTTTAAAGTCAATCTCTCTGGCATAAGCAGAAGCGCCGCAAACAATTATCTTTGGCTGAACAGTTTTTGCAATCTCCATAATTTTGTCATAGTTCATGTGGCCGTCAAGCTCAACGCCGTATGTAAAGCTTGAGTAGTTTTGACCTGAAAAGCTAGGTTTTGAACCGTGCGTCAAGTGACCGCCGTGGCTTAAATCCATACCAAGAAGTTTGTCTCCTGCTTTTAAAAGACCTGCATAAACTGCAGCATTTGCCTGACTTCCTGAGTGAGGCTGTACGTTTGCATAGTTACATCCAAACAGCTTGCACGCTCTGTCAATTGCCAACTGCTCAACACCGTCTGCATACTCACAACCGCCGTAGTAGCGCTTACCAGGATAACCTTCTGCGTACTTGTTTGTAAACACAGAACCCATAGCCTCCATAACGGCAGGAAGCGTAAAGTTTTCAGATGCAATCATTTCCAAGTGGTCAGTTTGACGCTCTAACTCTTTTTCGCATAAATCGAATATCTCTTTATCGTACTCTTGTAAAAAACTCATGTTTGTTTATTCCTCTTCTATTTAATTTAAAACGCTCAAAGAAGTAATTCCTTGAGCTACGCTAGCCGCTTTGGCACTAAAGCTTGACACATTCGTGCCAGAAAAATTCATGTAGTTATTCGTTTTCCTCGTGTTTCTCCTCCAAATGTATCGGTTTCATCGCTGGGAAAAGCAGAACATCTCTGATTGAGTGCTCATTTGTCAAAAGCATAACCAGTCTGTCTATTCCTATGCCTTGGCCTGCAGTAGGTGCCATTCCATAGCTAAGCGCTTCTACAAAATCCAAATCCATCTCATGCGCTTCGTCATCTCCGCTCTCTTTTGATTCAACCTGAGTTTTAAATCTCTCATATTGATCAACCGGGTCGTTAAGCTCGCTAAATGCGTTTGCAATCTCACGCCCCGCAATAAAGAGCTCAAAACGTTCTGTAATATCCGGATTTTTATCGCTTCTTCTTGCAAGAGGAGAGATTTCAACAGGATACTCTGTGATAAAAGTTGGGTTGATTAGCTTCTCTTCCACATATTCGTCAAACAGTTCGCCTTGGAGCTGACCAAGACTCAAACCATTTTTTACTTGGACATTATTGCTCTTTAAAAAAGCAATAATTTTATCTTTGTCATTGACTATCTCTTGCGGAACGCCGCCTATGGTAGAGAGTGACTCTATAAGCGGCACTTCGCTAAACTTGCTAAAATCAACTTCCAAGTCACCGTAAGGGAGCTGCGTAGGCAGATTTAGATGGTCAAAAAGGTATCTAAAGTACTCTTTTGTAATCTCTATTAAATCTTTGTATGTTTTATATGCCCAGTAGAACTCAATAGATGTAAATTCAGGGTTGTGAGTAGCATCCATCCCCTCGTTTCTAAAGTTGCGGTTTATCTCAAAAACAGCCTCAAACCCGCCGACAATAAGTCTCTTTAGATAAAGCTCAGGAGCGATTCTTAGGTATCTGTCTATTCCCAGCGCATTATGGTGTGTTACAAACGGTTTAGCGTTTGCTCCGCCTGCAATCGGGTGCATCATAGGAGTTTCAACCTCTAAAAAGCCTTTGTCTTCAAAAAAACGGCGAGTCAGTGAGATAACTTTAGAACGGATTTTAAATGTCTTGCGGACGTCCGTGTTCATAATAAGGTCAAGATATCTTTTTCTGTATCTTGTCTCTTTGTCCGTTATGCCGTGAAACTTTTCAGGCAGAGGCGATATAGCCTTTGTCAGAAGTCTTAGTTTGTCCGCATGAAGTGAAAGCTCGCCTTGACCTGTTACAAAAGGGTATCCGCTAACTTCTATGATATCGCCGACTTCTATGTTCTTTTTGAAAGTCTCATTATAAAAATCTTCGCCAAGATTGTCCCTCGCTACATATATCTGAAGCGCTCCGCTCTCATCTTCAATTTGAATAAAGCTGGCTTTACCCATAATTCTAAATAGTTTTATACGACCGCTTACGATATAGTGGCGTTTTTCATCTCTTTTGTTCTCTTTATGAGCAACGTCTGAATTTACATTTAAAAATTTTTCAATAGTTGTGTTTCTTCTGCACTCATTAGAGTATGGATTAATGCCCTCTTTTTTAAGAAGCTCCGCTTTTTCAATTCTTTGTTGAATAAATTTGTTATCAAAAACCAATAATTTTTCCTTTACTTTTTCTGGCACTCGATGCAGATTCCATAAATCTGCATCGAGTGGTCTTGCATGTCAAAACCGAGCTCTTTGGCGATTTTGCGCTGTCTCTCTTCTATCTGCTCATCAACAAATTCGGCAATGTTTCCGCATGTTGTGCAGATAAAATGGTCGTGATGGTGCTTTGCGCCAAGCTCATACTTCTTTCCCTGAGCTCCAAAAGAGAGAGATGTTACCATGTCAGACTCCTCTAAGAGAGATAGAGTTCTATATACCGTTGCAATTCCGGTATTTAAATCAGGAAATTTTTTTTGTATAAGATTGTGCAGTGATTCAGGCGTTAAGTGTTCATCAAGATTATAGAGAGTTTCTAGTATAACTTCTCTTTGAATTGTGAACTTTAGATTGTTTTTTTTAAGCAGCTGCTTAAAATCCTCCAAGAGCTGTTTATATTCAATTGTTTTATCATTGAAATCAGTAGTTATATCGGACATAGTTACTTTCTTTCTTTAACTGATGAATTTTGTTCCATAGTTTCAGTTATTTTCTTCTTTGTGCTGTCTACTATTTCAAGTGCTTTATTTTGCAAAGTTTTATCAATACCGTCTTCTATTATTTCTGAATTTTTACTTATTGTTTTGTTCATGTCATCGGAAATCTCAATAGGGTCAAGCTTCATAATAGCACTTCCCGTCTCTACAAGCACTGGGAAGAGGATGCTGTTCTTCATAATTGAGTCAAGATTTTCTTTCATCACTTTTATATTATATAGAGCATATGATATTACTGCGGCAATAAGGAAGAATTTGCTTGCGCTAAATATAAATCCCAAAATTTTGTCAAAAACGCCCAAACCGCTTAGTGAGCTTAATCTTTTAAATATTATGCCAACGCCGATCATAAAGAGCCAGAAAAGCGCAAATGTAACTAAAAACCCCGTAAAACTTATAGCTGCGTCATTTTCAAATTTTAAAACAGATTCATTTATAAATTTGCCTACATCCCCTCCGACTCTAGAGGCTATAAAGATACCGCCGATAATTCCTATAAATCCAAAAAGCTCTTTAAAAAAACCGTTTATTACCCCTTTGAGTCCTAAAAAAAGAACCAAGATAGATACAACAATGTCGAAATAGCTAAACTCCATTATTCAATCACCTTGGATACCATATTTTTCCCGCTGTTTTTAGAGATATACAGGGCTCTATCAGCTCTTGAAAGTAGTGAATCAGGTGTATCATTGTGAGCTAGTTTTGTTACTCCTATGCTTGCCGTAACGGATATTTTTTCGCCCATATAAATAAGCTTGTTTGAGCTTATCAGACGCAGAAGTCTGTTTGCTATCAGCTCACACTGCTCATCGCTGTTGCGGTTTATTATAACTGTAAACTCCTCACCGCCGAATCTGAAGATTTTATCTCCGTCTCTGAGTGTTTTTCTAAGAATATTTGAGATAAAAATTAAAATTTTATCGCCTGTAATATGCCCATAGGTGTCATTTATTTTCTTGAAATTATCTACGTCTAGCATCAGCACATGCAAATGATAAGGTATGCTTTTATTTGAACATACATCAGATAGGTAAGAAGTCAAGGCCCTTCTGTTGAAAACTTTTGTAAGGGGGTCTAAGTTTGAAGTCTGTTCTAAAATTTTAACTTTATTTGATAGGTCAGAAATTATCTCATTTGCTTTTTTTACTTCATCAGTCATATGAGATTGAATCTCGTTGAACTTAGCCGTCAGAGTTTGTAAATCAATTTTTTTAGCTGTGCAGTCTTGTAATGCTTTTTCATGCATCAGCGTAAGCTGTCCAAATTTTTCGTTTGTATTTACGTAAGAGACTATACTTTGGTTAACAAGCTCTTTATAAGAGTTGTTAAAAGCAACTTTTGCATGTTCTATGGAGTCTATATCTTTGTCGTTTATATTTGCAACAACATCTATGGCGTCTTTTAGATAGTTGATTATTTGTGCTTTTGTAGCTTTTTCATCTGCATCAATGCGCTCAATAAGGTTTTCGTAAATTTGTTCAATTAGTGCTTTTAAATCGTTTTTTTTGCATAATAATATAATCCATAAAAAAATATGGTGCATTATACATTTTTAAGCATAAAAAAAAGCTTTTTTACGTTTTTTGGTTGTTTGAATTCGCTAATCAGTGCTATTTTAGGTACCGTAATGTAGAATTTTGAAAATAAATGATTAGTATATTAAAAAAAGGTTTTATAATGAGTAATTGGAGTGCATCTAGCTGGAGAGAAAAGCCTATCGTACAGCAGCCGACATACCCAGACAGAGATGAATTAAATAGAGTTTTAAATGAGTTAAGAGATTACCCGCCGCTTGTTTTTGCAGGTGAAGCACGCTCGCTTAAGGGTTTGCTGGCTAATGCTTCTGAGGGGAAGGCATTTTTGCTTCAAGGCGGCGACTGTGCCGAGAGTTTTAGCGAGTTTCACGCACATAATATTCGCGATACGTTCAAAGCAATTCTTCAGATGGCTGTTGTTATGACATACGCAGGCGGACTTCCTGTTGTAAAAGTTGGCCGTCTTGGCGGTCAATTTGCGAAGCCTCGCTCAAGCGACAGTGAAACTATTGACGGCATGACGTTGGACGCTTATCGTGGCGACATAATAAACGGTGTCGATTTTACCCCTGATTCACGTATACCTGATCCGCAAAGAATGATAAAAGCATATAACCAGTCGGCTGCAACGCTGAATCTTCTGCGTGCATTTGCATCTGGCGGTTTAGCTGATTTGCATGAGGTTCATAAATGGAATTTGGACTTTACTCACCAGAGCGAAATAAGTAAAAAATATGAAGATTTGGCAGAAGAGATTGGTAAATCTCTGAAGTTTATGGAAGCATGCGGAATTACATCTAAAACACATAGGACTCTTCGTGAGACTGATTTTTATACATCTCACGAGGCTCTTTTGCTTCCGTATGAAGAGGCATTTACAAGAAAAGATTCTCTAACAGGCGAGTGGTACGATACATCTGCGCATATGTTATGGATAGGGGATAGAACTCGCCAGCTTGACGGCGCGCATGTGGAGTATATGAGAGGTATTAAAAATCCTATCGGTGTAAAAGCAGGTCCAACGATGGATACTGATGATTTGATAAAACTTTGTGATATTTTAAATCCGCAAAACGAGGCCGGCCGTTTAAATATTATTGTGAGAATGGGCGCAAACAAGGTTGCTGACGGCATGCCAAGACTTATCCGCGCTATTGAGCGTGAGGGCAGAAAAGTTCTTTGGAGCTGTGACCCGATGCACGGAAATACTATTAAGTCGTCAAATAACTTTAAAACACGTCCAGTTGACGCTATTCTTACGGAGATGAAGCAATTTTTTCAAGTTCATAAAGCTGAGGGCACATTTGCAGGCGGTGTTCATCTAGAGATGACAGGTAAAAATGTAACCGAGTGTATCGGCGGCTCATTTGTTGTAACAGAAGAGGATTTAAGCTCTCGTTACCACACTCATTGTGACCCACGTCTAAATGCCGACCAAGCGTTGGAGTTGGCATTTTTAATAGCTGACACTCTAAAAGAAGCTCAAAAATAAATTAACAACGATGCTTTTGCTCAATTTTTTCGTTAAAATTGAGTGAAATTTCGTCATTTACTCCAGTAAACTCCTCAATTTAACTAAATTTTGCCTCCAACTTGAAACAAAATCATTCGTTGTTATACGGCTTGTTATTGCGAACTAGTTACTGTTTATCTCTTCTTCTTTCTCCTGAATAGCTAAAAGCTCATCAACTTTTTGTTCATAGAGATTTTTAAGCTCTTCAAGCTCACGTGCTAATTTTGTTATACCTATTTTTTCATAACATGCAGGATTTGCAAGACAGCTGTTTTTTTCATCAATTTTAGCTTCAAGCTCCTCTATCTCAATAGGCAGATTTTCAAGTGCTATCTTCTCTTTAAAGGTAAGCTTGAGCTCTCTTGGCTTGTTTTCTTTTACTTTTGATTCTGCTTTTTGACTCTCTTTTTCCATATCGTCAAGCTCTTTTAACTCATGTTCTAGCTCCAGATATTCCGTATAGCTTTGGTAACTCTCTTCTATATGCTTGTCTTCTTTAAAAATAAAGAGTTTTTTTGCAATCTTATCTACAAAATATCTGTCATGGCTTACGATGATTACAGCTCCGCTGAAGTTTATCAGCTGCTCTTCTAAGATGTTGATAGTCGGTATATCCAAATCATTTGTAGGCTCGTCAAGAATGAGGATATCAACATCTTTCGTAAAGAGGAGGGCTAGCGCAATGCGGTTTTTCTCTCCGCCGCTAAGGATACCTATCTTTTTGTCTAAAAACTCCCTAGGGAAGAGAAAGTTTTTTAGGTAGCCATAAACATGCATATCACGACCGCGAACGCTTACTCTGTCACCGCCATGCGGACAAAAAGTCTCTACAAGATTTTTATCATCATCAAGCATTTCGCGGTGTTGGTCAAAGTAACCTATTTTGAATTCACCTCTTTTAATGGTTCCGCTTGTTGGCTCTATGCGCCCTAAAAGTGCTTTAAGAAGCGTTGACTTGCCGCTTCCGTTTGGTCCTACTATGGCTATCACATCTTTTTGAAGAATTCTTGTGCTAAAGTTTTTAAAAAGCTCTTTGTCCCCAACTGTAAGTCCAAGGTTTTCAACCTCAAATAGCATTTTTTGCTTATTTACGCTTTTGTCGCGGTTGAAATGTTTGGCTTCACGCTCGAGCTCAAGCGTCATCTTTTTTATCTTGGAAGGGTTTGTTTTTGCCTCTTCCCTTAGAGACATAAGACGCTCTTTTCGCCCCTCGTTTCTTTTTAGTCTTGCTTTTACGCCTCTTGAAAACCACTCATTTTCGTGCTTTAATATTGTAAGCAGAGTCTCATGCTGCTTCTCTAGCGTTTTCATATACTCCTCTTTTTGAGAGAGGTAGTTGCTGTAGCCGCCGCTGTACTCCCTGAGTGAGCAATCTTCTACTTCAACGCTTTTTGTAGCTACTCTATCTATAAAATATCTGTCGTGGGAGATAAAAACAAGAGTAAACTTCTCTTTTAAAAGAAGCTCTTCCAAAAACTCGACCATATATACATCAAGGTGATTTGTTGGTTCATCAAGCAGCAAAATATCGGGCTTTTGCAGAAGCAAAGACGCAAGCGCAACCCTTCTTTGCTCACCGCCGCTTAGCATAACAACGGGTTTCTTCTCATACTGCTTCAGGTCAAAGTGCTGGATGATTCGCTCTATTTTGTCATCTAAGTTCCATGCGTTATGATGCTCAATATATCGAGATAGTCTCTCATGTTCGTCTATGAGAGACTTGTTCTCAAAATCATCAGCTAAAAGGAGCGATAGTTCATCGTATCTCTTTTTTGCATTATTAAGCTCATCAAGTCCAGCCTCAACAGCTTCTCTTACTGTATCACCCTCTTTAAATTCAGGTTTTTGAGAGAGCATTTTTACTTCTAAATTTTGTCTGCTGATTCGCTCACCGCTGTCTTGCTCAAGCGTTCCGTTGATAATCTTCATGAGCGTAGATTTGCCACTTCCGTTTTTGCCGATTATAACGATTCTCTCACCCTCTTCAATATGAAAATTTATATTGGTTAAGATTTTTTGTGCTTCGTAATGTTTTGATATATTGAGTAGGTCTATTAGTGCCATGGAGTGTTTAATTTTCCCTCGTTAAGTATGTTGAATTATAGTATAAGTTTCATAATAGTTAAATTTGAATATAATGAAAAAACTTAAAAAATATGATTAAACAAGGATTGATACAATGGCAACGGTAACATCTTACGGAGCGGCACAGACGGTAACAGGTTCATGCCACTTGGTTAAAATAGACTCTATACGAATTTTGATTGATTGCGGCATGTTTCAAGGGAACGGGTTTGGCGATAAAAATTACGACCCTTTTGAGTTCAATCCCTCAAAAATAGACTACCTTATTTTAACACATGCTCATCTTGACCACATCGGAAGAGTTCCAAAATTAATCAAAGATGGGTTTAACGGCAGGATTATTGCCACAAAGGCAACTCGTGATATTGCAAAAATAATGTTGCTCGACAGTGCGAATATATTACTGGAAGAGTACAAAACAATAAGAAGAAAAGCTCGCAGACGCGGTGAAGAAGAGGGTGTATTAGAGCCTCTTTATACGAAAGATGATGTGAAAGATGTTTTTGGTAAAAAATGGTGTACACTGGAGTATTTTGAGGAGCATAAGCTAAAACAACATATAAGAGTCTCATTAGGAAATGCAGGACATATTATGGGCAGTGCTTTTGTTATGCTTGATTATAATGAAGAGAATAAATATAAGCGTATGGTTTTTTCGGGAGACATCGGCTCTCCAAACAGGCTGATAATTGACAATCCTGATAATGTCGGTGAAGCAGATTTTCTTTTTATCGAGTCAACATACGGTGACCGCAAGCATAAACCGCTAGAGCAGAGTATAGAAGAGTTTAAAGAGGCTGTTGTCTCTACGCTCAGGCAAAACGGCAACGTCATAATCCCGTCTTTTGCGCTGGAGAGAACCCAAGAGATTCTCTGGCTGCTTCATGAGATGCATGATAACGGAGAGCTGCCAAAGTGCCGTATTTTTCTTGATAGCCCGCTAGCCATAAAAGCAACAAAACTCTACAACAGCTACCCGATACACCTAAGTGACGAACTACAATACAGCAGTGGGGACCCATTTTCATTCGCATGGCTTGAGCCGACTAGCACAAGAGAGCAGTCTGTTGCAATCAATAAGGTAAAAGAGCGCTCGATTATAATTGCAGGCAGCGGTATGTGTAACGGTGGGCGTATTATGCACCATCTAAAACATAGACTTTGGAATCCAAGAAATGCGATTGTGTTTGTCGGTTATCAGGTGAGAGGAACACTGGGGCGAAGCATAGTAGACGGCGAAAAACTTATAAAGATTTATGGGGAGGATATTATTGCAAAAGCTAAAATATACACCATTAACGGTTTCTCAGCTCATGCGGATCAGAGTGAGTTGATTGAATGGATACGACCTATTGACGGTTTGAAAAATGTCTGTTTGATACATGGCGAAACAGATAAAATGGAAATATTTGCAAAAGCACTAAAAGATGAGCTGGGATACGAGGCCAATATAATGGCTCATGGAGTGTCTGTTGAGTTATAACTGTTTTTGAGGCTCTAAGGAGCTTCATCGCCATAGCACAACTCTTTTGCCGTATACCAGTCGGCGATGCCTTTATCGTTGTACTGATACTCTCTTTGCTTCGGAGGAATTACGCTGTTACGCAGCTTTGAGCGAACTATTCCCATTATTATAAAACTCAGTATTAAAGCAAAAAATGCCATAAAATAGTCGTACATATACCAGACTAGTAAAGTTGCTGCATAGGTAGAAAATTGTAAAAATATCCGCAATATAAATGAGATTATCTTACACTTTTTTGAGCGGAGTTTTGGTGTTTGTTCAATCATTTCTATAAAATTATTTGACATACGGAAATTATACCAGAATTATATTGATTAACTGTTGACTAAACTTACCTTAGCGTATAAGACTAAAGATAGTTGATTTTATTTGCATCCATTAACTTTTGTTTGCTAAAATCACAAATATTTTAACAAAAAGGACTCAAAAGATGGCAAAACATCAATTTCAAACAGAAGCAAACCAAATATTAAATCTTATGATTCACTCGCTATATTCAAATAAAGAGATATTCCTTCGTGAGCTTGTTTCTAACGCATCGGATGCGCTTGATAAACTTAACATGTTGGTTTTAACAAACGATGCTTACAAGGGCGTGAATTTTGTTCCCCGTATAGATATTGTGGCAAACAAAGAGGCAAAAACTCTTACAATCAAAGACTCTGGTATCGGTATGAACGAAGAGGATTTGATGAACAACCTCGGAACTATCGCAAAGTCGGGAACAAAAGCATTTTTGGAAAATTTAACCGGTGATCAAAAGAGAGACTCAAACTTAATCGGCCAATTCGGTGTAGGTTTCTATGCTTGTTTTATGGTCGCGCACAAAGTTGAAGTGACTACGAAAAAAGCTGGCGAAGAGCAGGCCTATTTGTGGACGAGCAAAGGTGATGGCGAATTTGAGATAGAGAATACTACTCAAGACGGACACGGAACGACGATAGTTATGCACCTAAATGAGGAGGATAGCGAGTATTTAGATAGTTACAGAATAGAAAATATTATCAAAAAATACTCAAACCATATTCCTTTCCCTATTTTTATGGATAAAGAGAAATATATTGCGGCTAAAAAAGATGATGATGGAAAAGAGATTGAGCCTTCAAGCTCAGAGAGAACTTTTTTAACAGATGCATTTTTGATTTTTGCCATAACCGCATTTGACTGTAAAATCTCACGAGAGACATTTAAAGGCAAATCTTTAGAGTCAATTACACCTCGTAAAAATCTTAAATAAGTAGGCATAAGTTCTTTTTCATCATCCGTTATAAAAACACGGTTGATGTAGAGTTTTATTCCCGTTTGATAATCTACTCTGTACAAATCCATCGGTGCTTTTGAAGGGATATAAAAGAGGGGCTTTACAGCGATTATGGAAATCGAGAGAAAATTTTAGAGCTGATAAAATTCAATACGC
>DAIDMU010000046.1 GCA_027448805.1 Sulfurimonas sp. | reverse complement strand
ACTTTATTCAAACTCGCGGATGCGATAAAAACAGACCCCAAAGCGTTACATTTTCAGAAGCTATCTTAAATCCTATTGCCTCAATCTCAAAACGCCCGAGCATGTCGGAAGCCAGCTCTTTATATGAGGAGTTTAGATGTTTGTTCAAAAAAGCTTCGCCCAAATTTGGCAAACTCTCAGGCACGTAAAGACCGCCGAAAGAGGCAATAGGATTTAAGATAGCTTCTGAAAATGTAACGCTTTGGGGTCTGTTTTTATCGCATCCGCGAGTTTGAATAAAGTTCATATTTTTCTACCTAAAAATTTTTGAAATTATATCTAAATTAGATTTTATTTTAAATATTATTGAAACAGACCTACCGGATTTATATGAAATGACTTTTGGGTAACTTCAAAAATCAGCTCATCGTTTACACGGCCTATCGTATAGCCTTTTTTAACCTTTTTACCTTTTTCTATATCAGGCGCTATCTGAGACAAGTTAGCATAGATGGTATGAAGTCCGTCGTCGTGCTCTACAATTACAATGTTGTTAAGTACAGGTGTTTTATCGGCATAAATAACCTTGCCGTTAAAGACTGTTTTAACTTTTGTATTCTCTTCGCTTGGCTTTAAAGATATAGACTCGTTAAATACTTTTATACCATATATCGGGTCGGTATATGTCCCATATTTTTTTGTGATTTTGTACGGTTCAAACGGCGCAATCGTTTTTTCTCCATCATATTGCTTTGTTTTTACAGCTTGATAACTGCTTCCGTGCGTTTTTACCTTAGGCAGACTATTGCTAGAAACAGTATCTTTTGCATCAAATGCTTCAGCTCTCTCCGCCTCCTCGCTAGCTTTTCTAATCTCATCAATTTTTATTATATTTAACTGAGCTAATGTTTTCTTTAGCATATCTTGTTTATTTAAAATATCTTTTAACTCTTTTTTATATGAGTCTATTGCGACTTTTAGCTTTTTGAGTGACTCTTTATTCTCTTCTTGAGTTTTTGTCAACTCTTTTCTTTTTGAATCAATGGAGGCTATTGCAGTTTCTAGGACATTGACCTGCTCACTCAATATACTGATATTTTTAGAGTTACTATAAAATTTTTCATTTAACTCTCTAATCTTTACTTTTGCATTTTTAAGCATAAGGTCTAGCACTTCATACTCTATAAGCGACTCCTCGCTTGCGCTATACTCCTCTTCTAAAACAATTGACAAAGATACGCTTTGAGCTATTGTAAAAACCAACTCCTCTTCTAGCTCGTCGCCATTTTTTTTCAATTTTTCTTGAGAAGTTTTTAGCTCTTTTATCTGCTTAACATTTCCGTCATAGCTGCTCTCTTTCTCCAAAAGCTCCTCTTTTATCTTCTTAAGACGCTCTTGTTGTGCGGCAATCTCTTTTTCTTGCAGTAAAATTGCCTGTGCGGTTTCGTCCATCTTCTTATTTATATCTTCTTGTGTTTTAGCTATAGAACCTATTTCAGAGCTCGTTTTTTGAATCTTAGAGTCAACGCTTGTTTTTGCCTCTAAGTACAAATATGTTAAAACAAATATTATTAATAAACGAATCATGCCTCTTCTTTATGCCCCAAAACAATTAAAGATGCTAGAAGTATTGAGATGGTTATAGCAACACCGAGAATAACTATAAAGTCATCTATCGGATTAAAGACTATTACGTTAATTCCAATATTGCCAAACTGCTCTACTACCCAGGGGGATGATGAGAGATACATAAATACTCCAAAGGCTATGAAGCTCGCAATGAGCGCATCAACTATGGCAAGCCTGAAAAGTACGGCAGAGCGAAGCCATAGAGCTGCACCAAAAAGTCCCATAATAGTCATTCTCTCATTATGTTTATACTGCCAGATTCTAAGCTCTTTAAATATCAGCAGCACGGTAACTACTAGCACGACAATAGCAAAGAGTGCAACAACTTTTTTAAAGAGAAGCAGAAGCTTGTAAGTCGTATCGTGAGTATGTGAAAAATCTTCCACCTTTGTTATTGAGCCATTTTTCAGTAAATCGCTTCTTAATTGTTTTACCTCTTGCGGAGTCGGATAGTAAGCAAGAGAGAGCTTGTAAAATTTCGGTAAGGTAAGTTTTAAGAGCTCGACATTTGTACTTTTCATATCACTGGTTAATCTTTTTACGACCGAATCAGGCGAAAGCTCATCTGCTTTTGAAATTATCTTGTTTATACCTACAAAATCGCTGCTGCTTAACTCTTTCTTGCTAACCGCAATAATAGAGTAGTTGTTTGAGAGATTTACTTTATAGGCATCGATTGAGCGCTCAACAATAAAAAAGACCTGCATTGAAAAGAGTATGCTCAAAAGCGCAACTACTAACGAGAGATGATTCTTAACGGACTTCATGAATACTCCCATACTCTATGTGAAAATGCTTATAATCCACATTTAATGTTTTTGGAATGTGGTGGGTTACTATTATTACAGTTGTTTTAAGCTGGTTGTTTGCACCCTCTAGCAGGTTCCAGATAAGCTGTGACGAGTACTCATCAAGGTTACCTGTAGGTTCATCCGCCAAAATCAAGATAGGATTGTGTGCAAGCGCTCTTGCCATCGCAACCCTCTGCTGCTCGCCGCCGCTAAGCTCAAGAGGATATTTTCCAGTCTGATGATTTAACCTGACATGTTTTAAGAGTTTTTCTACTTGATTTAAGGCAACACTCTTTACATATCCGTTAATAATAAGCGGAAGCATAATATTTTTTTCAATACTCCACTCTTTAACAAGCTTATAATCCTGAAAAACTATTCCGATATGTCGTCTTAAAAAGTTTAACTTTGAACGTGAAACACCGCTAAGTTCTACACCGCCGACAATAAGAGAGCCCTGCTTTGGGTTCAATGCTCCATAAAGGGATTTTAAAAGCGTTGATTTTCCGCTTCCGCTCGCCCCCGTTATAAATACAAAACTGCCGGTGTTGATTGAAAAAGTCGCTTTGTTGATAATTGTCTCATTGTTTGAGTATGACAACGAAAGGTCTTTGGCTATTATAACATTATCCATGAAGTACCCCATTTAAAAATTTATGCGCGGCAAGATTGCTTCTTGATTTTAGCGGCATATTTGGATAATAAAATGCTTTATCATTCTTAACAATCAGATAAAGATGTTCCGGTTTATCAAAACTTCCCATGGAGAGGCGAAGCATAACTCCATCTTTTAACATGTAACTTCTCTCAAAATTGATAAATCCCCCGTCTATTTTTTCTATTTTTTTATTAAGTTTTAATATCTCATTACCGGATAGCATAACTTCAGAGAAATTAAAATCACCCTCTAAAGAGAGCTCAGGAGACTCTTCATCATTTATCATCGTTACATCATAAATGTTTTTTTCCATCTTTCTCCATCTATCTTCGTACTTGCTTGTTACGGCTATATCTTTGTTTTTGTTAATATGAAGCGTAGTTTTGTCAAATGCTATAAATGTTTCGTAAGAGTATGCATAATATTTTTCACTGTCAGTTCTAAGCTCCAAAGTTCCGCCAACTTTTAAAATACGCCTTGCCTCTTGAATAAATGTAGTTGAAATAACTCTTCTGTGAGGTTTTTTATCCCATGGAACCGGGAAATGAACGTAAATTTTTTCAACTACATTTGATGGGACAAGCTCCATGAAAAGCCTTGCATCATAACTAAGGACAACTATATTATCAAGATTTT
Organism: Sulfurimonas sp.; assembly: GCA_027448805.1. Taxonomy (GTDB): domain Bacteria; phylum Campylobacterota; class Campylobacteria; order Campylobacterales; family Sulfurimonadaceae; genus Sulfurimonas. Next base: position 5,274 of record DAIDMU010000046.1, on the reverse strand, counting down.
TAATAGTTATCTGTTTTAAAACTTGTTCGATAGAAGGCGTGTGAATCTCTATGCCGATAAAGAGAGTATCCGGATTATTTATAGCTTGATGAAGCAAATGGCGGCCGGAGCCAAAACCCACTTCAATACGAATCTTTTTGTTTTTTGGAAAATTTGCTGCAAAATAGTTTATATCTTTTAGAGCAGTAACCTCTTGAAGATGCATGTTTTTTTGATTTTGCGGTACATTTGACGAAAGAACATCCATATTTGAGACTCTGGCATATGTGAGAAGCGCCTTATGAACATTATATATAGAGGCCGGTCTTGTAAGCTTATCGCTTTTTAAGAGCTTTTTTCTATCCTCATCTACAACCAGCAAGAAAAACTCATCCCCATCCACCGTAACTGAAATTAACTTCTCTTCTTCATGTGTTGCATTATCCGCTATAAAATTGAAAGAGACTCCATCTTCTTGCGATGGAAACTCTATCTCTTTAAACTCTGAAATGTGTAAATGTGGCATTAATTCTCGTCTTAATTAAAATCTTGCATCGGCATTATTACTTCTTCTACCGGTGCAACAACACTTGGCGCGCCATTTTGCTCAATCTTTTTCTCTGCTACGCTAGGCGCCTTATTTTGCGTCCTTTTTGTCTCATTATTCTGAGTTTTGTTATTTTGCGTTTTGTTTGTTACTGTATCATCAACTTTAAACTTAACTTCTATGCTCGGTTCTGATTTAATGCCGTTGGCATCAATCGCAAATATTTTATAGTAGTAGGTTTTTCCGCCTTCTATTTCCGAATCTGTAAATTCGTTGCCTTTTATATTTTCAAAATCTTCAATCGAACTCTCTAAAAAGCTTTTGCTATATTTTTTTTCTATTGTGTAGCTTTTGGCTCTTGTATCAGAACTAACCCAAGATATCTTGACTCTGCCATTAACCAATTTTGCATCAACCAATGAAGGAGTAGCGGGTTTTATCAATGTTCTGCCAAGTGCAGTATAGTTTGAATTTACGCTCTCTAACTTATCCGTATCAAACACGCTTATTCTATAAAAATACTCCTTGCCGTCCTCGTCAACAGCATCAACAAACGAATTGTTTTTTGTATCGGCAATTGATTCATATGTTCCATTTATGCTAGGAGATCTATATACTCTGTATGTTAAAAAATCCTTAGCATCGCTGCTTTTCCAATTAATCTGTATTTTTTTCGGCAACTCAGTTGAAGCAACCACTTGAGTTACCTCTGCAGGCAGCTCTTTTGTTATAACCGTAACTTCTTCGCTAGGCTTTGAGATGATACCGTCATATGTCAATACACGAATGCGATATATATATGTAAAATTATCTTTTAAATCTTTATCTATATACTCTGCGCTAAGTCGTCCGTTTACGGTTGCAACATCGCTCCACTTACTCTCTTGAAGAGTTCTTCTTTGGATGATATACGCCTTAACCTTTTCGTTTACATGCGGTCGCCATATTATTTTTGCGCTTCTAGGCATACTCTGTCTGCTGTTTATCCATACTACAGACTCTAATGGCAGAAGCGAAGTTATTGTAGTTGTCTGACTCTTTTGAGACTCTGCATTTGCACTATAAGTTTTAAAGTAGTAGCTGTATCTTGTGCCGGGCTCTATTTTTTTATCTAAATAGTGGGTAGAAAAACGACTGTTTACGGTATCGTAATAATCACTTTTTTCACCCTTCTCTTTAGTCTCAGCATCTGGCATAACTCTATAAATATATACGCCCTCTACTCTCTGATCATCAATAGCTCCCCATTCGAGGGCAATCGTATTGGTATCGATAATTGTTCCATTTTTAGTAAGCGAAACAATCGGCAGGGTATTATCAACTACTGCCTCTTTTTTTGGTACAGGTACTTTTTCGCTACAACCGCTAAGAATTAGTAATGAAACTGCGCATGATATAGCTAGTGTCCATAATTTCATCTATTTGCTCCATATTAAATTTTTTGTTTATGTAATCCATCATATCTGCATCAAGAGAGGCAACAAACGACATCTCTTCTTTAGTCGTCGGATGAATAAAGTATATCATGTATGCATGAAGCAAAATTCGTTCCGATTTCTCTTGTTTTGGGCTTTGAGCATAAATATGATCGCCGACAATATGGCGGTTCAAACTCTCTAAATGAACACGAATTTGATGTGTTCTTCCCGTAAAAAGCTTACATGCTACAAGCTGATTTTTTTCATCGTTCGAAAGCGCAAGTGTTTTAAAGATAGTCTTTGCGTATTTACCATGATCCAAACATGCCATCTTAAGCCTGTTGTGAGCACTTCTTGCTATTGAGCACTCTACTGTGGTTAAATCATTTTTAAGCGGCGGATTAACGACTGCCAGATAGTATCTTCCCATACTTTTGTCTTGAAGCTGAGATGATAAAAACTCATGAGAAACATTATTTTTTGCAATAACCATAGTCCCGCTTGTGCCTTTATCCAGTCTGTGAACAATTCCGTGCCGCTCCTCTCCGCTTATGCTGGAGAGTCTAATCCCTTTATGCTTAAGCCAGTCGACAAGTGTCGCCTCTTTTACGCTGGGAGCCGGATGAACGGTTAATCCGCTTGGCTTGTTAATTACCAAAACATCTTCATCCTCATAAAGCACCTCTACATTAAAATCAACGTCTAATGCAGGCTTTGCCTCTGCATCAGGAAACTCCACTTTAACTGTCTGCCCCTCTTTTAATTTTACTCCGGAACGAGAAACTACTTTTTTATCAACATATACACACTCTTTTTTAATCAACTGTGCAATTTGTGAACGACTCTGCCCTATTTGCGATGTTAAAAATGTATCAAGACGCTCAGCGCTATCGCAAATATAACTTTGTGTTTCATTCATATTTATAACCTTTATGATACAATTTCTAAAATTTTATGGAGTTTCAAATTTGTGGAGAATTGATAAACGTATTTTAGCACAATTTGATTTTTTTTCCATTATCCTAATCATTCCTCTTGTTCTTACTTCTAATTGGCTAATCGGCGAAGCGGTACCTGCTCTTGCCCAAAAACAAGCAGCTTATGTCGGAGTTGCGCTTTTAGCATTTTTAGCTGTATTTTTGCTTCCCATTCGCAGAATGAGCTGGCTTATTCCGTTTATTTATTGGTTAAGCATAGCACTTCTTATTGCGGTTGAGTTTTTTGGGCATGCGAGACTTGGCGCTCAGAGATGGATAGATATTCCATTTGTAAACGCAACCATTCAGCCATCCGAGTTTGTAAAACCTGCTCTTATACTAATGCTTGCATATCTAATAAACAAAAGTCCGCCTCCGATGAACGGGTATAGAATAAAAGAGTTTTTAAAAATAAGCATGTACATACTTTTGCCGTTTATTTTAATTGCAAAGGAGCCGGATTTGGGCACGGCACTGGTTCTCCTTCTCTTGGGCTTCGGAGTACTGTTTTACATCGGCGTATATTGGAAAATATGGGCATTTCTAATCGGCTCTGCCCTTCTTTTTTCCCCACTTGCATACAAATTTTTACTTCATGATTATCAAAAAACGAGGATACAGGATTTTCTTAGCGAAAAGCCCTCATACCACGTTCAGCAATCAATTATTGCTATTGGTTCAGGCGGTTTAACCGGCAAATCAAAGGATGATGCAACACAGACTCAAATGAGATTCCTACCTATCGCAACAAGCGATTTCATCTTTGCATTTATTGTTGAGAGAAGCGGTTTTTTAGGTGCTTTGGGAATTATTCTTTTATATGCTATGCTTATTTTGCATCTAACAAGCCTAAGCATCTTTAACAGTGATTATCTCATTAAAGTCGTAACTATTTCAATAGCATTTATGATTTTTATCTATATGGGTGTAAATATCTCTATGACAATAGGATATGCCCCCGTTGTCGGTGTTCCATTGCCGATGTTTAGTTATGGAGGAAGCAGTTTTATAAACTTTATGATTCTTTTTGCTATTATGCAGAATCTCATTACGTTTAGATATAAAGATATGTATGACGGACGTGGAACAAAGAGCTTTTTATAGCTTTTTAAATATTTTTTAGCAAGGATGAATGCTTTGGATGGTGAAAAGATACCGTGGGACGATAGATACGCAATAGGCATCGAGTCGCTAGACGATCAGCATAAAAAATTATTCAAGCTTGTAAACAGACTCTATGAAATAAAAGAGCATAAGATTACAAAAGAGAGACTAAAGAGTATCCTTTACGAATTTAGCGATTACATGAAGACTCATTTTCATGAAGAAGAGGAGTATATGTCATCAATAGGCTACGACAAATTGGAAGAGCATAAAGCTCTTCATCAAGAGCTTATTGACTATCTTGCCTCAGTTATAAACAAACCCGCAAAACTAGATATTATTAAAACGAAAATGAAAATTGTGGCAAAACGAGCGCTTATTGACCATATAATGAATGAGGATACGAAAATAAAGCTCTTTTTGATTGAGCAGGATCTAGAAAATGAAATAATTTTTGATATTACTTATATTACAGCAGAAACTGAGTAGATTTTAATTATTGGGTAGTGGCGCGGTGGACGGGACTCGAACCCGCGACCCCCTGCGTGACAGGCAGGTATTCTAACCAACTGAACTACCACCGCGCATAAAAGAGTTGTTAATTGAAATATTTCTCAAAAAACTTGTTTTTGATTTTAGATGTGCTAAGATTTTGGCGAAGCGTACTAAAGTACATGAGTCAAAAGCTTTGTGCATATAAAACAAAAATGGTGGGCATTACAAGACTCGAACTTGTGACATCTACCTTGTAAGGGTAGCGCTCTACCAACTGAGCTAAACGCCCATTTTTAACTTATATATAACACCAACTTTAATTGTGGCGACCCCTAAAGGATTTGAACCTCTGTCCCTACCATGAAGTGATAGTGTCCTTGGCCACTAGACGAAAGGGTCACTTTCATTAAACAAAAGGTTTAACACTAACTCTGGTTTTTTGCAATTAGACAAGGCAAAATTTAACGAAGCATAGTAAACTATGCGAGTTGAAATTTAACGCAGTATAATCAAAAAATGGTGGGCATTACAAGACTCGAACTTGTGACATCTACCTTGTAAGGGTAGCGCTCTACCAACTGAGCTAAACGCCCTAATGGCGCGGTGGACGGGACTCGAACCCGCGACCCCCTGCGTGACAGGCAGGTATTCTAACCAACTGAACTACCACCGCGCATAAAAAAACTGGTGTCCTGTGATGGATTCGAACCATCGGCCACCTCATTAAAAGTGAGATGCTCTACCAGCTGAGCTA
>DAIDMU010000045.1 GCA_027448805.1 Sulfurimonas sp. | reverse complement strand
GTAGCCTTGAAATTCGTCCACTCCGTACTCTTTCAAGAGTTCAAATATCTCTTCATTCTCAACATACTCGGCGACTGTCTTGATATTTAGCTCCCGTGCAAAGTTAACTATGCTTTGTACTAAAATTTTTGAATCGCTGTCTGTAAGTATGTTCTGTATTAAAGAGCCGTCAATCTTGATAAAATCAGGTTTTATCTCTAAGATATGAGCGTAGTTTGCGTAGCCGCTGCCAAAATCATCAATAGCTATTAAAACACCAGTTTTTCTAAGTTTTTTAACAACCGTTGCCAATCTTTGAAAATTTTCCACACCCTCTTGTTCAGTTATCTCGATTACTACTCTTTTTGGGGAGTTAAACTTTTGCACTCCCCTCATCAGTGACTCCATTATAGTTGTGTCAAAAAAATCGTTTGGCAGAAAATTTACGGAGATTTTCTCCTCTCTAGGGGCAAAAAAAGCCAAGCTCTGCTCCAACATCTCTCTTGCTATTTTTATATATAAGCCGCTATTCATAGATATATCTAAAAAGTCGCTCGGATATAAAATATTTTTCTCGCCCTTATCAAACTCTATGATTCTAACCAAAGCCTCATATTTAATAATTTTTTTGTCTCTGTCAGTTATTGGCTGAAAAAATGGGATGACATTTTTGTGCTCAAGCGCATGTTTAACTGCCCGCTTAATTTTTATAATATTTTGAGAGTACTCTTTTGTATCGACCTGCTTTGAGTACATCAGATAGGCGAGTGACTGTTTTTTTGCTTTTTTTAGAGCCATTTGAGCATCCTCAAGAGGATGTGCATTGTTAAGTGCAACTCCTGAATATATCTCAATGCCAATAAGCTCATCTACCCCGTTAACCACTATCTTTAATGAATTTATCTCGCTGTGGAGCTGTTCAATAATTTTAAAATATTTATCTTCATCGAAATTATCCTCTTCTTTAAGCAACACATACTCATCAGAAGATATTCTATATGCGACAAATCCGTACTCCTCCGCAAAGCTCCTAAAAGTCTCCGCCACCTCAACTAAAATCTCATTTCCTACATCCACGCCATATAGTTCATTTATAAGACTAAACTCTTTTATATTGCTCAAAATTAACAATTTTTTTTCTTCAGAGTAGAGAGCATCATTTAGTGCATGTCTGTTTAAAAGCCCAGTCAGATGGTCGGTATAGACTTGTTTTGAAAAATATTTTAACATTTTGTTAAAACCTAGATGATGAATGGCTCCCAAAACCAACATTATCACCACTATCATAAAAAAGAGACGATGCATGAACTCCGCATCTTTTTTTGCGATATCAGACATCTCAAAACCAACAACCAAATAGCCCAAAGTTTGCGATAGATGATTCTCCAAAGGGATACTCATATCTATTTTATACAACTCCAAATCACTATTGTGACTATGTTGCAAATGAGTTTTTAAACTCTCGCTGCCGCTTACATAGAGATATTTCTCATTAATCGGCGTTACCTTTTTATCTAACATAATCTCAGCAAATGACTTGTCTACCGCAACGCCTATATCAGCTTTAAATATTGAATTTAAATTTTTTAAAAAACCATCAGGAGAGATTCCTAGCTCAACATTTCCGACATATATGCCATTATGAAAAATCGGCTTTGTTATGCGGTATGTCATCTCAAGGTTGCCCGCCTCAAACCCGCTAAAAGAGCGATGGAGTGTGTTTGTGTCAACTATCAAAGTTCTTTTTTTATTTAGAGCGTCACCGAAATAGTTCGGTTTATGCGCTCTAAATAGCGTTATGCCCTCAGGCGAGCGAAAGGTGAGAATATCTACTGCGTTGTGAATAGATTTTAATTGCGTGTAAAGCGGAGCAACTATGGACTTTATCTTCTCATAGTCTCTGCCGGCCATAGCATTTGCCAGACCGTCTGCCATAACAATCTCATCTAGTTTAACATCCAGTTCTGCCTTGTCATGCTTTAAGTTTATATCGAAAAACTTTTGCGCAGAGCTGACAACTCTTTGGAACTGCTCGTCTATTGAATTTTTTAACTGATACTCTAAAAACAGGTAAACCACACCCCACGACAGCACTAAAACAAGAAAAGTCAAAATTAGAGTATTGCGTTTTGTCTGACCAGGAACATTCATCTTATATCCAACTATTTTTTTATTTAAAATAATTGTACCGTTTTCATCTTAAAGGTGCAAATATTTTTAGGTGATGTATAATGGTAAAAATATTCAAAAGGATTTACCATGAAAAAGATTTTAATACTGGCTTTGATGTCTGCAACATTCTCTATTGCTGATGAGAGTTTAGCCGCTCATGAAGAGAAGATGAAACAGATGCAGGAGAACACAGGCTCAGGTGCTATGAATGTTGAGAGAGAAAGAAACAAAGAGAAGCAAGAAGAGAAAAAGAGATACCAGTACGAAAATAAGTACCAGCAAGGTAAAGAAGAAAAAGAAGACCAAGAAGAGAAGATAAAAAAAGAGAAAAAAGAGCAAGAGTCTAAAATGAAAAAAAGTGGCTCAATGGAAAATGGCTCAAACGGCAGCTCAAGAGGCGGTTCAAGAGGTGGTGGAGGCGGTGGCGGCAGAAGATAACTCTTCCGCCCTCTCCCCCATCTTTTTTAGACTTTGGTATCAAGCCAGAGTCTCTTTTTATAAATGTACATGTAGATAATCCCCTTTATAAGCGTCTCCACATTCATAATAATAAAAATAGCAACGATTGAGTACCCCATTTTATAGGCTATATACGACGGTATCAGTCTAAAAATCCACAATGAAAGCACACTTATTTTTAATGTAATTTTTGTAGCCCCAGCTCCTCTTAGAGCTCCTGAATAGACGAACATTATGGCAAGCGGAATCTGAGCCAGACCGACAAAAATAAGATAGTATGAAGCCACTGCAATAGTCGCTTTGTCTTGTGTAAAAAAACCGACCAAAAACTCCGGAAAAAGTATAAGAACAATACCTACGCTTCCCATAAACACATAAGCTATTCTTCCGCTTATAATGCCCATATTGTAGGCTCGCTCTTTATCTTTTGCACCCAAACTCTGCCCGACAAGCGCGGTTGCTGCTATTGCAAAACCAAACCCAGGCATAAAAGCTATTCCCTCTATGCGAAGCCCGACTTGATATCCTGCAAGTTCAGCAGTTCCGTAAGCGGCAATAATTCCTACAAAAAACAAAAATGAGATGCTTGAGATTCCGCGCTCTAACGCTGCACTCCACCCTACATGCCAAACCCTTTTCATGTCACTCATTCTAATAATAGGTATTATATTTAGCTTTGAGTGAGACTTTTTAAGAAGTATAAAATATGCCGCAACACTAAAGCAGTAAGATATGACCGTTGCATAGGCCGCACCCTCTATTCCCATTGCATCAAAGCCATAATGTCCAAAAATGAAAACATAATTTAAAAGAGCGTTTATTGCCGCGGAGATAAGCTTTATGTAGAGCGAATTTTTTGTATCTCCAGCCGCCGAGAGCGCATTATATAAAAGTGTGTCTATAAATATGACTACGATTCCAAGTGAAATTATTTTGAAATAGAGTGTGCCCTGCTCTACAACATCTGCCTCTGCCCCCATCCATGTGTAAAAATATTCACTGCCGAAGTAACCGCCGATTGTCACAAAAACAGATAATACGACGGCAAATATTCCAAGAGCATACAAGAGCGCAGAAGCTCTTTTTTTTCTTCCTTGCCCTATAAACCTCGAAATTAAAGCGTTTCCGCCCACAACATAAAGAGTCATCAAAACATTGATAATCATCATAAACTGCATGCTCATACCAACCGCTGCAAGAGCCGATATACTTACAATTCCGACCATTAACATATCAATCAGTATTTGAAGTATATCAACCAGATGTTTAAGTGCGGCAGGAATTGCAATGGAAAATACCTTGCGGGTATCGCGGGAGATTAGTCTTGAAAAAATTGTGCTACCTCTTGCATGGTCTCTATAAGCTCCTCTTTTGTCTCGAAACGGAGCTCTTTTTTATCTCTGACCTGCTCTTTTGGCGGTGTAAAATCAAAGACTAAAACAAAAGCCGTTATCTTTACTTTATCAGCGTTCATATCTGCCCACTCTAAGCTCATCTCTGCAACTTCGCCCTGTGCGTCCACAACTGCGGCGGGATAAAGCCTTGTTACCTTGCTCAAATCAATATTTCCGATTTTCGATTTATAAATCATATTTTTCATTTCCGTATGGTAACTAATGATGGTTTATAGTTGGCTTTTACGCCAAGTTTCACAATAATTTCACAAACTTTAATTATAATATTCATAACATTTTGCAATGTTATAAAAGGATGATTTTAATATGACGAAATTTCTGCTTATATATTTTTATATTTTTGTTCTGATTTTAAATGCGCAAACATTAAGTGTTAACGAGTGTATTGACGAAGCGCTTAAAAACCATCCCGATATCAAAAAGCTCTCCCTTGGCGTCGCGCAAAGCGGTTCTTTGGTTGATGTCGCAAAAGCAGACTATCTGCCTCAGCTAAATGTTGGTGCACAGTACAATCCTCACAACACATTTGTAATGCCGCAAAACGGTCAGTTTAAGACGATTACTGACGACAATTGGCAGGTAGATGCTCAACTGAACCAGAAAATATATGATTTTTCAAAAACAACATTTAGCATAAAGGCGTATGAAAAAAACCAAAATATGGCGGCTCTCTCTTTGGAGGACGCAAAAGCTCTTTTAATACACAATGTAAAAAACATATACAATACGGCGCTCTTTCAAACTAAAGCGCTAGAGGTCAGAAAAAAAGATCTGCAGACAAAAGAGGAGCTTTACAAACAGGCACAGGCACTTGTTCGTGAGGGGCTAAAAACAGAAGCTGACGCAACAACTATATTAAGCGCACTTTATAATGCCGAGGACGCTCTTGGCACGGCAAAAGCCGATTTAAAAAAAGCTCTCTCAACACTCTCTTTTTACATTGGCAAAAAAGTAGATTTAAAGACCGCCCTTGTTGATAATGCAACATCACAAACAACACAGGAGAAAGAACCGCTTCAAGAAGAGGCAGTTGCAAAAAACTTCGCCCTCAAGAGCTCAAAAGAGGAGATTGAAAGAGAGAACTTGATATATAGTGCCGCAAAAGCCGGGAACTACGGCTCCATAGATGCAGTGGCTTCATACACGCATCAAAGCTCAATAAATGAGTACGATACCTCAATGGTCGGCATCGGCATTAAAATTCCTATCTACAGCGGCGGGAGAATCGGCGCACAAGCAGAACAGGCGCGAATATCAAAAGAGATGGCAAAAGAGTCATACAATGCAAAAAAACTCCTTTTAGAAGAAGAGATTGAAGGTTTAGTGATTGACTTGGAGAGATATGAACACACACTTAAAGCAAAAGAGGCGTTGATAGAATCTTCAAGAGCGACAAAAGAGATAGTTGAGGCAAGGTACAAAGAGGGGCTCTCAACCTATATAGAGATTTTAGATGCAACCTCCACAAATTTATATGCAGAACTAGGTCTTTTAGAAGCAAAATTTTCAATAAATAAAATTATAAATAGATTAGAGTACTTAAGAGGAGATACAAAATGAAGAACTGGATAAAATATACAATTATCGCAACTTTTATCACTATCGGCGGAGCGCTTTTTTATAACAAAGTCTATATTGTAAAATCAACATTTGAGACAACAAAACCGATTGTTGGAGATTTGCATGTAACTGTCCGCGGCATCGGGAATGTGGATGCAAAAAACATCTATGCCATTACGGCACAAACCGGCGGAAAGATAGAGAATATCTTTTTTGATGAGGGAGAGTGGGTAAAAAAAGGAGATCTTCTTCTTAGCATAGACCCGGTAGATATGCCTATGCTTCTTGGCGAGGCGAGAGAGGCTCTTAAAAAATCAAGCCATGAAGCCGCATCGGCTAAAGACGACAAAGAGAGCTTGGAGGCTCAAAAAGTGCTTTTGCAAGCCACATACGACCGCTATAAAAAACTCTTGGAACAGAAGTTTGTCTCCCTTGCGGAGTATGACAAAGCAAAGAGCGATTTGGACAATATAAATGCACAGATTAACTCATCAAAAGCAAAAATAGCTTCTGCCGCGTCTGAAGAGTTAAGAGTTCAAAAGAGCATAGAGGCAATTGGAGCAAAACTTGAGAGACTGAAAATTTACTCGCCGATAGACGGATATGTTATAGCAAAAGAGGCGGAGAAAAACCAATATGTACTGCCATCGGCTCCAATCTTTAAAATCGTAGATCCAAAGACACTCTGGGTAAAGGCAAATATTGACGAGCGGCTTGCAAATCAGGTTAAGGTCATGCAAAAGGCAACCATAAAACTTCGGTCAAAGCCGAATGAAAAAATCAAAGGAACACTCCAGAGAGTCGTGGCTATGAGCAACGCCGTCACTTTGGAGCGAGAGGTAAACATAGGTTTTGATGTTACTCCTGAGCAGTTTTACATAAACGAGCAAGCCGAAGTAAACATTGAAGTGGCACAGCATGAAAATGTCTTGAAAATCCCTCTCAAACTCCTAGTTGCAAAAGAGGGAAAAAAAGGCGTTTGGGTGGCTGAGGGCAACAATGCTTTCTTTAAACCTGTAACTGTCTTGGCGCAAAATGACGAAGAGGCTGCTATTTCATCGGGAATAGATGCAAATACTGAGCTTCTTCTCGTTGCACCTAACAACAAACCTTTAAGTGACGGAATGAAGATATTTCGATGATAAACTTAGCAAAAAGAGATATTGAACATACTCTTGGCAAGTTCATAGTTACAGCTATGGGTGTCGGGATGCTGCTTGGAATCGTCCTTATTATGATCGGTGTTTACCGCGGTATGATGGTGGATGCAGAGATTTTGCTCGATGACATCAGCGCAGATTTATGGATAGTTCAAGAAGATACGCTGGGGCCTTTCGCAGAGTCTTCAAGAGTTTATGAAGATATGAAAAACATCATCTATGTCATAGAGGGCATAGACAAAAGCGAAGCAATGACGTTTCAAAACATACAGCTTCCAAGCCATGATAAACCTGTTCGCGTTGTTGCAGTCGGATATGACATTTACGGCTCAATAAATCCCATTAATCCAAAAAGATTGATAGCTGGACGAGAGCTTAAAAACGACCATTACGAGATTGTAGTAACCGACAAAACGGGATTTAAACTAGATGAAAAAATAAAACTTGGACGAAATCTCTACACGGTTGTAGGCATCACGCACAGCACGGTATCAAACGGCGGCGACCCGTTAGTTTATATAAGTCTAAAAGATGCGCAGGATTTGCAATTTTCATACTCAAACAAAGAGATTCAAAACAATGAAGCCAGAGGTGTAAAAAACTCCGAAGCATTTATGGTAAATACTATTGTCGCAAGAGTAAAAAGCGGATATGATGTAGATGAAGTGGCACAAGATATAAGAAAATGGCAACACAAAAGCGTATATACCAAAGAGCAGCAAAAAGAGATACTTACAAAAAATCTTATAGAAAAATCAGCTAAACAGATAGGTCTTTTTACTGCAATTTTAGTTGTCGTCTCAACTATTATTATTGCACTTATCATCTACACGATGACATTAGAGAAGATGAAAGAGATATCTATCATGAAGCTGATGGGACTTCCAAATTCTCTTATTATCTCCATGATTGTCAAAGAGACACTGCTTCTTGGCGTTTTTGCTTTCATCTTTGGAAATATATTTTCACATCTGATTTACGATAGATTTCCAAAACGAATCGTGCTTGAGATACCAGATGCTTGGACGCTCTTTGGCGTGGTTATCATAGCATCCATTCTAGCCTCTTTTGTGGGTGTAAAAAAAGTTATAAGCGCCGATCCTGCAGCGGCAATCGGAGGATGATATGAACAGAGAGATTGCAATAAAAGTTCAAAATCTAGTCAAAAATTTTGGCAAAGACGAAAATCTTGTAAAAGTTATAGAAAATGCCTCATTTGAGATAAAAAAAGGGGAACTAGTAGCGCTTATAGCTCCAAGCGGTGCGGGAAAAACCACGCTTTTGATGATGATAGGATGTGTACAAGAGCCTACAAGCGGAGAGATTTGGCTAGGCGAAGAGAAAGTTTACGACAACAAATGGACAGCCAAAGATACTCGTAAAATCCGCAGAGAAAAGATAGGTTTTATCTTTCAAGCCCACTACCTTATACCGTTTTTAAATATAATTGAGAACGTCACACTGCTTCCACAGACAAACGGAGTGAGCGAAAAAGCGGCAAAACAAAAGGCTATGGAGCTTTTAGAGTATCTTGAGATTGCGGACAAAGCATACAGTATGTCATCACAGCTCTCCGGCGGACAAAACCAAAGGGTTGCCATCGCACGCGCATTGGCAAACAATCCAGAGATAATACTTGCAGACGAGCCGACAGCCGCACTCGATGCACAGCGCTCAATCAGCGTTATAAAAATGCTTAAAAAAATCGCAATAGAACAGAATGTCGCCATCATCACAGTAACACATGATGAGAGAATCCTCCCATACTTTGATAGAATCATGAAGATAGAAAACAGGGGTATTGTTTTTCACGAGCTAGGCGAAGATAAAATTTTGTAAATCAACTTCACAAATATTTCACAAATAATAATCATAATACATAAAATATATATAAAGGATAGAAGATGAAAAAGATTTTACTAGCGTCGTTATTGGTTGCTACCGTCTGTATGGCAGAAGAGAGCTATGCGGATCATGAAGCGAAAATGCAGCAGATGCAAGAACGCACTCAAAAACAAGATGGTACGGGTGAGCAAAATAGAAACAAAAACAAAAATGGTTCAGGAAAATCAGAAAAATCCGGTTCTGGTCCTAAAGATGGCACAGGAAACAAATACAAAGGCTCAAATGGCGGCGGGGGAGGAAGATAAAATGCAAGTAAACTCAAATTGCTCGATGCAACAAACACAAATGAGAAAGATGGATGGTTCAGGTGGCGCTCAAGGCGGCATGAGGGATATCATGCAGAGTTTATCATCAGAGGACAGAGCTACGCTAAAAGATCAGCTCAGCTCAATGAGTCAGGATGAGAGAATAGCCGCAATAACACAAATGAAAGAGATTGATGCAACCGCTCTAAGCTCAGAGGACTATACAAAAGCGCTTCTTGATATTTTAAACAAAGCCAATAGTGGCGAAACCAAAAGTGACAGTTTTTCGGTATATGCGTAGATATCTTTTTAAGTATAATTTTTGATGAAAATTTTATACCTAGAAGATGATATTGCCCTCTCGGAGACAGTTGCAGAGTTCCTAAGCGATGAAGGTTTTGATGTTGTTACTGTTTATGACGGAGATGAAGCACTGGAGGCTGTTTACAAAGGCAGTTTCGATATGCTTTTACTTGATGTTAATGTCCCGCAAATCAATGGATTTAGACTCCTGAGAGAGCTAAGGGCCGCAAATATCTCAACACCTGCAATCTTTACAACTTCGCTCAACAGCATTGATGACCTCTCAAGAGGCTATAACTGCGGTGCAGATGACTACATAAAGAAACCGTTTCTTTTAAAAGAGTTGCTCTTTCGTATAAAAGCTCTTTTAAAAAGAGAGTTTAAAACTCAAAACGAGCTGACTAAAATCACAAAAGATATTGATTTTAACACACTTGCAAATGAGCTTATTATTGATAATCAAAAAATATTATTAAACCCTAAAGAGGTTCTCCTTTTAAAACTGCTTCTAAAACATAAAAACGAGTGCGTATCGTTTGAAAACATTTACCAAAGTGTTTGGTCGTTTGATGAGATGCACAGCGATATGAGCTTGAGAACTTATATAAAAAATCTGCGTAAACATATCGGAAAAGAGAATATACTCAGCATAAAAAAAGTAGGATATAAATTTGTACAAGAGTGAAAAACAGACTATTTTTTATGTGCTCGGGCTTTATCTAAGCTCTACCCTGCTCCTGATTGCCACACTTTTTGCCACTTACTATTTTTATAAACAAGATGAACTTATGCATGCCGAAAGGGAGATTTTAAAAGAGTATAGCTCGGCCCTGGAGGAGAAGCTTCTTTTTGTGCATGAAAACAGCGATGAGAGATATGAATACCCGAGGTTTGAGAATTTTAAGAGCGCAATTTACGACATAGACAAAAAACTAATCTTCTCAACGCTTGATACAAAAATAGACAACCTTGACAAAGATTTCTTTTTTAAAGGCTCCAACTCCTACTATATCTCATCACTTAAACCGCACTACCTCGGCGCTGCTTACAGTGTTGTTGAAAAGAAGAGAAAACCTATAGACATTTTAAATGATCTAATTATTACAGCCTTAATTATCATTACTATTACGATTATAACCTCGTTTTTTCTGGTAAAACTTGTTCTAAAACCATTAAGGGACAACCTGCGCCTTCTTGACAACTTTATAAAAGAGACAACGCATGAGCTAAATACTCCCATTACAACGATTCTTGCAAATATTGAGACGCTTGATTCAAAAAGCTGTGATGAAAAATCTATGAGAAAACTCCAAAGGATTAAGACGGCTTCTACCACTATCTCCAATCTCTATCAGGATTTGGTATATCTATTATTAAACCACCAAATTTCATCACAAAACGAAGAGCTGAATATATCTGAAATATTAAACCAGAGAGTGCACTACTTCTCACAGGCGGCAAATGTTAAAAAATTAAATCTACATGTAGATATCAAAGAGGGTGTCTGCTTTAATGCAGATAGGCAAAAAATAGAGCGTTTAATAGACAACATACTCTCAAATGCCATAAAATATACAAACAAATCCACGACTATAAAAGTTGTTTTGACACAACACACTTTTAGCGTTTCAGATGAAGGCAAAGGTATGAGCCAAGATGAGATAAGGACTATTTTTCAAAGATATCGCCGTTTTGACAAAACACAGGGCGGTTTTGGAATCGGATATAGCATCATAAAATCAATCATTGATGAGTACTGCATAAAAATCAACATAGAGTCAGAACTTGACAAAGGGACAAAGGTAACATTAACATGGTAAAAATCATACTCTTAGCGCTAATCTCTTTAACTTTTTTAAATGCCTCTTCGTTTGAGGAGAACTGCTTAAGCTGCCACGGAAACGATTTTAAGTTTAATATGATGATGAAGAAATATACTCAAAAATATAGCAGCGAAAAAAGAATAAAAGAGGCTATTTTTGACTACCTCAAAGAGCCCACTTCTGAAAAATCAGTTCTTCCGTATGAGTATATAAACAGATTTGGCACAAAAGAAAAAACTACACTCGATGACAAAACATTAAGAGAGATGATTGATGTCTATTACGACAGATTCAACCTCCGCTCTAAAATCTACTAGTTATCTCCTAATGTTACGCATTAAAACGAACTCGTCAGTTTTAATGGCAGGGACAGATGTCCCTTGCAACCCCCTAAAGCTACGAAAAACTTTGTTTTTCGAGAATTACAAGGCATTTTACGCACTTTTCATAAAAGTGCGTAAGGTCAGTTATCTCTTAAATATCTTTACAACAAGCAACACAACAGCGCCTATAACCAAACCTATGACTAAATCATTAATTATTGCAGGAACTCCCTCTATAAAATAGTGGTGAAAAAACTCCACATGGTGAGCGAGTATGCCGCCGCCTACCAAAATCATAGCAATCGTGCCGACAACCGTTAATGTTTTGATGAGTTTTGGCATAGCGCCAATAAGAGCGTTTCCGCTTTTTATATGATTTTTCTCAATCAGCCAAAAACCTACATTATCCATTCTAACTATCATCGCGACAAGCCCATACACCCCAAATGTTGCTATCAGTGCAACAATAACCGTAGATGTTACCTGAACCATAAACGGCTTGGCTGCTACGGCGGCAAGAGCTATCACAACTATCTCTATGGAGAGAATAAAGTCTGTTAATACGGCTGATTTTATCTTCTGTTTCTCTATCTCCAGGATTGTCTCTTTTGTAGAGTGCAGCAGCTCCTCATTTTTTTCTTCATGCTTTTTATGAAACAGATACTCCTCAATCTTCTCCGTACCCTCATAAAGAAGATATAAAGCGCCGAGCATTAAAATATAGATGATTAAACTGGGAGCTACGGCAGTTAAAATAAACGCAATGGGCAAAATAATAACCTTATTTCTAAGAGAACCTTTTGTTATAGCCCAGATGATTGCAAGCTCTCTGGACTGATCAAATCCGGTAGCTTTTTGCGCATTAACCGCTAAATCGTCTCCTAGAATAGCTGCCGTTTTTTGTGTGGCAACCTTGCTTGCAACCGCAACATCATCCGCTAGCATTGCGATATCGTCAAGCAGTAAAAAAATTCCTGATGCCATATATTTTTCCTTTTATTTAAATCTTTACATCTTTTATATTTTGGGTTTTAACTATCCATGCAAAATAGAGTGCGCCTATAAAAAATCCGGCTCCGATTAAAGAGGTTATAAACTCCAGCGAGTAGTCGTTAGTTGCCAAAAAACCAATCATAAATGAGGTAAATGCTGCCGAACTTAAAAACAGCATATCATTGTATGCGACTATCCTGCCGTAATATTTTTGTTCAATATTTTTTTGAAGAAGAGTGTATGTGTATGACCATAAAGTGGTAGTAAATAACCCCACGATAACGCTTGCAAAAAGTGACATGTAGAAATCATCCATCAAAACAGCCCACAACCAGATAGCAACTGCTTGAAAAATGAAAATATAACCTACTCTTTTATTGCTTATCCATCTGCTTAAAATCATGGGCCCTATTACCAAGCCCAAAGCCCTTGAAGCGTGAAGAAGTCCAAGTGCCAAAGAAGTGGCGATTATGGAAGCGTAATATTTATCGACCATTAAAGCAACTAAGGCATCAAATGCCGTAAGCCCCACAAATGCGTGGATAAGCATCAGATGAAGCGCATGCGGGAACTTTTTTAGATATCTGAAAGTATCACCCATCATCTGAAATAAACTCTCTTGGCTTTTAAGAAACTCCACCTTTATCTCTAAGCCATAAAGCAGCCAAAAACCTATGACAAACATAAACGCATCAAGAACAAACGCAACCTTTATTCCAAACCAAAAAACAACAAATCCGCTAAGCGCCATCCCTAAAGTATATGAAAACGACCATATAATAGAGTGAAGCTCATTGGCGCGTTGAAGTTTCTCTCCATCAAGCAGCTTTGGCAAAAGCGACATCTCGGTCGTAAAGTAAAAACTTGCCGCCGCCATTTTTATAAATATTAACATGTAAAGAAGCCACAAATCTGAGACGTCATTTACGAAAACAAGAAAAAGTGTTGCAAATATTTCAAATAAAATTAAAATAAGCATAAGTTTTTTTGGCTTCATACTGTCAATCATAGAGCCTGAAAAAGGAGCTTGGATAATACCTGAGAGAAAATGAAGCATAGCGGTAAATGCAACTACTTCGGCGGAAACTTTCATCTCCAAAAGAAGCGTATAAATTGCCACATTGCTAAACCACGCACCAAAATACGCAATCAGTTGTACGGTGGATAGCCGTCTTAATATAGGTTCAGATTTTAACAATTTTATATATTCATTCATCGGCGTAAGGTTATCATAATATAGACAAAAAAAATTAAATACAAAATTATTATATTATGTTAAAGTATTTTTTTTTTCTGTCGATTTGGTAACTAATAATATTCTTTAAAGGAGTAAGTCATGGATGGCATAGCAAATGTTGCGAAGATGCAACAATCTCAAGTAAAGTCGCAAGAGTCAGAGGTCAGGGTCGCAGTTGCGCATCAGCAGGTGCAGCAGCCAAGGCAGGTTGATGTTGTAAAAGAGATGCAAAATGAGAACTCTAGCAGCTCTAAAAAAATCAACTCTAAAGAACAGGTTCAGGATTTGGTTGAACAACTAAACAAGGCGTTGGCGCCGATGAGTACAAATATAAAGTTTGGCGTTGATTCGCAGGATATTTTCTTTGTATCTGTAATAGAATCAGAGACAAGCAAGATGATAAGGAGATTTCCTGCAGAACAAGCAGCCGATTTTCTTCCAAAAATGAGAGAAGTAACCGGGATTTTATTCGATTCAAAAGGGTAATTGAACACCCTTTTGAATTTACTCCCGCCTTTTTAATTCTCCTGCAGTTTTTATATCTAATCCCTTTACGCTAACCATTGTTTAATACTTTTTGTAGTAAAATCGCGACAATTATTTTGCTCACGAGGGTTTTTACATGAAAAAAGAAGTTAAAAAAGTAGTTTTAGCATATTCAGGCGGACTTGATACAAGTATTATATTAAAATGGCTGCAAGATGTTTACAATGCGGAAGTTGTCACTTTTACTGCTGATCTTGGGCAAGGCGAAGAGGTAGAACCAGCACGTGTAAAAGCTTTGGCAATGGGGATTAAACCTGAAAATATTTTTATTTTAGACATCAAAGAAGAGTTTGTGAGGGATTATGTATTTCCTATGTTTCGAGCAAACGCTATATATGAGGGCGAGTACCTCCTTGGAACTTCAATAGCAAGACCGCTTATCGCAAAAAAACAGATAGAAATAGCAAAAAAGGTCGGTGCTGATGCGGTAAGTCACGGAGCAACAGGCAAAGGAAACGATCAGGTGCGTTTTGAGCTTGGATATCTGGCACTTAGCCCAGATATCACAGTTATCGCTCCTTGGAGAGAGTGGGACTTAAACTCAAGAGAATCTCTTCTTGCATACGCAAAAGAGCATAACATAGAAATTTCACAAAAACATATCGATGAAAACGGCAATCCAAAAGTCTCTCCATACTCTATGGATGCAAATCTTCTTCATATCTCTTACGAGGGACTGCACCTTGAAAACCCAAATGCCGAACCAGAAGAGTCTATGTGGCTTTGGACAACTTCACCCGAAAATGCACCTGATACTCCAGAGTATATCACCATAGAGTACAAAAACGGCGACCCGATTGCTATAAACGGTAAAACAATGAGCCCAGCGACCATCCTAGAAACACTCAACACATACGGCAACAAGCATGGAATAGGCAGAGCCGATATCGTTGAAAACAGATATGTAGGTATGAAAAGCCGCGGATGTTATGAAACCCCAGGCGGAACGATAATGCTAAAAGCACACCGTGCGATTGAGTCTATCACGCTAGACCGTGAAGCGGCACATGCAAAAGACGAGCTTATGCCAAAATATGCAAAACTCATCTACCAAGGATACTGGTTTAGCCCTGAGAGAGAGATGCTTCAAGCTGCAATAGACAAAACTCAAGAGCATGTAGAGGGAAGTGTAAGACTTAAACTCTACAAAGGAAATGTCAGCGTAGTAGGAAGAGAGTCTAAAAAAACTCTTTTCAATCCTGAGTATTGTACATTTGAAAAAGATGAAGTTTATAACCAAAAAGATGCGGCAGGTTTTATCAAACTAAATGCTCTTAGATTTATAATTGCTGGCAAAGCTAGAAAATAAGCACTTAAGGAAAATAGCATGAGCATAATCAAAATAGATATGAATTCACCTGAATTTCAGGCGGAGATGAAAAAAACTATAGAGTTTACAGACAAAGTAAATAAGCAGTTTGGCTGGGTCTACAATCCTCAAGCAGAGGTTAACGAAGGCGTGCAAATGGGTCTTGCGAGAAACAAGATGATGTACGGAAAGCGCTTCTGCCCATGTTTTATGGTTGAAGTTGTTGATGAAAAACCAAGAAGCGTAGAAGACAGAATATGCCCATGTAAGCCGGCAATTGAGAAAGAGATACCAGAAGATGGAACATGTCACTGCGGAATCTACTGCACACCTGAGTTTGCTGCAAACAAAAAAGCAGAGATGGGTATTGAAGAGGTTGTTCATACACACTCTCGCGGCTTAACAAAAGATGAAGCGGCAGTTTTGCTAAATCAAAGTGAACTAGACGGGGATGAGTTAACATCTTTGCTTGAAGCGAGAAAACTCGGTATGGTAACATTTAAGCTAGTTGACGTAAGAGAGCACATGGAGTGGCAGATGGGCCACATAAAAGGTGCTGACAAACTTGTCCCTACCAGCAGTTTTTTTGCTGCACTTGATGATGCAAAACTAAACAAAGACGAAAACATAATTGTCTACTGCCATGTTGGAAGCAGAAGCGCACACTGTGCCAGAATTTTAACAGATATGGGATATACAAAAATTGGAAATTTATCATATGGAATAGTTTCATATGGCGGCGAAATAGAGAGATAAGGAGAAACAATGAAAGTACTACTGATTAAAGATGTAAAAACTCTCGGCAAAGCAGGCGAAGTAAAAGAGGTAAAGGACGGTTACGGTCAAAACTTTTTAATAGCAAAAGGTTTTGCAAAACATGCAACTGCCGAAATTTTGGCTAAACATAAAGAGGATGAGAGATTGGCGGCAGAAGAGCTTGCCAAAGAGATAGCATCGCTTAAAGAGCTGGCTGTAAAACTTGATAAAGCTGAAATAGTAATCACAAAAAAACTTGGTCAAAACGGTCACCTTTTTGGCTCAATAACAAAAGATGAAGTTGCACATGCACTGCTTGAGCAGCATAGCATAGAGATTGACAAAAAACATATTACCGATAAACTATCTATTAAAACAGTCGGTGAGCATGACCTTGACCTAAAATTAGGCCACGGAATCCACGCAACTCTGCATGTAGATGTTCAGGGAGAGTAATTTGACTATATGTCATTTCTTCTCGCCGACAGGCGAAGCTTTAGTGAGGGGAATTTTGCAAAGAATTCACTTCTCTGCATAAGGAGACAAAAGTGTTCGACGCAACTACCATACTTGCATACAAAGGCAAGAACAAAGCAGTAATCGGCGGAGACGGTCAGGTTACTTTTGGAAACAGTGTCCTAAAAGGCAATGCTACCAAAATCAGAACTCTTAATAACGGTAAAATTTTAGCCGGTTTTGCAGGAAGCACTGCTGACGCTTTTAATCTTTTTGACATGTTCGAAGATTTCTTAGAGGCAAAAAAAGGCGATATTTTAAAATCAGTCGTCGAGTTTTCAAAAGCTTGGAGAAAAGACAAAGTCCTTCGCCGCCTTGAAGCCATGATGATAGTGCTCAACAATGAACATATTTTTATTCTCACGGGCAACGGCGACGTGGTCGAGCCTGAGGATGGAGAGATTGCTTCAATAGGGAGCGGAGGAAATTTCGCAATATCTGCTGCGCGTGCTCTTAAAAAACATGCATCTTTAGATGAAGAGGAGCTTGTACGCGAGAGCCTTAAAATCGCCGCCGACCTATGCATCTACACAAATCACAACATTAAAACTCTCACACTGGGCGGAGAAGATAAGTGAATCTAACACCAAAAGAGATAGTTGAATATTTAGACAAATATGTCATTTCACAAAACAACGCTAAAAAAACCATTGCGCTTGCTCTTAGAACCAGATACAGAAGAATGCAGCTAAGTCAAGAGCTTCAAAATGATATAACGCCAAAAAATATATTGATGATAGGCTCAACCGGTGTCGGAAAAACAGAAATTTCAAGACGCTTGGCAAAGATGATGAAAGTTCCTTTTATCAAAGTTGAAGCCAGCAAATAGACAGAGGTTGGTTTTGTAGGGCGAGACGTTGAATCTATGATTAGAGATTTGGTTGTTGCCTCCATCGCCATCGTTAAGGCAGAAAAAGAGGAGGAGAACAGAGAGAAGATAGAAAACTATGTTTTAAACAGAATAGTTGAAAAACTTCTACCCTCTCTTCCGCTTGGTGCCAGCGAGAGCAAAAAAGATGATTACCAGAGACTTTTAAGCGTTATGGAGGAGAGAGTTCTTTCAGGCGAGATGGATGATAAAATCATACAGCTTGAAGTTGAAAAAATACATGTAGAGTTTAACGATACAAATCTTCCTCCGGAGATGGCAAAGGTTCAAGAATCTTTCTCTAGAGTATTTTCTCAAATGAACAAAGAGGATAATAAAAAAGAGGTAACCGTAAGGGACGCAAAAGCTATTTTAAAAAATGAGGCAAGTGCGAAACTTCTTGATTCTACGTATATCCAGTCTGAAGCGCTCAGACGTGCACAGAGCGGAGGAATTATCTTTTTGGATGAGATTGACAAAATCGCCATAAGCGAAAAATCACAAGGCAGAAATGACCCGAGCAAAGAAGGCGTTCAAAGGGATTTGCTCCCTATCGTTGAGGGAAGCAGCGTAAGCACAAAATATGGAGCGATAAATACCGACCATATTCTATTTATCGCCGCAGGCGCATTTCATCTATGCAAACCGAGCGACTTAATTCCAGAGCTTCAAGGCAGATTCCCGCTAAGAGTTGAGCTTGAATCTTTGACTGAAGATACTCTGTATAAGATACTTACTCAAACAAAAAACTCGCTACTTAAACAATATGAAGCACTTTTAAGTGTTGAGGGAATGAAGCTGATTTTTGAAGATGAGGCGATTAGAGCTATTGCAAAGTTAGCTCACAGAGCAAATGAAGTTGCTGAAGACATCGGAGCAAGAAGACTTCATACCGTACTAGAGAGAGTTTTGGAAGATGTAAGTTTTAATGCAGATGAGTACAAAGACAAAGAGTTTATCGTCACTGCAAAATTAGTACATGAAAAATTAGATGCTGTTGTCGAAAATGATGACTTATCTAGATATATCTTATAGGAAAAAATATGACTAAAGCCGGTTTCGTCTCTCTAATAGGTCGTCCAAACGCTGGAAAGAGCACTCTTATGAACTCTCTTTTAGGCGAAAATATTGCAATGGTAAGCCAAAAAGCCAATGCAACTAGAAAAAGATCAAATGCAATTGTTATGCATGAGAACACTCAAATTATTTTTGTCGACACTCCAGGATTGCATGAGAGAGAGAAAATTTTAAATCAGTTCATGCTTGATGAAGCCCTAAAAGCAATGGGTGACTGTGACTTAATCGTATATCTGGCTCCGGTGACAGACAGTGTTGAGCATTATGAAAAATTTTTAAAACTAAATAACTCTAAAATTAAACATATAATAGTATTAAGCAAAATTGATCAGGTTACTCAAGAAAAGCTGTTTAAAAAAATAGCTCAGTATAACCAGTTTGCAGACCATTTCGAAGCGCTTATTCCTATGGCTGTGCCTAAGAAAGTTGGGCACAAGGATCTGCTTGAAACTATTTCAAAGCTTCTGCCTGAGTCACCGTTTCTTTTTGACCCTGAGGATTTGACGAGTGAGTTAGTAAGAGATATATATGCAGGATTTATCAGGGAGGGCATATTTCAAAATGTCAGTGATGAAATTCCGTATGAATCAGATGTTTTAATAGACAAGATATATGAAGAGAAAAATGTAGACAGAATTATTGCCACCATTATTGTAGAAAAAGAGTCTCAAAAAGGGATCATTATCGGCAAAGGCGGCGAAGGCATAAAAAGAATCGGAAAATACTCAAGAGAGAAGATAGAGATGCTTAGCGGAAAAAAAGTTTATCTTGACTTACAGGTTGTTGTAAAAAAAGGGTGGACAAAAGATAAATCATATTTACAGGAAATAGGCTATATATCATGAAATTACTACTACTTATTTTAATAAGCTTAAATGTTTTTGCGAGCAATATACTAACCAGTTATAGAATTAATGGTGTTGCAGACATTGAGAAGCAGATGGATTTAGAACTATCAAAAGAGGAATATTGGAGCAGCTACCTAGCTGGAAAAGACACAACATTTGGCTACATAGAATCTTATCTTAACATTCTTGCTTGTGATAAATCAAAATCAACATTAGATCTATACTCTACCGACCAAAACCAAAGTTTTAAATTCAAAAAAGCATATAGTGCTTTTACCGGCAAATTAAAAGGTGATAAAACAAAAGAGGGAGATTTAAAAACTCCGGTGGGAATCTATCAAATAGTTCAGAAACTCTCTAAAGAGACAAATCTAGATCCCTTTTATGGTCCTTTTGCTTTTGTAACATCATACCCGAACCTATATGACTCTTATAGAGGAAGAAATGGCTCTGGAATATGGATACATGGTCTTCCATCAGAAGACAGAGACTCATTCACAAGAGGATGTATTGCGATAAACAATTCAAGTATTGAATGTTTAGACAGAAATATAGATATATCAAAAACTCTTATTATCATAAATGACTCAAGCGTTAAAACAAATGTCTCAAAAGAGACACTGTCTTCAATACTCGCACAACTCTACGCCTGGAGGTACGCTTGGCTTTATGATGATATAGAAAATTACCTAAGCTTCTATTCAACCCAGTTTGTTAGACATGACGGCATGGATATTGAAAAATTTAAAAGCTACAAAACAAGGGTATTTAAAAAAGCTGAGAAAAAAACTATTTTATTTAACGACATTAACGTTATACCATATCCCGGCAATACAAATATATATCAAATTACTTTTAAAGAGTTCTATAAATCTGATAGTTTTGAGTTTATAGGTAATAAAACATTAATTATAGAATTTGATAAAAATAAAAAAATAAAAATACTAACAGAACTATAAAAGATATATATATGAAGTATACTTTAATAAGAGTTTTTTTTGCTCTAAATATCTTTTTAACTCCTATATTCGGGGATGTTCAATTAATTAAAAAAGAAAATAGTGATTCAAACACAACTCTTCTTGTTATAGGCGGAATACATGGCGATGAGCCTGGCGGATATTTTTCTGCATCAATATTGGCAACTCATTATAAAATAAACTCAAAAAACCTCTGGATAGTTCCAAACTTAAATCAAGAAAGTATTCAAAAAGACACCAGAGGCGTAAACGGGGATATGAACAGAAAATTCTCCGTAATTAACAGCGGAGATAAAGATAAAAAAATTGTTGAAAATATAAAAGAGATAATTACTAAGAAAAATGTCTCTTTAGTTTTAAATTTACATGACGGCAACGGGTTTTATAGAAAAACAGATAAAGGAAATATTTTCAATCCAAATGCCTGGGGACAAACATGCGTTATCGACCAATGCGATTTAATCGAGAACCAGCCATTTGGAAACTTAAATACGATTGCAATTGATATTAAAGAGAGAATAAACAAAAGACTTATAGAAGAGCACCACACTTTTGACGTAAAAAATACTAACACAAAATTTGATGATGAGGCCATGCAACTCTCTCTTACATATTTTGCAGTTACTAATAACAAACCTGCTTTTGCGATAGAGAGCAGTAAAAACTTGCCTTCGCTTTCTCAAAAAGTTTTTTACCATCTTCTCGCAATAGAGGAATTTATGAACATAATGGATATCTCTTTTACTAGAGAATTCGAATTAAACGAGCAAAATATAGATGAAATATTAAAAATTTATGGAAATTTAAATATAAACAACAATATTTCTATTAATTTAACTAATATAAAAAAATCTTTAAGCTTTATTCCGATAAAATCAGAGAGTAATGTATTTAAGTTCTCTAACCCACTGGGAAGTGTTGTTAAAGAGGGTGGAAATTTTATTGTTTACATTGGTAATCAAAAAGTCACAACACTCAATCCGCAATATTTTAAGTTGGGAGGGTCTTGTACAGAAGAGTTTGAAGTCATAGCTGATGGAAAGATAGTTTCTTTAGGTGAAACTTCAGATTTTTTTGTAAATGACGATTTTAATATCGTTAAAAAAGATGGTTATCGTACAAATATTATTGGCTACAAAGCGGTTGGTCGTCTTGATGAAAGTGATGTAAACATTAAGCTTCAAGATTTTGACAAAAAATTCTCTATTGATGTAGACGACTTAGTCTACAGAATTGAGTTTTATAAAAATAATGAATTTTGTTCTATGTCCAAAGTTCATTTTAGACAGGATAATGCAAAATGAGTAAAAAAGAACAACACTCTTTCTCTAGTGTACTTTCTATTAATCCATACAAAAATACATATGTCAGCGCAGTTGCAAGTTCTTTAAATGCAACTACATCGCCTGAATACAGTAAAGAACAGTATGTAATCTCTTATCTGAATACAAAAAGTTTTATTAACAGCCATATTGTTATAAGCAAAAATATTCCAGATGAAGATTTATACGATGCTATTTACAATAAGGCATATGATGAGCTTGGACTTGATCAAGCCATAATGTACCAAATAGAATATATAGAAACTTTTAGCAATCTAGATGAAAGCAACAGAAGCTTCCACGTGTTTATAATAGACCCGATAACGGTTAGTGATGTCTTTAAAAATGCAGTTGAAAAAATTAAATATATAGACTATATTATTCCCTCCCCTCTATTGCTAAAGTCACTTTATTCTAGAGAGATTATACAAGATAGCGGTGTTCACTGCTTTATCTACTTCCAAGAAAATGATACTTCTATAACCATATATAATGAAAAAGACTTCATTTATACAAAATCTATAAATTATTCATTCCTGCAGATGCATGAGAGATTTTGTGAGATTCATGGAGAAATGGTTGAGTATGAGGATTTTATTAACTTTCTCTCGAATGAAGATCTTAAAACAACCAACAATAGTTATAAAACAGATATTATAAAGCTCTACAAAGAGATATTTGCAAATATTAATGATATTTTGACGTATGTAAAAAGAGCTTTGGATATAGATAAAATTGAGTGCGTGTACATAGACACTCAGATTTCTACCATAACTAAAATAGATGAGATGGCGGAAGTAGAGCTTAGCATTAAAAGTAGCAGTTTCAATTTTAACTATGGATTTAAAAGTGAAGATACGCATATTGATCATTTTCATTATCTTATGCAGATTTACACTACTCTTCCTGAAAATGAGAGATATGAGTGTAACTTTACTACATATCATCGCCCTCCAAAATTTACACGAAGAGAGAGCGGACGCGCTATATTACTAGCTGTTGCTTCCTTAGTCCTTGCTTTTTTATACCCTGTATCATATTGGACGCTTACATACGCTCAAACATTGCAATATAAGCTTTTAGAAGAAGAGTACAAGAGTGTCCATAATATTAAAATAACAAGAGAAGCAACTATAAAAAGCAAAGAGGCTGAGAAAGAGGGTGTGTCAAAACTTCTAGCTCAGGCTCAGCAAGAGTATGTTGACAAGAAGAATACACTCATAAAAATTCATGATGTAAAAGTTAACTACCCTATGAAAGCCAACCTTTTACAAATATTGACAAAAGAGCTGAATGCATACGATGTCAAATTGGAAACTGCTTTCTACTCAGAAACAGAAATACCAGAGAAAAGCAGCACCTCAAAAGAGTTTAAGCTTGGTCTAGTGTCTTCTAACGATAAAAAGATTACTGATTTAATTAAGTATCTAACTAAAACCTATGAAGGGAAATTTCACTTCTCTATTAATGAGATATCATATAAAGCAGAAGAGAAGTTGTACTTTGGTGAATTAAAGGTGAATCTATTATGAATTTGAAATTAATGATTGAAGAGACCTTACAAAGAATTGATAATTTCTTTAAGGAAAAATCTCAAAAAGACGTTTATATAGTCTATATAATGATAATCGCCATTTTGTCTGCACTGGCTTATCCGTTTTATGACCTATCTGCAAAAGAGTTTAACGTTATAAAAGATAAGGTTACGCAAATTACCACAAAAATAGATGCCGATAAAATTTACCTTCAAGTAAACACAGAGGCGGTAGTGGCTAAATTAGGACAGGACATTATAGCATTAGAAGGCGAACTGGTAACCCAAAGAGATACAAATAAGTATATTAAAGATAAGATAGAGACAATATCATCATTAATATACGATGAAGTAGCTTGGGGTAAATATCTTAACTCCATCTCCATACATGCAAAAGAGCACAACATGAAGATTATTAACTTTGTTAACACATATTCATTGAACAACGAGTCAGCATTTGGCCATGTACTGGATATCTCTCTTGATGTTAAGGGAAGCTTTTTAGATACTGTGAAATTCATTAATTCTTTAGAGCAAAGCGAGCTGGTTGTAGATGTTCATGATTTGGACGTGAAAGCTCAAGATGCACTTAATACGAAGATTAAGATTTCAGTTTGGGGGATTACTTACTAATGAAAACAACATTAATAACACTACTGGCAGTTTTTTTAAGTAGTACTCTTTTTGCCACAGAGTTAGAGTGGGTAGATGAACAGATTGAGGCCATTAAACCTCCGAGAAAGGGTGTTAGCATCGCAGGTGTTGGTGATCCTTTTATTTTCTTGGAGAAAAACAAGCCTAAATCAAAAGATAAGGGCACGGCCTCTTCAGCACCTGGCATTAGGATGACAGCTGCAAAGCCATCCGTTCTCAAGCAGAAAGTTTGTCCTCCGGATGGAAACACTACTAAGAGCGGCGGCTTTGAGTTAAGTGCAATTATCAACTCAAAAGCTATGATTAATGGCAGTTGGTACAAAAAGAGTGACACAATAAGTAGCTATACAGTTTCCGATATTAGCAAAAATTCTGTAACTCTAAAAAAAGGCGACAAAGAACTTATCTTGTCAACATCTAGTAAAAAACAAACTCTAAAATTCAAAAATAAGTAGGGCAGATTTATGAAACTTATAAAAACAACAATGTGTACAACGCTTTTAACACTTCTTTTATCAAGCAGTGCTTTGGCTGACTGTTCTTATGAACTATTTAGCATTAGTTCTACAAAAAACACTAAAATAATAGATTTCATAGAAC
>DAIDMU010000044.1 GCA_027448805.1 Sulfurimonas sp. | reverse complement strand
TCAAGTGAGTGCTTAAAGCTCTCTACAAAAATTTTTGCAAGCTTCTTTGAGCCGGTCTCCCTTATGATATCTAGATACGGAGAGTGTTCTATTTTGATGGTAAGAGCTTCAGTTTTTGTTTCACTGATAATAGGAGTAGTTTCAAAAATATACTCCCCGTCATGTTTGTATATATGAATCTGCAACTCATCGTTTAGCGGTATAAATGTTTGTTCAATCCCTCCATCGGCACCTCTTGAGATTTGATAGTGAACACCGGCAATAATCTCTTCGCTAAGCTGTTGTTCATCTTCATCTAAGTTATAGTAAAGAGGGCTTAGAGGCAGTTTGTTTCTCTCTAAAAAAGATAAATATGTCTCCCCGTCGCTCCAGCGAAAAGTTTCTACACGCGCGCCAAAGAGAGAAGTTGCTAGTAATAAAAATATAAATAATCGTATCATAATGTATAACCATAACCATAAATTTTAAAAAATAATTTTAAAACTTTAACAAAATTTGCCTTAGTGTGAGGTTTGTTTGATATAATCGCACTATATTATTTACAAAGTAGAAAAAATGAAGCAAATATTCTTGTTCTTTATTATAGCGTTAGAACTTTTTGGAACTGTTGTTAAATCTCCGGTTATTGGGATTAGTGAAGACGCGACAGAGGTTACGATAGAGGTTGAAAAGATTGATGTCGGAGTGAGTGGTTTTATTGTTCATGAGATAGCAAAAGGGCACAAAACAATTTTAAAAAATGCACTTGTAAAAAGTTATGACAAGGATAGCAAGATTGCAAAAGTTGAAATTAGCGACTATAACGCTCTTAGCAGCAGCGCACTGCCCGATGGAAAATGGGAAGTAAAAGTTGGGGATATGGCTGTTTTGGCTTTTGGATATACAAGAGGCATTTTGATAGCTCCAAATGAAGAGATTTATTATAAAATTACTAAAAGTTCAAAGTTGCAATGGGTACATCCTGATATTTTTGCAACAGTTCTTTCGTTTAATGGTCACCCGACACCGCTTAGAACTGATTTCACTCAGATGAGCATAGATAGTTCAATAGGTTTGGTGTTTATATTTTTGGATAAAAAAGTCTATACACTTGATGCTAAAAGTTTTAAAATTTTAGCTATTACAGATGCAAATGTGGAACAAAAAGAGGCTAATTTACCATTTTATACAAGAGTTCCAGAGATTGATGCCAATTGGTGGGGAGAGGGAAGTGACGAGCTTGAAGAGTATGGGCCGTACTACTATGAACTTATAGTAAAAGCAAATCCAAAAGACGAGGCTCTTTATGAGATTGTAAAAAGTGGCGGTGAAAAACTAGAAGACTTGCTTGAAGAATTTGATTTTGAAGGGAAAAAAGATGATAGAAAAAAAACATTTGGACTATTTTAGTCAAGTTGTCGGAAATGAAAATATTTATAGCGACAAAGCACATCTAATAGCCTACTCTTATGATGCGACAAGAGAGCATTTTGAGCCTGACGCCGTTATATTTCCAAGAAATGAAGATGATATAAGCAAGGTTTTAAAGTACTGCAACGAGCATAGAATCATTATAGTTCCTCGCGGTGCTGGAAGCGGGTTTACGGGCGGGGCACTTCCAAGCAGCGGCGGTGTTGTTCTTGCTATGGAAAAACATATGAATAAAATTTTAGAGATTGATATGAAAAACATGGTTGCAGTCGTTCAACCTGGAGTTATCAACATGGAGTTGCAACGCGCAGTTGAAGAGGTCGGGCTTTTTTATCCGCCAGATCCTGCAAGCCAAGAGTACTCTAGTATCGGCGGAAACGTAAGCGAAAATGCGGGCGGCATGAGAGCTGCAAAGTACGGAATCACAAAAGATTATGTAATGGCAACCCGCGCGGTGCTTCCAAACGGCGACATTATAAAAGCGGGGAAAAGAACCATAAAAGATGTGGCAGGTTATAACATCAGCGGTATTTTAATCGCATCAGAGGGAACTTTGGCGGTACTTAGTGAAATAACTCTAAAGCTTATCCCAAAACCGAAAATGACAAAAACCGCAATGGGAATTTTCCCGACAGTCAGTATGGCTATGGAAGCGGTATATAAAACTATGGCAAGCGGAATAACTCCTGTTGCTATGGAATTTCTGGACAATCTAACCATAAGAGCCGTCGAGCAGACTTTTAAAAAAGGGCTTCCTGTTGATGCAGGTGCGCTTTTGGTTACCGATGTTGACGGAAATCTGGAAGAGGATTTGGACTATCAGCTTGCGCAAATTGAGAAGGTGTTCCGTGAAAACGGCTGCAGTGAGTTTAAAATTGCAAAAGATAAGAAAGAGGCTTCGGATATCTGGTTTGCAAGACGCAACGCATCCCAATCTCTTAGTGTTTACGGAAGCAAAAAGTTAAACGAGGACGTAACGGTTCCACGCTCTGCACTGCCTGAACTGTTGGAGAGATTTTATGCGATTGCCGACAAGTACAACATTAAAATCCCATGCTTTGGACATACCGGTGATGGAAATGTACACACAAACGTAATGGTTGACGGTAAAGACCCTGAGCAGGTAAAAATCGCTTATCAGGCGATAGAAGAGGTATTCCAAGCAACTATTGACTTGGGCGGAACACTTAGCGGAGAGCATGGAATAGGGCTTGCTAAAGCACCATACATGTCAATGGCGTTTACACCCGAAGAGATGGCACTTTTTAAATCGATAAAAATGGCATTTGACCCAAACAACATTCTAAATCCTGCAAAAATGGGATTAAATTAATAATCCCATTCCATCTAATTTTTTCTAAAACGAGTTTTTCATCTCTTCATTTTTAATCAGGCCCTGATCAAAACAGACGACCTGATTTCTTCCATGTTCTTTTGCGTGGTAGAGTGATATGTCCGCATATTTAATACACTTCCAAATACTCTCGCTGTCATCAGGAAACATAACAGCCCCGACGCTAAGTGTTTTTGAAAATGTCTCAGAACCGGCAGAGATTACCTGTTTTGCAAAATTTGTACGAATCTTCTCAGCAACATCTTTTACATGCTCTTTATCGCAGTTATGAAGAAGTACGATAAATTCTTCGCCGCCAAATCTTATAGGAACGTCTGAAGAGCGGATAGACTCTTTTATAACTCTGGATACTATTCTTATTGCCTCATCGCCTATGTCATGTCCGTATGTATCGTTAATCATCTTAAAGAAGTCAATATCTATCATCAAGATGCCGTATGGAGTTTTGCTTCTGAGTGCTTGTGGGATTGTTGTATCTGCAAACTCATCAAGATATTTGCGGTTAAACATTCCGGTTAGCTGATCTACTCTTGCCATTTTATTGAGTATTTGCATCAGCTTTTTACTGACAATTGCCGGTTGTGCGGTAGCTATATAATCCTCAATAAGACCGACTAGACTTCTAACTCTAAAATTCTCTTCTTTATCCTTGGTTACTATTGAGATTATAAGATTTAGCTCATTTGAGATTGAGTATGGGATACACAAATATTGCAAGTCAGGTTTATGAAATTTACTGCATGTATCATCAAATATTGTAGAATCAACTATTGTGTTTATGCGGTCTGCACGGCATTGACCATCTGCCAAATCACAGTGACAACCATTTACACTGTAAACGACATTTTTTATGCCGCTGTGAGTATCTGCTTCTATAATAGTAAAATCTTTAATCTCAAACTTGGTCTTAAAGACATAAGCAAGTCTGTTATAGATGTCCTCCAAACTTTCATCATGCTCTATTGTTTGTTTAAATTTATAGATTTCCGAGAGCTTATCTATAGTGTCGTTAATGTTTACAAGAGGGTCGTGTGAAACCTCTTTGTTTTTGTTTTGGACAAAAATATAGACTTTTTTGTCAATCTCATCAAAAACCTTTTGCAGTTTTTCAAGCAGTGAGTTGAGCATTTGGGCAACTGATTTGCTCTCGCTTAGTTCTCCTCCGTCAACTCGTTTTGAGTAGTCGCCGTTGTACGCCGCTAGCATCACGTCCCTGATAGAGTAAAAAATATTCACATAAGGCTTCAGAAATTTATTTACGACAAAAAGCACAAGAAGCATTATTATTACGGCTAAAACTGCCGTGTACCCGACTGTTAGAAAACTGCTTCCGCGCATGTCGCTTATGTCTATAACCATGCTCACCGCACCTAGAACCTCTCCCTCTTTGGCATCGTGGCATGCCATACAGTTTGTAGCGCCAAAAGCCGATGCGGCAAACGGAATAGTCATACGAATTGTGCTCTTAGTCGCGGTCTCGGTTATCTCACGCTGAATATTTCCGTTTTTTAGCACTCTTTTGTCTATCTCGTCACGCGCAATTTCGTTATTAAAACCCTCTCCGTACTGTTTTATAACGGCTGGTGAGCGTGCAATCCACAGGGCGCTTATGTTGTCAATGTTTTCTATCTGCTGAAGAAAATAGTTACGTTTGTCCATCATGCCGTTAACCATATGTGCCGTCAATCCGCTTTTTACGACTTCAGCTGTAAGCATCGCCCTTTTTTCTGCACTCTTTATTCCGAAATCTCTAAAACTGAGTGAAACGATTATAATCATCGCGATAAAAAATACTAAAAAAAGTCCTGATAAAATTAGTGTAATTTTCTGTCTTGTACTCATTAAAATTGCCCTTATAGCTTTTTTGTAAAAATTCGCTTATTATATCGCAGAAAAATGTATAGGTTAAATTATTTTTGTAAATAAGTGTAATTGTGTCATAATAAAGCCTAGATATAGAGATGGGGAGTTTTTTTTGATGCCAATTTTTCATAAACTTTATAATCACGTGAGGTTTTTTATAATATCGTTTATAGATAAAGACCTTACTTTTTATGCAGCAAGTCTTAGTTTTTATACAATTTTTACGCTGATTCCGCTCTTGCTGATTGTGCTTACTCTTTTTACCTCAATGCCTAGTTTTTCGGACTACTATGTGAAAATGCAAGAGTTTATATTTTCAAACCTTATGCCTGTTAACTCGGACGCGTTGATGGGGCATATAAACTCATTTTTACA
Organism: Sulfurimonas sp.; assembly: GCA_027448805.1. Lineage (GTDB taxonomy): Bacteria > Campylobacterota > Campylobacteria > Campylobacterales > Sulfurimonadaceae > Sulfurimonas. The sequence continues at coordinate 7,168 of DAIDMU010000044.1, read as the reverse complement.
AAACTCAGTAGAGATGAGCATGATTAGTTTTGTTGCGGTTATAGTCTCTTCACTTCTGTTTTTTCAAAACTTTGAGTACATTGCAAATAAAATTTTTCGAGTAAAAGAGAGAGGTGTATGGGAGAGTATCACAACATTTTGGACACTTCTTACTCTTACGCCTATAGGTCTTGGAGTCTCTTTTTATATAACGGGGTATGTTGCCTCTTTGATGGAGAGCAGCGAGTACACGGCCGGCATAAATATTCTTCCTTTTGTTCCGTATCTTATCATCTGGGCGCTGTTTTTTCTGATATTTCAAATTTCTGCAAATACTAAAGTCCACACAAAAGCCTCCCTTATTAGCTCGTTTGTGACATCTACTATTTTTAGTATCGCAAAAAATCTATTTATCTACTACGTTTTTTATAACAAAGCCTATGAGACTATGTATGGCTCATTTTCTATTCTTATGTTTCTGTTTTTGTGGATTTACGCTTCATGGATTATATTTGTTTACGGGCTTAAGTTATGCTACATTATAAATCGCGTATATGAAAATAGAGCCAGAAAAGAGGGTTAAAACCCACATTCCGTTTCTGCTCCATATTGCTGCTAAAGAGAGTGCTACGTGGAGTAAAAAGATATAAAGATTCAGTGCTACTTTTGTTCCGTCTTCACCCAAAACCAAAAGCCACTCCAAAAAAGCATCAAAAACATTTCCAAAACCAATCATATGTAAGAGTATGCTAATCGGATAAAAAGGGGTAAAAAGTATCGCAAGAATAATTGAAAACGGATGGTAGATGCTAAAATTTTGAAAAATAAAGAGTGAAACCGGCAACATAAAGAGATAGACAAGTACGGAAATGCCTATAATTTGCCAAAAAAGATTCAAGTTTTTGAAGTGAAGCAAAAATAAAAATATATAAAAAACTCCGCCGGCGGAGAGCCAAAAGCCAAGCGAAAAGGCGAGCCGCGGAAAAAAAGCAAGAAGCAGAAGAATCGTTACAAGCAGTGTCTGCATTGAGAAGATTTCAATACCTCTGTCATAAAGCGCAAACCCGACAACAAACATTCCAAAAGAGCGAACCAGTGAAGGCGGTGAATCCAAAAAGAACATGTAGGCAAGAAGCACGCTCGCTACTATGATAAAAAGGTCTATTTTTGAGTTTCTGTATGGAAAAAGTCTGTTTTGTGCGTATTTATAAATCGGCTTTAATAAAAAATAGAGCAGTGCGCTTAAAATAGCAAGGTGAAACCCGCTAATCGCGACTATGTGTGAGACTCCAAGATTTGAAAATTTGTTTTGTATATCTTCTTCCACCGGAGCATTTGTGTATAGTGCCTGATAAACATTTGCAACATTTTTATTTTCATGTGCGGAGAAGATGTATGAGTCGAGCTTCTGTTTTGCGCTTGTATTCTCGTTTATATTTATAATTTTGCTATTTGCGTAAAAGGTAGTTAGGTAGCCCTGAAAGTTCAAATCCTTCGGCCAAATTTCAAGCTCCAGCTTCTTGTCTTTTACATCTTGAAGCGACTTTTTAGCAGTCGTATAAAAAGTAACCCCATCTTCGCTTTTTAATTTTAGCACCTGATAGGTTCTGTTGTTTTTACTTTTTGTATACTGTTTTAATACTGTGGCTTCTACCAAAGCGGAGTCAAAGCGGGTAAACTCCGAAAAGTTTCGGTACTCTAAAAAAAGCGAGACAAGAAGGATAAGCGCAGATACGGAGATAAAGAGGAGAAAGTCCCGTTTATTGTTAAATAACGAGACTCTCTCTATCATCTATGTTAGAGGGGCGGCATGGAAATAGTGTCATTTCCAAAACCAATATTTGCAGAGCGTGTATCTACATTTTCATAAATAGTCTCTACACCTTTTGCATAAGGGAGTGCATCAATAAACTTTGTAAGCTTTTTTTGGAAAATCAGCTTTACATGCCCGGTCGGGCCGTTTCTCTGTTTTCCTATGATTATCTCGGCATCCTCTTCCTCTTTTTCAACGTACGTAGAGGTAAACTCTTTGCCTTCGCTCTTTGCGGCTTTCTCGCGCTCTTTCTCCTCTTTGTATAGGTAGACGTCATCACGGTAGACAAAGAGGATGATATCAGCATCCTGCTCAATAGAGCCAGATTCACGGATATCGCTAAGCATAGGTCTTTTGTCGTTTCTGGATTCTAGTCCGCGGTTTAGCTGAGAGAGGGCTACTATGGGCATACTTAGTTCACGCGCAAGCATTTTAAGCCCGCGCGAGATTTCTGAGACTTGCAGGTGTCTGTCTTGGTTGCCGATGCCGCTCATAATTTGGAGGTAGTCAATTACCGCTATCTCTATCTCTGGGTGCTGATTTTTTAGTTTTCTAAGTTTTGAACGAAGCTGGTTTATGTTTATGCTTCCGTGGTCATCAACATATAGTTTTGCGCTGTTCATCTTGTCGATAGCACCGTTTAGAGAGCTCCACTGGTCATCATTCATATCTCCGACACGAAGCTTTTGAAGAGGAATTGAGGTCTGAATACTTAGAAGTCTGAGCATTAGCTGTTCTGCGGGCATCTCAAGCGAGAAAAACGCCACACCTTTGCCCTTTGTGATGAGGTTGTTAACGGTGTTTAGGATAAAAGAGGTTTTTCCCATTGCAGGGCGAGCAGCTACAATAACTAAATCCCCTTTTCCAAATCCGGTCGTCATCTTGTTTAGCTCGTGAAAACCCGTATCAACGCCGACAAGAACGTTGTTGCCGCGAGCCTTCATCTCTTTGATGTATTCCATAGTGTCGAATGTCATCTTTGGAGAGTCTTTAAAGTCGCTTGTCTGGTTGTTTTGGGTTATCTCATAGAGTTTTTTCTCCACAATATCCACAACTTCAGCGCTTGTAAGCTCCTCTTCAACCGTTACTCTTTTTATCTCGGTTGTCAGAGTCAAAAGATGGCGTTTGAGTGATTTGTCTTTTATCTCATCAACATAGGCTTTTGTATTTGAGATTGGATTTGCAGAGAGAATCTCAAGCATAACGCTCTCGTCAAATTTCTTCATCTTGATAAGCTCTTTTTTTATAAACTCCTCATCAATCGGCTGATCTTTTTGTAAAAGCATGGTCATAACTTTGAAGATATCCTGATGGGCAGGAAGGTAGAAGTCATCTTTTTTCAGTGTAGTGCTAAGTTCGTCAAACTGGCTCGGCTCAAAGACTATCGAGCTTAATATGCTTCTCTCAAAAGCTAAATTGTATAAATTATCGTGCATTAAATCATCTCTCTTGCCATTTTTTCAACTTCTTCTACAAATCTGTCCACAAGTTCATTCTCGTCGAGATTGGCAACGACTTCGCCCTTTACCATGACGAGACCTTTTCCTTTGCCGTAAGCTATGGCTACGTCCGCATGTGCAGCTTCGCCTATGGCATTTACCACACATCCCATAACCGAGACGTTTAGCGGTGCTTTGATGTGAGTTGTACGTCTCTCTATCTCGCCAACCGCGCTTACCAAATCAGCCTCAATACGTCCGCATGTAGGGCATGAGATGATGTTTAGTCCATCTTTTGCCGCGCCGCTGTCTTTTAAAATAGCGCGTGCGACGTTTATCTCCTCTTCCAGCTCCCCCGTAATGCTTACCCTCATAGTATCGCCTATGCCGTCAAGCAAAAGTGCGCCGAGTCCGATGGAACTTTTTACGGTTGCATGAAATAGGGTTCCCGCTTCTGTAACTCCAAGATGGAAGGGGTAGCTGTTTTTTGGGCGAAGCATGCGGTATGCGTCAACGGTTCTCTGCACATCGCTTGCTTTTAGAGAGATTTTAATGTCGCTAAAACCTAAATCTTCAAGATATTTGATGTTGTACTCGGCGGATGCCACCATCCCCTCGGCAGTCTGTCCATACTTGTCCAAGAACTCTTTCTCCAAACTTCCTGCATTTACGCCGATTCGTATAGGAATCTTGCGTGCTTGACAAGCTTTTACTACCTCTTTTACGCGCTCTTTTGAGCCTATATTTCCCGGATTTATGCGTATGCAGTCAACTACCTCTGCGGCAATGAGCGCCAAACGGTGGTTGAAGTGGATATCTGCAACAAGAGGGAGTGATATCTGCTCTTTTATCGCTTTTAGCGCAAGAGCATCTTCCATCTGCGGAACGGCAACGCGGACTATGTCACACCCTGCAAAATGGAGTCTTTTTATCTGCTCGACAGTAGCCGCAACATCGGAGGTTTTTGAGAATGTCATCGACTGCGTGGATATAGGCGAGTCACCGCCCACTGCAACATTGCCGACAAATATTTGTTTGGTTGGGTATCTTTTTATCATAAAGAGATTCTATCTTTTTTGGTCTAAAAAAGTGCTTTCATTTTATATTATGCGCTAAAACTAACACGTTAGTTTTAGCTGCTGCTGCTTAAGTCCCTACAACCCCCTAAAGTTACGAAAAACTTTGTTTTTCGAAAGTTGTAAGTTGGTAGTCAAGGTTTTAAAACTTGAAATCAAGATTTGTGTAAATATATCTTCCCGGTTCATTAAGAAGCATCGTCTCGGCTCCGCTTAGAAGTATTAAATCCGAATAAGTATTTGATTGCGCATAAGTTTTGTCAAACAGATTGTTTACACCAAAAGTGAAGTCGACATTTTTTGTAAATGCATGTTTTACTTTTGCATTAAAAACAGCCCAACCGCTTAGCTCTTGTTCGCCATTGTCGGAGTCATAATTGCTCCACTTCTCAGAAAACTGTGCTTCGAGTGTAGCCGTAGAGTTTGCCATATACTCATAGTTAAGCGCCATATTTGCACGAAGCGGAGCTATATCTGAGAGGTCTTTGTCACTCTGTCCGGCAAGAGCCTCATCTTTTTGTCCAATTTTATATGAAGCTCCAAAATCAACAGTAAGTTCATCCGTTGCATAGATAGATGCGCTTAACTCTGCTCCGTAAACTGTTGCGTCTATATTTTGAAACGTGTATGTAGCCGGAGATGTGTTTAACTTTTGGAGATAGATATAATCTTCTAGCATAGAGTAGAAAGTTTTGATTTTAAACTTTATTAAATCATTTTCTGCCTCATACCCTAAATCAACCTCCGTGTTCGCAGTCTGGTCTAAATTTTGATTTCCCCCCTGAGGGTTAACAAGATATAGCTCCCTTGCATCAGGCACACGGCTTGCCTGGCCTAAGCCTAGGAAAATTTTATTCTCTTTGTCTAAATTGTATGTTGCCAATATATTTGCGCTTAGGGCATTATACTTTTTTGAAATATATGTTGGATTCTCGGGATTTATCTCAGTGTCATCGTATCTGGCACCAACTTCAACATCAAAGTTTCCAAAACTCTTTTCTGCTTTTGTAAATAGAGCTCTATTGTCTGTTTGAGTATGTGTTAAACTTACCGTATGAGCTCCCTGAACCAGAGTTGTAGCATTTGTCGAGTACTTCTCTCCCTCCCATGTTCTTCTGCTTCCATCAAGACCGGCTAAAAGTTTATATCCGCCGAGCTCAAAACTGTTTTTAAGTTTTACACCCTGCATAGATGTTTTTAAGTGATTTGTTTGGTAAGTTGCAGCACCTGAATTTCTGTATTTCGTGTCCATGGGGTGGTTAACGTCAGAGTAGTAGTATTGCAAGTTTATATCTCTATAAATGTCTGAGATATCTTTTATATCATACTCTACGCTGTAAATATTTGAATCATCATAAGCAGCATCCATTTGAGAGTTTGCATAGAGTACGTCATCGCTTCTGTTTCCCGTGTAGCTCAGACGAAGCTCCTGGTCGTCGGTAACGTTTACATAAATTTTAGACATAATGCTTTTTTTGCTGTAAGCCTCCATATCTTCATAAACGGTTTGGTAGTGGTTGGCTGTCGGTGCTTTTAGCTTTGTCTGCTGGGAGAGAGTATTTCCATCGCCATCTTCATATTGGCCGCTTGATTCGCTGGATGCGCTGATTAGAGCGCGAACTTTATCGTCTCCTCCGCTAATAGTTGCTCCAGCTTTTTTATAGCCCCAGCTTCCAAGGCCGAAATTAACCTCTCCGTGCAAATCTTTTGTAGGTTTTTTTGTCGTGATTTTAAGTCCGCCGCTCATCGTTCCGAAGTTTTCTACATCGTAAGGTCCCTCGATTACCTCTATTTCGTCAATCTGACTTGCCAGGATGTGAGAGACTGGAGGGTCCATTCTGTTTACACACGCACCGCAAACTTTTGTTCCGTCAACTTCAACAGAGATGTTGTCTCTTTTTTGACCGCGAATAAAAATGTCGTTTGCAATGCCACTGCGGCGGCTCATATCTATACTTGGAACGGTTGAGCTTAGAGCCTGAGCCAAATCAGCAGACTCCTGCGCCTTTTTGCTAACCTCCGTAATAAGTGTTGATTCGACGCTTATTTTAGGAAGCTCAACCTCTTGCGCGTTCAAAACTGCTACGGCTACAATTGATAGTGGGATAATTTTTCTGTACATAATAAACCTTAATTTTTTAGATTAGTTGATTGTATAAGGTTTGTGTTACAAAAATGTTAAGAATTGACAAAATTTTGCTAAAATTTCGCCATGAGCAAAATAGAAAAAATAAAACGAATAATATTGATAATTTTAGGTTTAAGCCTTTCGGCCTATTTGATCTATAGCGGGTTTGCCATCTTAGGCCAAGAGGACTCCGCCGGCAAAGTTCATAGTGACGCAGTGAAGTGAACCGTGCTGTTTTATAAGTGAGAAACAGTTAATTCCAACAATATCTTTGTTAGGGAATGTTTCTCTAAAAATTTTCAGAGCTTCTTCATCCTGCTTAACTCCGTAAGTAGGGACTAAAACAGCACCGTTTACAAACAAAAAGTTTGCATAAGTTGCAGGCAGTCTTTCCCCATCGAAGTAGCAAGCATCGCTCATCGGGAGCGCTATAAGTCTAAAACCATACTCATTTCTGAATGTTTTCAGCTCATCTTCCATAAGTTTCAACTCTTTGTAATGCTCATCGCTCTCATCTTCACATTTGACATACATTATGCTGTTTTCATCGATAAATCTCGCCAAGGTATCTACATGCGAGTCGGTATCGTCTCCAGCAAGATAACCGTGGTTTAGATATAAAATCCTGCTCATTCCAAACTCGCTTTGAAGTTTTTTACTCATCTGTTCTTTGTTAAGAGAGGCATTTCTATTTTTGTTTAACATGCACTCGGAAGTTGTGAGGATTGTATCT
>DAIDMU010000043.1 GCA_027448805.1 Sulfurimonas sp. | reverse complement strand
TGCGAAGCAGCAGCTCTTTCATGTTAAAAGGTTTTGTTATATAGTCATCGGCCCCGCGCATAAAGCCCTCTTCAATATCGCTCTCTTGGCTCTTTGCGCTTAGGTAGATTACGGGGGTTACAAAGCCATCTTTTCTAAGAGCTTGGACAAATTCGCTCCCCTCCACTCCTGGAAGATTTCTATCCATAATAAGCAGGTCAACACTCTCTTCGCCAAGCATCTGCTCAACGCTTTTTGTGTTTAAAAATCCTATAACCTCGTAGCCCTCTTTTGTCAAATTATACTCAATAAGCTCTAATATATCCTCTTCATCTTCTACGACAACAATCTTAGCACTCATAAAACATCCCCAAATATATCTTTTTACTATTGTATCAAATGTATTGAAAAAGTATGCTTCTTCTTTTATACTTTTTGAAGTTTATTTGCCTTATAATGTGCGCTAATAGGGAGAAAATCGCAGTGTTTGTATCATCATATAGTACATATATTAGCGCCAACAGTTCAAATAAGACCAACAGTTATAAAACTGACGCCTCTAGGGAAAGTTTAGACTCTTTTGGTGAAGAGCTATCAAAATCTGCCATAATAAAATCACACAACAATAAAAATCTGCCAATAGATTATATCTCTAACTACAAATCTTTTAATAACCAGCAAAAACTCCAAGAACAGTTACAAACGCAGGATGAACTAAGACTAAAACAGTTAACTACCACAATCAATGCCAAAGTTGCATATGATGTCAATAGCACGATGTTTTCACCGGTGAGAAAGCCGGCTCTGACTTTGAGCCAGACACCTAAAATTGATGAGAAGCTGCCTAGTGATGTTAAAGAGGCAAAAGAGAAAAATTTACGTCATGTTATGGTAAATACCTACTCTGCAAACGACAAATATTTCCAGATAACCGCCGCTTAACTACTCGCTCTCTATCCAAGCATCCGTTCTTATAACCGTTCCCTCTTCAAATATTTTCAACTTAAATGCGCCGCTGCACTCTCCGCCGCTAAAATCCATAATAGCTATCTGCATTATTTTTTTACATTTTTTTGGAATGTCAAAATGACCTTTGATTCCTGTAAAAAACTGCTTTAGAGGCACCTTCTCATCCATACCGATTACGTTATCACGACAGCCCGTTAGTCCCATATCAGTCAGATATGCCGTGCCTTGAGATATTTGAAAATCATCGGTTCCTACATGAGTGTGCGTCCCTATGATGGCGCTCACGCTCCCTTGAAGCAACATCATCATGGCTCGTTTCTCACTTGTTGCCTCTGCGTGAAAATCTATAAAAATATTTTTTACGCCGTCTGCATGTAAAGCCTCAACAGTGCTTTTTGCGGCCCTAAAAGCATTCTCTGTATATGGCATTGAGTAGTGACCCATTAGGTTTAAAACTGCCAACTTTTCTCCGCACACGTCGTAAACTTTACACCCTGTTCCTTTCACCTCATCGGGATAGTTATGAGGTCTCAAAATCTCGTGGGTATCAAAAAGTGCTTCAACATCTTTTTTATCCCAGGTGTGGTTTCCGCCGCTCATGCAGTCAACACCGAAACTTACAATCTCACTTGCATTTTTTGCAGTCAGCCCAAAGCCGTGAGAGGCATTTTCATAATTTGCAACTACAAAATCTATACTATATTCCTGTCTTATTTTTTTGAGATGCGCCTTTAGCATATCTCTGCCGGGGCTGCCCACAATATCGCCTATAAATGCTACTCTCAATCTTATATTTCCTTTATTTTATACATTTTTTAAATACACCACTCAATCGGGCGAATCGCATGTGACTTTAAAAACTCATTTGTTTTAGAAAAAGGTTTTGAACCGAAAAATCCTCTGTATGATGAGAGGGGCGAGGGATGCGGTGCTTTTAGTACAAGATGTTTTTTTGCATCAATTAGCGAAGCTTTTGTGCCTGCCGGACCTCCCCATAGTATGAAAACCAAACTCTCTTTTTGCTCACTAAGCAGCCTGATGACTGCATCGGTAAATATCTCCCATCCCCTGCTTTTATGTGAATTTGCCTCGCTTGCTCTTACCGTTAAAACTGTATTTAGCAAAAACACCCCCTCTTTTGCCCAGCTTGTCAAATTTCCGCTCTTTGGCATATCACAGCCAATATCATCACGAAGCTCTTTAAAAATATTTTGAAGCGAGGGCGGATGTGGCACGCCATCATTTACTGAAAATGCAAGTCCGTGTGCCTGACCCACTCCATGATAGGGGTCTTGCCCTAAAATCACAACCTTTACTTTATCAAACGGAGTGTTGTTAAAAGCTGCAAAGATGTTTGAACCATGCGGATACACGGTATGTTTTTGTTTCTCCTCAACCAAAAATTCTTTTAATGAGTTAAAATATGGTTTTTGAAACTCATCAAAAAGAGCTTCTCTCCAACTGCTCTCCATCTTAGTGTCTATCATCTTTTCTCCATTATTTTTCTTTTAGCCAATATCTCATAAACGGATCTACAAGATAATATTTATCGCCCAACCTATCACAAATATCTTTTTTCATTAAAGATTCCAAAGTGCTCTTAAGCGTTGAAGCACTTAGAGTTGTTTGTGCAAGGTTTTCATTTGAGTAAAGATTTGTCCCGTCAAACTCTACTATATACTTGAGTGTTATTTTTTGATTTGGCGTAAGCGAACTATAGATATAAGCATATAAATCATACTCTCTTTCGTACATTAACTCTAGTGCTTTTACAATATCCTCATCTTTAACACTTTTTTGTGCAATATCCCACACCAAATATAAGAGCTGCTGCATATAGTAAGGAAATCCATCTGTAATATGAAAAATACGTTCTATTTGCTTATTTGTTATTGATTTGTCTGTTTTAGCAAATTTCTCGTTTGCAAAAACCATCCAATCATCAAGTTTGATCTCTTTAATAATATTATGTTTTACAGATTTGTAAAATGCTCTGTTCTTATCATTAAACATACTATTTAAAATCGACTTTTTGCTACCGCTAAAGATATAAGAGACATCTCTTGAATGAGTTTGTATAATAGTTCTTAGCTTTTTTTCTATATCAAACTGCTCAACCTCTTGAAACTCATCAAATATGACGACAACTTTTTTATTTATTTTTTTAGCATATTGATACGGCAAATTCACAATATCTTCAAATGTCGCTTCAAGCTCTTTTTTTGTAAAGGAAAGTCCGTAGCTTATATCATTCGCTTGGGATATTTTCATGGTTATATTTGGTCTTATTTGAAGCAACTCCTTAAAAAGCTTAACTACTTTGTCACTTTTACTCTCAAAGGCAGAGGCGATAGCATGAAAATACTTCTCGATGAACTCTTCAACGGTTGTAACGCTAAACCAATCAAAAAAAATCACTTTTGTGTTTTTATTGTCTTGTAAATCATTTTGAAGTTTTTTTAGCAGTGAAGTTTTACCAAATCTTCTTGGAGCATACAAAAGAACATTTAACCCGCTAAGAGCATCTCGTCTCAACTCACTAAGTTCATCTACTCTATTGCAAAAATCATCACTGTACACTTCATTGCCAAAATAAAATGGGTTATTCATTTAAAGTTTTCTCCATTATAGCTTCAGCAATTATAGCTGTTACTATAATAGTTGTCAATATATTAATTTCAAGCGTTAAATATTTTGTATAAACATATTATTTAAGCTCTTCAATGCCTATATTTTTAAAATAGTTATATGTACCATCATAATATTTCTCATCACGTGTTGTATCTAGTATATCACCTTGTAGAATATAAATTATCATCCCTTGTCTTGCTCTCGTAAGTAATACTCGATATGAATTTTTTAAAT
>DAIDMU010000042.1 GCA_027448805.1 Sulfurimonas sp. | reverse complement strand
TGCAGCTCTGCTTGATTTTTACTCTATTAAATATATCGGTCCTAAAAATGCTGGACGGATTTTGGTCGAACTTGTCGGGTTTGATGCTGAGCTTGTCTCATCACCGAGCGAGCCTAGAAGTTTAGCATTTAGTCAGGCAAGTGAAGCTCTGGAGTCTTTAGGATTTAAAAAAGATAAGATATCCAAAGCTTTAAGCTCGTGCAGCAGCAGCGACACGGCAACACTGGTAAAAGAGGCTCTAAAGCTTCTACAAACAATTTAATCAAGGAAATATATTGAAATTAACTATTTTATTCGGCGGCGCTAGTTTTGAACATGAAATTAGCATAGTAAGTGCGATTACTCTAAAACAGAAACTTACACAGTTTGAGTTGACATTTGTCTTTTGTGATCAAGACCATACGTTCTATCTAATTGAAGCATCAAAAATGAAAGCTATAACCTTTTCAAAAGGCGAGCATAAAAAGATGCCGAAACTCTCTCTGACAAATGGAGCATTTTTTAAAAAAGGACTATTTGGCTCAAGCGAATACGGCGGCACCGTTTTAAACCTTGTCCATGGTGCAGACGGAGAAGACGGCTCTATTGCAGCTCTGCTTGATTTTTACTCTATTAAATATATCGGTCCTAGAATCGATGCAAGCGTCTTCTCTTATGATAAAAGATACACAAAATGGCTCTGCAACGCAAGGGGGGTAAAAACTCTCCAGCATGAAGAGTTGAGTCTAAAAGAGCACTCTAACATAACGCTTCCATACCCGATAATTGTTAAACCTGCTTGCCTTGGAAGCTCTATCGGAGTTAGCGTAGTCAAAGATGAGAGCAAGCTTGATTATGCGCTGGACAGCGCATTTGAATTTGACAGCAGTGTTATAGTAGAGCCTTTCTTAGATGGCGTGAAAGAGTATAATCTGGCAGGTTTTAGAGCAAACGAAAAGTTCTACTTCTCTATTGTTGAGGAGCCTCAAAAAGAGGAGTTTCTGGATTTTGAAAAAAAGTATATGGATTTTTCAAGAAGCGAACAGGTTTTAAAAGCTGAAGTTAGCAAAGAGTTGGAGTTAAAGCTAAGAGCAAATTTCGAAAAAGTTTATAAAAATCTCTTTGAGGGCGCTCTTATAAGATGTGACTTTTTTGTCGTGAACAACGAGGTCTATCTTAATGAGATAAACCCGATTCCGGGCTCTATGGCAAACTATCTTTTCGATGATTTTCAGGGCTCTTTGGAGATACTGATAAACTCTCTTTCACATGCAAAAAGAGCAAAAGTAAATTATGATTATATTCACTCAATATCAAGAGCAAAAGGGAAGTAATGGCTATAAAGTCAATCCAGTTTAACCAACATACCTTGGATATAAGTTACGAGATATTAAACCCTGACGCAAAGGTTGACTTGATAGTTTTGCACGGTTGGGGAAGCAACAAAAACTTGATGAAAAATGTTTTTTCGCCTTTTATGGACAGTTTCCGCCACATCTATATAGATTTACCCGGATTTGGAAATTCTACATGCAATCTGGCGCTTGAAACAAAGGATTATGCAAGAGTTGTTGAGCTTCTTATGGTTCATTTAAACGCTTCTAAAGATATAATCATGGGGCACTCTTTTGGAGGAAAAGTAGCGCTTCTTTTGGAGCCTCAAGTGCTAGTTCTAATCTCAAGTGCAGGAATCTATGTACCAAAACCTATAAAAGTCAGAGCAAAAATAGCACTTTTTAAATTTTTAAAAATGTTTGGATTGACTAAATTTAGAGAGTTTTTCGTTGCTCCCGATGCAAAAACATTAAGCGAGCCAATGTATCAAACTTTTAAAAATGTAGTAAATGAAAATTTTGCAGATGAATTCTCAAACTTCAAAGGAAAAGCTCTTTTGTGCTGGGGAAAAGATGACACGGCAACGCCGCTAAGCAGCGCAAAAAAAATAAATAAACTCATAAAAGACTCAACGCTCTTAACATACGAGGGCGACCACTACTTTTTTATGAATAACGCCAAAGATATAGCACAAAATATAGAGAAAACATTTTTAAAGACACTGGAGCATAAATAATGCAGGATTACGAAATATTTATGGCATTTATTACAAATGTGCTTTTTGTAACGGTGTTGGGGTGGTACCTCATCACAAACCTTCAGTGGTACGACTATAAAATATCACGTGTGCTTCTAAAACATCACAAACCTCAGTGGCATATTGTCTATTTTTTTATCCCATTTATCGCCTACTACACAACGGGTGAGTTCTTTGTAATATTTTTCTTCTTTGTAGTTCTGCCTGCAATCTTTATCTGGCATAAAAACTTAGACAAAAAACTTGTTCTGACATGGAGAGTGAAGAGATTTTTTATTTTATTAATCTTTTTAGTTCTTTTTATAAACACGCTTTGCACTATGAAATCCGCATGCGAAATATACGGCGTTTTTATGCCGCTGCTGCTTGCTTATGCGGGAAGTTTTGCAATAGAGAAGTTTCTATTTTTGTCGTTTAAAAAAGAGGCTCAAAAAAAGCTAAAAAGTATGAAAGATTTGCAAATAATCGCAATTACGGGAAGCTACGGAAAAACAAGTATTAAAAACTTTGTAAGAGAGATTTTAAGCAAAAAGTACAAGGTTTACGCAACTCCAAGAAGTGTAAATACTCTTGGCGGAATTATTAGAGATGTAAATGAGTCCCTTCCGCAAGATACCGAAGTATATGTCTGCGAAGCAGGGGCTAGAGAGAGCGGTGACATCTTTGATATAACAACTTTGCTGGAGCCTCAGGTGGTCGTTGTGGGCAAAGTCGGACTTGCGCATTTGGAGTATTTTAAAAGCTTGGAAAATATCATAGCGACAAAACTCGAAATTATGAAATCTCCGAGACTTGAGTGTGCATTTATCCACACTTCGGTCACAGACGAGCCGCACGACAAGGTTACGTTCTTTGGCAATGAGATACAAAATATAAACGCAGGGCTTGATGGAACTGATTTTGAGTTAAAGATAGGCGACGAGATTCTTAGTCTGCACACGGACGTTTTGGGCTCTTTTCAAACAATGAACATTGCAGTAGCCGTTCACATAGCAAAAAAATTCGATATGAGCAACGATGAGATAGTAGAAGCGGTAAAGAGCCTAACTCCGGTTGAGCATAGACTTCAGATGATAAAAGCCGGCGGCAAGCTTATACTTGATGACGGATATAACGGAAATATAGAGGGTATGCTTGAAGCCGTCAGACTCTGCTCACTGCATGAGGGCAGAAAAGTTATAGTCACACCGGGGCTTGTTGAGAGCAGTGATGAGCTAAATCTTCAACTTGCTCATGCGATAAACGGCGTATTTGATGTCGCGATAGTAACGGGAGCGTTAAATGCGGAGCTGTTTGATAAAAATCTAAATGTCAAAAATAAGATTATGCTCTCAGACAAATCAACGTTGGTAGATGTTTTGGCAACTCAAACCAAAGCGGGCGACATCATACTTTTTGCAAATGATGCTCCTAATTTTATATAAAGTAAACAGTTATGAATGATATTTTATACGCACCTTGGCGCGATGAGTACGTAACAAATGAGAAGATAGAAGGGTGTGTTTTTTGCCACATAAGCTCATCGCAGGAGGGGAGTGACGAAGAGTTGCATGTACTTTACAGGGACGAGCACTGCTTTATGGTTATGAACCGCTACCCTTACACTCCCGGGCACTTTATGATTATCCCTCATCTTCATACCGACAAGCTAGAAGAGCTGCCGAGCCAAACGTGGCTTCACATGAGCGGTTTGGCGCAAAAAAGCGTGAGACTTTTAAAAGAGGGGTTCGGCGCGCATGGTGTAAACATCGGTATGAACCTTGGAAAAGTCGCGGGAGCCGGCATTGCGGAGCATGTACACCTTCACATCGTTCCGCGCTGGAAGAGAGATACAAACTTTATAACTTCCATTGCACAAAGCAGAGTTTACTCTACCGACTTTATCAAGATATATCAAAAAATCAAGAGTTTGATTCCGGAGTATATCGGGTAGTTTTTTATTTATATATGTTAAAATCTACGACTTAAGCGAAGATGAGAATAAAAGCGTGGAAGGGAAATAATGAAAGAGTACCGAGAGCTACTACAAAAAATGGAAAGTGAATCACAAGATCAATATGATAAAACAGTATTGTATCTCTCAACAGGCGCATTGGGAATATCATTTACATTTTTAAAAGATATTATAAGTGTTGAAAATGCTATGGCAATTGGATGGCTTGTTATGGCTTGGATGTCATGGGCAATTAGTGTAAGCGCAATATTATGGTCATTTTTTAGTAGCAGAATAGCCTTAAGGGATGCAATAAAAGCAATTGATGACAATAAAGTACCTAATAGCAAAGCTGATAAATTTACTACTATTTTAAATTTGTTATCTGGAATTTTCTTTGTTCTCGGTTTAATCTGTATAATTGTTTTTGTAAAAATTAATTTAGAGGAAAATAGAATGAGTAAGCCAACATATATACAAGATGGAAAAAATATTCCACAAATGCCTAAAAATATTAGAGAAGGTCATAATATACCACAAGCTCCTGTAAAACAAACTCCACGACCAAATCAACCGCCACAAGAGAAATAAAATTATTAAAAAGCCTTTCTCGTTCCCACGGTGTATTTCTCGTTCCCATCGTCCTTCGATAGGAATGCATACTGTAAAATAACTTGAAATACAGACTCCTACGCAGGAGCATGGGAGCGAGAAAAGTAAATAGTTATTTCAATTGGCTTTGTTCGCTATCATTCATCTTTAAAATTTAATGAACCGGAGTTCGCATGGTAGAATCGTTTTTAGCTTTTGGTCTGTTTTTTATAACAGCCGTTGCGTTGGTAGGTCTATTTTTATATCTTTATGCCATAGTTACCCCGTATGATGACTATAAGCTTATTTTTCATGAGAACAATATGGCTGCATCTTTAACGTTTAGCGGTGCGATCATAGGCTTTTCAATCCCGCTTTACAGCGCGCTTGTTAGTTCAGTTTCCTATGGAGATTTTTTAATCTGGGGAGGCGTTGCTATGTTCATTCAGCTTCTTTTTGCTTTGGTGTTTACAAGAATCCCTAACAAGTTTTCTCTACAAAAGCAGATAAACGATGGTGTTGTCCCTGTTGGCTTGCTTATGGCATTTTTATCTGTCTCCATCGGGCTTCTAAACGCAGGTTCTATGAGCTACTAAAAGCTAGGAAAATTTAACTTAACTACGTTCAGAGGAGATAAGAAAAAAAATTAAAAGATGCTATTTGCAATGCTATGTGATACAATATATCAATTGAATAGATATTTTATGGATGCTTTATGCAAGATATATCATTTGAAACCTTTCTATTTGCCTTTACGCTCACTCTCCTTGCAGGATTCTCTACCTCAATAGGTGCGGTTTTGGCATTTTTCTCAAAAAGCAAAAACTACACTATTTTGTCTATCGGCATGGGTTTTTCCGCAGGTGTAATGATTTACGTATCGTTTATGGAGATTTTAATTAAATCAAAAGCGTCCTTCGCGGAGCTTTACTCAGGCCAAATCATGGGCGAGTTATTAACTGTTGTATGTTTTTTTGCGGGCATTGCACTAAGCGCTTTTATTGACAAAGTGATTCCAGAGGATGTAAATCCGCATGAGACAAAAAGCAACAGCGAACTCTTAGAACTAAAACCAGACATGCAAAGCTCTCTTATCAAAAATTCGGCACTTAAGCGAACCGGTATTTTTACAGCGCTTGCCATCGGGATACACAACTTTCCTGAAGGTTTTGCGACCTTTGTATCTGCTCTTGAGAGTCCGAGCATTGGTATATCGATAGCTTTTGCAATAGCGATTCATAATATTCCAGAGGGGATGGCTGTATCTCTGCCAATCTATCATGCCACCGGAAACAAAAAAAGCGCTTTTTGGTATGCAACACTCTCAGGGTTTGCCGAGCCCGTAGGTGCGCTTGTAGGATTTTTCTTCCTTCTTCCTTTTATGGGAGATGCAACGCTTGGCATTACTTTTGGGCTTGTTGCGGGAATCATGGTCTATATATCTTTTGACGAGCTTCTTCCCGCCGCAAGAGTTTACGGCAGCGCACACACTACGATAGCAGGGATTACCCTTGGCATGTTTGTTATGGCACTAAGTCTTATCGGATTTAAATTAGTATAATAAAAGATATTTTTGTATAATCAAAAAAAAATTATAAACTTCAATCAGGAACCATATAATGACAAAAAACGATTTTAACGAAGGCTTATTAGGCTTTTTAGACGCTTCGCCGACTCCTTTTCATGCAACGCTAAATATGGCGGGAATGTTTTTAAATGCGGGATTTATAAGGTTAAACGAGGTGGAGAAGTGGAAGTTGGAGCATGGCAAGAGGTACTTTGTAACCCGCAACGACTCTTCAATAATCGCTTTTACATGTACGAAGAGTAAAAATTACGTGATGGTCGGTGCGCACACTGATTCGCCGAATCTAAAACTAAAACCAAATCCTGTGATTAAAGAGCATGGAGTTGTGAAGTTTGGGGTTGAGCCATACGGCGGTGTTTTGTTAAACACGTGGTTTGACAGGGATTTGTCTCTGGCGGGCAGAGTGTCGTATCTGAACTCCGGCAACATCATAAAAGATGCGCTTATTGACGCAAAAAAATCAATCGCCATCATCCCATCTCTTGCTATCCATCTCGACAGAGAGGTAAATGAGAAAAAAAGTGTAAATGCCCAAACGGACATCACGCCGATTTTATCTACATCCGAAGAGTTTAGCTTTGATGAGTTTTTAAAAGAGCAGTTAAAGATGAGCGGTGTAGATGATGTTAAAGAGGTTTACGCAAATGAGCTTAATTTTTATGATACGCAAAAAGCCTCTTTTGTAGGGCTTAAAGACGAGTTTATTGCAAGTGCCAGAGTTGATAACCTTCTTAGCTGTTACGTTGGAATGTTGGCGATTTGCAGTGTTGACGAAGAGAAATCTATGCTTTTTATTGCAAGTGACCATGAAGAGGTTGGAAGCGAGAGCGCTTCGGGAGCAGGCGGGTCGTTTTTGGAGAGCACGCTAAAAAGAATTTATAGTGATTTTGAAGAGTACACCCAGATGATTCGCTCTTCCATCCTTATAAGTGCGGACAATGCGCATGCCATTCATCCGAACTATCCTTCAAAACATGATACAAATCACGCTCCGCGAATAAACAACGGGTGTGTAGTAAAGGTAAATGCAAACCAACGATACGCCTCTAACTCGAAGACAATCTCAAGATTTATGAATGTCGCATCCTCGCTGAATGAGCCTATTCAGAGTTTTGTAACAAGAAGCGATATGGGATGCGGCTCTACAATCGGCCCCATAACTGCTTCAAGACTTGGCATAGACACTCTGGATGTCGGACTTCCGACTTATGCTATGCACTCCATAAGAGAGCTTTGCGGAAGCCAAGACGCTTATAGTCTTTATAAAATAATTTTGGGATTTAATGACTAATGTCCGTAATTACATCTGATGAACTAAACCTCCTGATTGAGCAGACATACAAGGTAGAGAAGGAGTTTAACGAGCTAAAAGCCTCTTATGCCCATCTTCAAGATACCGTTGAAGAGGTTGTAGAGTTTTTGCCAAATGCCATCTGGATTTTGGATAAAAATGGAGAGATTTTTTTGCAAAACTCTCAGGCGAAATCGCTAAACGAGCTATTTGAACTGCTGGAGTCTAAAAAGAATGACTATGAGGTCGGATTTAACTCTAAATCATATCTCATAAAATGCTCATCCTACAAAGACAAGGTGATGTTGAGTGCGACAGACATAACGGAACAAAAAAGAAAAGAGAATCTTGCGACTATGGGGCAGATGGCGGCACACCTCTCCCACGAGATACGAAATCCAATAGGCTCCATCTCGCTTCTGAGCTCAACCCTGAAAAAAAGGGTGCTTCCGGAGAATGTTGCCATTGTGGAAGAGATACAAAAGTCTGTTTGCAGAATAGAGCGCATTATTAAAGCAACGTTGATGTTTAGCAAAGGTGTTCATGCGCATAAAGCTCCCTTTATGTGGAGCGAGCTTCAAGATGCCCTAAATATGGCTGTTGGCTACTACGGTTATACGAAAGATATAACGTTTATTTTTCCGCAGCAGAAGTTTATGCTAAATGCTGACAAAGATTTGCTGGAGATGCTTTTTTCGAACTTTTTGACAAATGCGATTGATGCGATTGAGCTTGATGAGAACGATGAGGGAAGCGTTCAGATCCTATATGAGAAGGATGATAAGTTTCACAAATTTTATATATATGACAGCGGCGTGATGATTGAAAATGCAAAAGAGCTTTTTGAGGCATTTAAAAGCACTAAAGTAAAAGGAAACGGGCTTGGACTGGTTCTCTCAAGGCAGATTGCGGAGGCTCACGGCGGAAGCGTAGAACTTCTAAGCGGAGATAGAAAAGGATTTGAGATAAAACTTGGAGTTTAACTTGCAAAGAGGACCAAATGATTGATTTTAAACTCTCAAAAGAGGAACTTTTTGAAAAGTACAATACATCTGATGATGGTTTGAATGAAAGAGAAGCAAAGCGGCGCTTAGCTGATTTTGGATTAAATGAGATTGGCGATTCTCAAAAAAAGAGCTATGTAAAAGAGTATTTTAAGCAGTATATGCATTTTTTTGCAATACTTTTAGAAGTAGCAGCGCTATTGGCTATTATTGCAGATTATTATGCACCAAATACGGGAAATGACATACTTGGATATGCTATCTTTATGGCCGTGATAATAAATGCAACATTTAGTTTTTGGCAAGAATACAAAGCCGATAAAGCTATGGAAGCATTGCTAAAACTGATGCCGATTAGAGTTCGTGTTTGGCGGGAGAGCAAACTAAAAAGTATTGATTCAAAATGGCTTGTTTTGGGTGATATTATAATTTTGGAAGAGGGAGATAAAATTGCCGCCGATGCGGTGATATTAAAAAACAGAGCTTTATATATCAATACGGCATCAGTAAACGGTGAGTCACGGCCATCAAGAAGAGAAGAGAAGGCAGATGCAGCTCTTTATAGAGCAATAGACGCAAGAAATATGGTTTTTGCAGGTACTTCCGTCGCATCTGGAAGCGCTACTGCTCTTGTTGTAGCTACTGGATATGCAACAGAGTTCGGAAAGATTGCCACGCTTACGAAGAGTGTTAAAAAAACACTTACCCCTATGCAAAAAGAAGTTATAAAAATTACCAATATTTTAACCGTTATAGCTTTAGGAATGGGCACAGCGTTTTTTATTTTAGGGATATTTTCAAATCAAACACTCCTGACTACCACTATTTTTGCCATCTCCTTGATTGTTGCAAATATTCCAGAGGGACTTTTGCCAACCATTACACTCTCGCTCTCTTTGGCAGGACAGAGAATGGCTGCACGAAACGCTTTAATTAAAAATCTTGATTCTGTTCAAACGCTTGGAAGCGCTACGGTAATATGTACCGATAAAACAGGCACGCTTACCCGCAATGAAATGACACTTAGGGAGATAAGACTTGCAGGCGGTGAACATATAACCGTTAGCGGCGAGGGGTATGAAACAGAAGGAAAATTTACCTTTGCCAATACAAATGAATCATCAGAAAAAAGATTGTATGAACTGTTGCTTGCAGGTACTTTAAATTCTCGTGCAGTTATTGAAGAAGATGCCTTCTTTGGCGATTCTACCGAGCTTGCTCTTGTCTGTGCGGCTAAAAAAAACAGCATCTCCATTGACGGTTATGAGAAAATAGATGAGATACCATTTAGCAGTGAAAGAAAAATGATGTCTTCTGTTTATACAAACAGTGCAAAAGAGATACTTTTTGCAAAAGGAGCTGTCGAAGTTCTGTTTGAGAAGTGCTCTTTTTATCTAGACGGCAACAATGAAGAACAGCCATTTGACGATGTTCTAAAAAAACAGATGTTGGATTATTCCAGAATGAAGCATATCGTGTTTTAGCCATAGCAAAAAACTCTCAAAGAAGCGAAGAGGGGCTAACCCTTCTGGGAGTTGTCGCCATTATGGATTTGCCGCACTCGGAGGTTAAAGAAGCGATTTCACAGTGTAAAACTGCCGGCATTAGAGTTATGATGATAACAGGAGATAACGACAAAACGGCGCAGGCAATTGCCCGAAAAATAGGCTTGGAATTTGATTCTGTGCTTATGGGAGAGGAAGTAGAAGCCATCAGTGATGAGGCACTGAAAAAGCGGCTCGCAAAGGAAACTATTCTTTTTGCAAGAATGTCTAGCAATCAAAAACTCAAAATTGCAACAGCACTCCAGAGTAACGGCGAAATTGTAGCTATGACGGGCGATGGCGTAAACGATGCTCCTGCGCTCAAGCGTGCAGATATTGGGATAGCTATGGGAATAAATGGTACTGACGTAGCAAAAGAGGCGGCGGATATGATACTTTTGGATAATAATTTCAAATCAATCGTTTGCGCCATAGAAGAGGGAAGAAGTGTTTACTTAAATATTAAAAAATTTGTAACCTATATTTTATCATCCAATGTGCCGGAAATCGTTCCCTATATTTTGCAGTTTTTCTTTAAAATTCCGCTTCCGCTCTCTGTCATACAGATTCTCTCGATTGATTTGGGTTCAGATATGCTTCCGGGGCTTGCACTTGGGAGTGAAAAACCTGAGAAAAACATTATGAAAAGACCGCCCGTTGGCAAAGAAGAGAAGATACTTGACTGGGAGGTATTTAAAAGAGGGTATTTTTTTATAGGAATCATAGAAGCAACGGCAGCAATGGTCGCATTTATAAGCTTTTTGCTTATGCATGGATGGGAATACGGCACGGTAGATTTAAAAGACCCCCTGCTGCAGTCACAGGCGATGACAATGACGCTTCTTGGCGCCGTAAGTTGTCAGCTCGTCAATGCTTGGACGATGCGCAGCTGGGAGTCCTCGGCTTGGAGCGTTGAGTGGAGCAGCAACAAACTTCTGCTTTTTGCTATGTTGTTGGAAGTTCTTTGGATTTGGATGCTTCTAAATGTTGAGCCTGTGCAAAAAGTATTTCATACGGCTGATATTTTGCTTAGCGATTTATGGATATTGCTTCCGTTTCCGATTATTTTGTTTGTTAGCCATGAATATTATAAACATAGACTACGAATAAAAAAATATTCTAATCAGAAAATTTAATTATTAAATGATAAAATACATAAAAAAAGGGGATAGTACAATGGAGAGAGAGTTAATAGAAGTTCCAAGAGCAACTTTGGATTTTTACAAATATGAAGAGAGCGGGTTGACCTACTATGAGTTTAACGCTACTAAGTGCCAACCGCCTGAGCCGATGATAAATGCCATATGCGGACTTAGTCTGCTTAAGAGCGAAAATGACAGACTTGTCGGCATCTTTTTTCATGAGCCGTTTCCTCTGTATGACAGGATTCCTTTGAATATTGGACATGAGGCAAAAGAGCTTGAAAACGGAGATGTCAGGGTGACTTTTAAATTGGACAATAACTAAATAGTTTAACGCTCCGTTATCTAATTTTAAATAGAATATCCTTTTTAATTAAGGGATGTATATGAAACAACTTATTTCGGCTTTAAGCTCTATGAAAACGATGGTCATAATGATGCTTATATTTGCCGCGGCAATCGGTTATGCCACGTTTATAGAGAACGATTATGGAACAATGACTGCAAAAGCGGACGTCTATAATGCTCTGTGGTTTGAGGTACTTATGGCGCTGCTTAGTGTAAATCTTATGTTTAATATCTATAAATATAAGATGTTCAGCGTAAAAAAAGCTCCTATCTTCATCTTTCACCTCTCATTTTTAGTAATTGTTATTGGTGCTGCGATAACAAGATTTGTCGGCTTTGAAGGAACTATGCATATTCGCGAAGGCGATGTTGCTACAACAATGATAAGCTCCGATACATATTTTGAGGTAAGCGCAAAAGTAGGGGAGAAGAGCGTCTCAACTTCCGAATCAGTCTATCTTTCTAAAAAAACAAACAACTCTCTCTCCTCATCACTAAAAGTAGATAACAAAGATGTGCATGTAGAACTTGTTCAGTATATTCCGGATGCCATAGAAAGCCTAGAAGAGGGCAATGAGGGCGGTTTTGAAGTTGCGGAGATGATGGTTGCTTCTAATGAGACAAGCGAGCCTATAAAGCTTCGCAAAGGCGAGTTTTATGAAAACAGCGAGATTGTTTTGGACTTTGGTTCGGGAAATATGTTTTTAAGACCCGTTATCTCTATATTTAGCGAAAACGGCGAACTTTATATGAAACATGATATGCCATTAAGATATCTGAAGATGGAAGATAAAAGCGAGGGTAGTGTTGCTCCAAATGAGAAGAGCAAGCTTGAGCTAAAAACACTTTTTGGTACACAAAAAAGCAATTTCGTAGTGCGCAACTTCTATAAACATGCAACAACAAAGATTATTTCAAATCCGGACGCTTCGCCTATGAAACCGGCTCAGGATGCTCTTTTGTTTAATATAAAAGTAGGCGATGTTTCAGAGGATGTTATGATTTTTGGTCAAGCAGGACGTATGGCAAGAGAACACCACAATGTTGTAAACGGAGTTGATGTACATATATCTTACGGCTCTAAAAAAATAGAATTGCCGTTTGGCGTAAAGCTTCTTGATTTTCAGCTCGACAGATACCCAGGCTCAATGTCTCCTGCATCTTATGCAAGTGAAGTCGAGTTGGTGGATGATGAAAAAAAGGTATATACGCCGTATAGAATTTTTATGAACAACATTTTGGAGCATCGCGGGTACAGATTTTTCCAATCATCTTACGATCAAGATGAAAAAGGAACTGTTTTGTCGGTAAACAACGACCCTGGAACACTTCCGTCATATATAGGCTATTTTCTTTTAGGTTTGGGGATGTTCTGGGCGCTGTTTTCAAAAGGAAACAGGTTTGATCAGCTCTCACAAAGAGCGAGAAAAGCAAGCGAACAAAAAGCTCTTGGAGTTCTGCTCTCGCTCGGAGTGCTCTTTAGCATAACACCCTCTTACGCAGAGGAGATGAACCCAGACATTAAAACTATTTTATCTTTTAATAAAGAGCATGCAGGGAAGTTCGGAGAGTTGATTACTCAAGACAGCGGCGGCAGAATGAAGCCTCTAGATACGCTCTCAACTGAGATAGTCGCAAAAATTTACAAAAACTCGTCCATAACCATCGGCGCAGAGAAGTTAAATGCAAACCAGATTGTTCTTGGAATGATGGCTAAACCTGAAGCATACAGAAATTTTAAAATAATCGTAACAAAAAATGAAGAGATTAATAAAATGTTGGGTATTGACGCCTCTGCAAAATATGCATCTTTTTCACAATTTTTTGCCGCTCCTGAGACACTAGAGGGATACAAACTGGCTGAAGCTGTTAATAATGCAGTAAGAAAAGAGCCAAAACAGAGAGATTTGTTCGATAAAGCTGTTTTAGAAGTTGATGAGCGTGTAAATATTTCATACTCCGTATATTCAGGGGCATTAATAAAAATTTGGCCAAAACCAAATGACGTAAATAACAAGTGGTATGAAACAATAGAGGCGCTTGAGACTTTTGAGCCTCAAAATGCCCAAAAAGTCAGGGACATTATATTTGAGTACTTTTCAGCTCTTGAACTCTCAATAAACAGCGGAGATTGGAGCGGTGCAAACTCTGCAATAGAGAAAATAGCAGAGTACCAAAGATTTTACGGTGCATCGGTCCTTCCGCCCGAGAGCAGAATAAAAGCAGAGATGCTTTACAACTATGCAAATATATTTGAGCGCATCTATCCTCTGTACTTTTTAATCGGATTTGTGTTGCTGATTGCAAGTTTTGTAAAGATATTAAAACCAAAATTAAAGATTACTATACTTGAAAAACTCTCTTTATGGCTTTTGGTGGCACTGTTTTTAGTGCATACGTTTGGTTTGGGACTTAGATGGTATGTAGCAGGACACGCGCCATGGTCTGATGGATACGAATCGATGATATATATTAGCTGGGCAACTGTTCTGGCTGGTTTTATCTTCTCAAAACGCTCATCTATGACTATGGCTTCGACTGCGGTACTGACGGGACTTATTCTTTTTGTGGCACACTTAAACTGGATGAATCCTCAGGTTACAAATCTTGTTCCTGTTCTTAACTCATACTGGTTAAGCATACATGTTGCTGTTATTACTGCTAGTTACGGCTTTTTAGGTTTGGGTGCACTTTTAGGGTTTATTACAATTTTGCTTTTCATATTTAAAACCAAAAACAATGAGAATCATATTTCGCTCTCCATCAAAGAGCTTAACTCTATAAACGAGATGAGCCTTATGATTGGACTCGCATTTTTAACGCTGGGCAACTTTATAGGCGGCGTATGGGCAAATGAATCGTGGGGAAGATATTGGGGATGGGACCCGAAAGAGACTTGGGCGCTTGTAACTATTTTAATCTATGCGGCGGTAATTCATCTAAGATTTATAAAATCAATTTACAGCGAATTTAACTACAGCGTCATATCGCTTCTCTCATACACATCGGTAATAATGACATACTTCGGGGTAAATTACTATCTTGCAGGGATGCACTCATATGCAAAGGGCGACCCTGTTCCGATTCCTGATTTTGTGCCTGTGACTTATGCGATTTTATTTGTAGTAATTGCAATCGCGTTTAGAAACAGAAAACTAGCTTGAGAGGCTGATGCGTGGAGTTTAGAGGCTTTAGTGAAAAAGTATTGCCTTTTTTAGAAGCTATTAGAAAAAACAACAACAAAGAGTGGTTTGAAGCCCATAAAAGTGAATACGAAGAGTATATTTTAAACCCATCCCGTGCCTTTGTGGTTGATATGGGCGAGCACTTAATGGCGCTGGAACCTACAATAAACTTTGAACCGAAAATCAACAAATCTCTCTTTAGAATCTATAGAGACACACGCAGAATGGGTGCAAACAAAGAGCCCATAAAATCAAAAATCGGCATTATTTTTACTCATGGAAACAGCGGAAGCAGGCTTCAAAACTCCTCTTTTTATCTTCACTTCTCTCCTGATGAGCTTTTCGTCAGCGTCGGGGTCAGATGGTTTGAAAAGCCGCTTCTTGACGCATACCGTGACTACATAAAAGAAGCCAGCCGCAGAGATGAGCTTTTCAGTGTTTTGGAGAGTTTAAACGCAAAGGGGTATAAAACCATAGAAAAAGGGTATAAAAAATATCCGCGAGGCTTTAGCTCTGAGATGTCAAATGTCTCTTTGAGCCTATATAAAGGAATGGCAACATATAAAATATTGGAGCCTAAACTTATAGAAGACGGAGATAAACTAATTGACACGCTCTATAAAATATATGAAGATATGCTACCATTACAGCAAATAGTTTATGATATAAGTTTAAGGGTTAAAGGAGATACATAATGAAAAAAGAAGCGATTGTTTTACTAAATATGGGCGGTCCAAATAACCTAGAAGAGGTTGAAGTTTTTTTGACAAATATGTTCAACGATAAAAATATCATAACTCTTAAGAGCTCGCTTTTAAGAAGTTTAATAGCTTCATTGATAACTTTTAGCAGAACTGAAAAATCTCAAGAGATATATAGACAAATCGGCGGTAAATCGCCTCTTGTCGGGCATACGAAAAATCTTGTCGAAAAGCTTCGCTTAAGGCTAGGAGAGAGCGTTATAGTTGATTTTGCTATGCGCTACACTCCTCCTTTTGCCTCTGAAGTCGTAGAGAGATTAAACAACGAGTATATAGAAAAAATCTACTTAATTCCTCTCTATCCGCAGTTTTCAACTACTACGACAAAGTCCTCGTTAGAAGATTTCGAGGAGCAGTACCACTTAAGAGGCGGCGACGCCATCTTGGTTGAGATAAAACACTTTTTTCAAAACAGCACATATAACAAGGCTGTAATTGAGAGAATAAAAGAGAGAGTTGATGCTGATGAGTGTAAAGATTTTGACATCATTTTTTCAGCTCACGGTTTGCCTCAGAAGATAGTAGATGCAGGTGATGTTTACGAGCGACATGTACAAAAACATATTGAGATTTTAAAGCAGATGTTAAAAGATGAAGAGATGAACTTTAATGAAGTTCATTTGGCTTATCAGTCAAAAGTAGGACCGATGGAGTGGCTAAAACCATCTTTGGAAGAGAAGTTAAAAGAGATTAAGAGCAGGAGCGTTGTTATTTTTCCCATAGCTTTTACCATTGACAACTCCGAGACAGATTTTGAGCTTGAGATTGAGTACCGTGAAGTTGCGCGTGAGTTGGGATTTGAAGATTACAGAATTTGCAGATGTCCGAATGATAGCGACTTTTTTGTAGAGGCGCTTGTAGAGCTCTATGCAAAAATGAGATAAATATATAGATGAAAATTGTTATCTTTGATATGGACGGCACGCTGCTTGATTCTAAAAAAGATATTACAATATCCATAAACCATGTCAGAGAAGCACACTACAATCTAGCTCCGCTTAGTGAAGAGTATGTAGTTGAAGCGATAAATATGGAGGTTAGAAACCTTTCACAGCTTTTTTATGAGACAGAGATTTACCATCCAAAAGACAGAGAGCTTTTTGAGAGCCACTATGAGCTTCAGTGCGTAAAAAATGTCTATCTTTACGAGGGTGTAGAGGAGATGCTTAAGAGCTTGGTTGCTTCACATGTAAAAATTTCCGTTGCAACAAATGCCCCTGCTCTCAATCGCTTTTGTCAAGGT
>DAIDMU010000041.1 GCA_027448805.1 Sulfurimonas sp. | reverse complement strand
TGCAACAATTATTTGCTTCAAGAAAATCTTCCAACTTTAAGAAATTTGGATAGTGTAACAATTGGTTACAAAGACAGAGTTGTTTACTCTGCAAATGTTACAAAGATAAACATAAATTAAATCTATACAAGAGTTAATCTGCTCAAATGGTACTAGATTAGTTAACATGTGATAATATTTCATAAATATTAAAAACAGGGAGTTGCAATGGCTCAAAAAGCGATTAGAGAATTTGACGCAAAGTCAATTTTGGCTAAGCATTGGGATAAGTATTTTCCAGGTTTTTCTTATGCATATGAAACAATTATGGTTCAAAACGGATCAGAACTTACTAAAGCTGCAAAAGAAAAAACATGGTTAAAAGAAAAAGCACTGGTTGCTAAGCCGGATATGCTATTTGGTAAAAGAGGAAAAAACGGTTTAGTTTTATTTAAGGACTCTAAGCCTGGCGATGTATCTTTGGCTAAAGCAGCCTCTTGGATTGATGAAAAATCAAGTCAAAAGCAATCTGTCTCTTTTTCATTTGAAGGAGATACTCCAACAGGCGAACCAAAAGTAGATATGCTTACTCACTTTATCGTTGAGCCTTTTACGCCGCACTCTCAAGAAGAAGAGTACTATATTTCTGCTACATGCGTAGGCGATGACGATGTTCTCTACATGTCTGCTGAAGGCGGTATGGAAGTCGAAGAGAATTGGGATAAAGTTGTAGAGGTTAAATTTCCAATCACTGCAACAGAAGAAGAGATTGCAGAAAAAATCAAAAAAAGTATTCCCAAAGATGTCGCAAAACATGATAAAGATGCGTTCGCAGAGTTTGCAATAGGTTTCTTTAAGGCTTACAGAGAGTTGAATTTCGCATATCTTGAAATCAATCCGTTTGTTTTACAAGGCAAAAAAGTTGAATTGCTGGATATGGTTGCAAAACTTGACGATACGGCAGGTTTTATGATGAGAGACGAGTGGGGCGATGTTGAGTATCCTACATCTTTTGGTATGGAAGAGAAATCTCCTGAGGTTTTAGCTATTGAAGATGCCGATAGCAAATCAGGCGCTTCACTGAAACTTACTATCCTTAAGCCTGATGCTAGAATCTGGACGATGGTAGCAGGCGGCGGCGCTTCAGTTGTTTATGCAGACACTATTGCTGATTTGGCTGGAATCGAAGATCTTGCTAATTACGGCGAATACTCGGGCGGACCAACTACAAGCGAGACAAAATTTTATGCAGAGACTATTTTAGATCTAATGACAAGAAGTAAAGATGCAAAAGGTAGAGATAAAGTTTTAATCATCGGCGGTGCTATCGCAAACTTTACGGATGTTGCAAAAACGTTTACAGGTATTATTCAAGCATTTGATAATTACGCTGATAAAATGAAAAAAGTCGGTATAAAAATTTATGTTAGACGTGGCGGACCAAACTATGAAAAAGGTCTAAAAGATATTAAAGAAGCCGCTGATAGACTTGGTCTTTATATAGAAGTTTACGGACCTGAAACACATGTTACTGACATTGTGCGTATGGCACTAGCAAAGTAAGGGGAAGAGATGGCACAATTATTTACTAAAGACACACAGTCAATTTTTTGGAATAACAACACAACGGCTATTCAAAGAATGTTGGATTATGACTATACGATTAAAAGAAAAAAACCTTCAGTTGCGGGTATCGTTGCTCCTACAAGCAGCTCTAAATTTGACAAGTTTTTTTACGGCCCAGATGAGATTATGATTCCACTTTATAAAAACACTGCAGAAGCAAAAGCTGCTCAGCCGCAAGCTGATGTACTTTTAAACTTTGCATCTTTTAGAACTGCTTACGATGTAACTATGGAAGCATTGGCGCTTGGCGGTTTTACTTCAATTATGGTAACTGCCGAGGGTATTCCTGAGAGACTTGCGCGCAAAATGAATGCTACTGCAAAATCGAAAAATGTAACGGTAATCGGACCTGCGACGGTTGGTGCTATTGCTCCGGGTGCATTTAAAATCGCAAATATCGGCGGAACAATTGAAAATATAGTTCAGTCTAAACTTCACCGTGCGGGTTCATGTGGTCTTGTTACGCGTTCGGGCGGTCTTTTCAATGAACTCTCAAACATAATCGCTATCAATGCTGATGGTATCGCTGAGGGCGTTGCTATCGGCGGAGACAGATTTGTCGGTTCAGTTTTCATAGATAACCTTTTGAGAATGGAAGCAAACCCAGAAGTAAAATACATGTTACTTTTAGGTGAAGTCGGCGGAACTGAAGAGTATAAAGTGATCGAGGCTGTAAAAAGCGGAAAAATCAAAAAGCCAATTATCGCATGGTGTATCGGTACGATTGCTAAATATTACGATAGCGGCGTACAATTTGGTCACGCCGGAGCATCTGCAAACGGCGACATGGAAACAGCTGAAGCTAAAAACAAAGCAATGAAAGATGTTGGTATTCGTGTACCCGCTTCATTTAACGACCTGCCGGAAATAATAAGCGCGGTTTACCACGAGCTTCATGCTGAGGGGGTAATTAAAAACATTCCAGAGCCTGCTATGAACGTATGCCCAAGTGTCAGAAAATCTAAAGAGTTTATCTGTACGATTTCTGATGACAGAGGTGATGAGGCTACATATGCCGGCTTCCCAATCTCTTCTCTTGCAACACCCGACACTGGAAAAGGAATCGGTGATGTTGTTTCACTTCTATGGTTCAAAAAACAGTATCCGAAATGGGCTACTGATTTTATCGAGACTGTAATTAAAACAGTTGCGGACCATGGTCCTGCGGTTTCAGGTGCTCACAATGCAAAAGTTACGGCAAGAGCTGGAAAAAGCGTTGTTGAATCGCTTGTAACTGGACTTTTAACTATCGGACCAAGATTTGGCGGTGCTATCGATGACGCTGCAAAATATTTTAAATACGCAAATGACCATAAGCTATCACCTGCGGATTTTTTAAATCATATGAAAAAAGAGGGCATTCCAATTCCTGGTATCGGACATAGAATCAAATCTCTTAAAAACCCGGACTTGCGTGTAGAGGGACTTAAAAAATATGCAGCTAAATCTTTCCCTGCTACTCCGCTTTTAGATTATGCATTGACCGTTGAGCAGTTGACAACATCTAAAAAAGAGAACCTTATTCTTAACGTTGACGGTACCATCGGTATTTTGATGGTTGATATGTGGAGAGCGCTTGGTTACACTGAAGAGGAGATAAACGAGTTTATCACTTCAGGAACTCTAAATGCGTTCTTTATTGTAGGAAGAAGCATAGGATTTATCGGTCACGTACTTGATGAAAAACGTCTTGCAATGCCGATGTACAGACACCCAATGTCTGATATTCTTTATGATGTTCAGGTAGCAGAAGAGATATAATCCGTTTTTTATAACTTCAAGGAGAACTTTCTCCTTGAACGCCTCCGCTTCTCTCTCTCTTCTTAGTACAATCTTTATAACTTCATTTCCAAATTTCATATATTTTTTGATATACTTGTAGCAAATAGATTTAACTGGATTACTATGAAAAAAGCATTTACCATGATGGAGTTGATATTTGTAATTGTCGTAATTGGGATTTTAGCCGCAGTAGTTATTCCAAGAACGGGGTCAAATAAACTTCACGAGGCTGCAATACAAGTCGTCTCTCATATCAGGTATACACAGCATTTGGCGATGGTTGATGATAAGTTTGATGCGGCAGATGCAACTTGGTATGAAAAAAGATGGCAGATTATTTTTGGGGCATCTGCATATACAGGTGGAAACAATAAGCCTGCGTACACTATATTTTCCGATACGTCAGGAACAGGTCAGCCTGATATAAGTGAAATGGCAATTAATCCATTAGATAGTTCAAAAATGCTGAGCGGCGGGTATTCTGGAATATTGTATAGTACAGATTCTAGAGCGACAAAAGAGATGAATCTTAGTTACTACGGTATTACTGGTTATAGTTTGGCTGGCGGCTGTTCAGGTGCAAGAGTCTCATTTGATCATTTAGGCAGGCCAATTAAAGGTGATTTAAGCAGTATGACAGGTGCTTACTCTGCAGGAACACAAAGATTGATAACATCACAATGTACGATAACGTTAACAGATAGCAGTGGTAGTGTTGTAATTGCAATAGAGCCTGAAACAGGGTATGCACATATATTGTAAAATATCTCATTTTGCAGTATGTTTTTTCCAAAAAACCATCTACTAAAAATTCTTTCAAAACTCCCTTTGTAATTAAGAAATAAATAAGCGTTGTTTGCCTATAATTCCCATCCACAAACAGAGAGACCTAGAGTTTAGGTTAAAGAATTGAAGTTTGAGATCATTGAAAACTAAGCAAGTAAATAGACTTTAATAACTAGAAATAGTTAGATTGGTCATTAATAAGTTTACTTAGAAATAACTAAAATAACAACAACCGTCTATTCTATTTGGTCTCTATTAATTTAGAG
>DAIDMU010000040.1 GCA_027448805.1 Sulfurimonas sp. | reverse complement strand
AACGCCTGGCTCCATTCCGAACCCAGAAGCTAAGCCTCTCATCGCTGATAATACTGCACCTGTCAGGTGTGGAAACGTAGGTCGCTGCCTAGTTGATCATTTCTTAACAACTATCACAATCAAACCGCACTTCTACCAATCTTAAAATCAAAGCAACATCTTTATTAAACTACTTAATTATTTGAAATAAAAAGATATTATAATTTTTACAAATATTTTTACCTATTCTTGAAACTTTAACAATTGATTATATGGTATTATTTTACATACTATTTTAGGGCGTTATGTGAAAAACTATATTAAAGATCAAATAAAAAAATCATATGAAACAAAACAAGCTGTTTATGAAAATGATAATTTGATAAATAAAATCGAGCAAGTATCTAAACTATGTGTAGAACTTTATAAAGGCAAGAATAAAACTATACTTGCAGGTAATGGCGGAAGTGCAGCAGATGCACAGCATATCGCCGCAGAGCTTGTCGGCAGATACGGATTTGACAGACCTTCCATCCCATCTCTTGCTCTTACGACCGATACATCTTGTCTAACCGCCATTGGAAACGATTATGGGTATGACAAGGTGTTTTCCCGCCAATTAGAGGGCATGGGCCAAGAGGGAGATTTATTTATAGGTATTTCAACTTCTGGAAACTCAAAAAATATAATTAATGCATTTGAAGTTGCAAAACAAAAAAATATAACTACTGTTGCTTTGGTCGGTAGAGATGGCGGAGAAATGGCTAAAATGGCTGATATAGCTTTAGTTGTGCCGTCTAATTCTACGCCAAGAATTCAAGAATCACATATATTAATCGGCCATATAATATGTGATATTATAGAAAAAGAGATTTTTGGCAACGGTGTCAGCTGATTTTTTTATGAATAGAGCACTTTTTTTAGATCGTGACGGTGTTATTAATGTTGAAATAAATTATCTGCATAAAATTGATGATTTTCAATTCGTAGAAGGTATATTTGAACTTTGCAAAAAGTATCAGAATATGGGTTATATCATAATTGTTGTTACAAATCAGTCTGGAATAGCAAGGGGCTACTATGACGAAGAGGACTTCAATTCTCTTACATCATGGATGATAAAAGAGTTTGCTAAAGAAGGAATTGATATCAAGAAAGTTTACTCTTGCCCGCATCATCCAGAAATATCAGGTAAATGTAGTTGCAGAAAACCTGAACCTGGTATGTTTTTAGAAGCACAAAAAGAGTTTGATATAGACTTGAAAAATTCAATTTTAGTCGGTGATAAAGAGAGCGACATAGAAGCAGCACAAAGCGCCGGAATAAGAGAGACATATCTATTTGATGAGAAAAAAATTTACAAAGAGTCAAAAGCTACAAAAATAGTTTCAAAATTGGGAGAAATATATAATGCTGATTTTAAATAGCGGCGGTACTTTTAACAAAAAATACAAGCCATTAAGCGGTGAGCTGGAAGTGCCGTATAACAATAGTGCAATTGAAGAGATTTTAAGAAGTGTTGATTTTAGGTATGATTTGGCCGGTGTCGTCTATAAGGACAGCCTAGAGATGACAATGGATGATAGAAAAAGAATCGCAAATATTATTATGGAGTCAAAAGATGACACTTTTGTAATTGTTCATGGAACAGACACAATGCACTTAAGCGCTGAATTTTTGGCGGAAATATTTGAAGACAGAAAAATTGTTTTTGTCGGTGCAATGAGACCTTTTGAGGTAGACAATATTGAAGCTAGTTTGAATTTGGGGATGGCCATAGGATACGCAAAAGGCATAAAAGAAAACGGAGTCTATATCTGCATGAGCGGACATGTAGAGCAGTGGAACAGAATCCATAAAAATACAAAATTTGGAAAGTTTGAAGTTGTCGTCTAAAATAGCCTGCTCACATTGCCATTTAGAGTTTGAACCATCGGTTATGATAAAGGATGAAGATAACTACTTCTGCTGCAGCGGTTGTCAGGGAGTATTTCATCTGCTTAAAGATGAAGGGTTAGAGAGCTTTTACGAAAAAAGCAAAAATATAACACTCTCTCCGCCGTCTCAAAATTATGAAGACTCTTCAAGTTTTGACACTCAATCTTTTTATGAGAAGTATGTAAAAATAAACAAAGATGGTTTTTGCGAAGTCTCTTTGATTATAGAGGGAATTCACTGTTCAGCCTGTGTGTGGTTAAATGAAAAAGTTCTGCATAAAATGGACGGAGTAATCGAGGCAAATATAAATTTTACAAACAACAAGGCGACAATTGTTTGGGCAGATGATGTCGTAAAGCTCTCGGCTATTATAGATACTATTCGCTCCATCGGCTACAATGCGTTTGCCTACGACTCTATGGCGCAGGAGACGCATGCCAACAGGGAGAGAAAAGCTTACTACTTAAAGATGGCGGTCGCAATATTTGCATCTATGAACATCATGTGGGTAGCGGTTGCGCAGTACGCTGGATATTTTAGCGGTATTACCCAAGATGTAAAAACAATACTAAACATTGCAGAGGGTATTTTGGCAACTCCGGTGCTATTTTACTGCGGCTGGGTCTTTTTTAGAGGCGGCTATTATGGGCTGAGGGCAAAAGTCATAAATATGGACCTGCTCGTTGCAACCGGAGCAACTCTAACATATGTTTACTCAATATATATCACACTCATTCAGAGAGGCGAGGCATATTTTGACTCTGTAAGTATGATTATCACGTTTGTGTTAATCGGCAAGTTTTTGGAGATTTTGAGCAAGAAGAATGCGGCTGATACACTTGATAAAATTGCAAACAGTATTCCCAGCGAGGTCAAAATTGTTAAGGATGATAAAATAGTAGCATGTAAGCTTGATGATGTTAGGGTGGGAGATATTGTTGTAGTTACAAGCGGAGAAAAAGTTTTGCTTGACGGAGAGATAGTAAAAGGCAGCGGTTCGTTTGATGAGTCAAATTTGACGGGCGAGAGCGAGCCTGTATATAAGAGTGTTGGCATTGGCGTAATAAGCGGTACGCTGAGCATTGATGCTGATGTACACTTTAGAGCTACAAAAGATTTTAAACACTCAACTCTCTCAAATATTGTAAAACTTCTGGAATCAGCGATAAACAAAAAGCCGAAAATTCAGCAGATGGCAAACAGGCTCTCGGAACACTTTTCATCTGTCATTTTAGGTCTTGCTCTTTTGACTTTCTTGGGATGGTGGTTTTGGCCACATAGCTTTGACACCTCTTTGATGGTAGCGGTATCTGTTATTATCATAGCTTGCCCTTGTGCATTGGCTCTTGCTACTCCTGTTGCGACTTTGGTGGGACTTGGCTTGGGTGCTTCAAGAGGAGTTCTTTTTAAAGAGGCGGCTGGACTAGAGATTATGGCTAAAGTTGATACTCTAGTTTTGGATAAGACAGGAACTATTACTGTAGGGAAACCTGAGGTTATAAATGAGCATATTTTTGAATCTTTTGATAAAAAACTACTCTACTCGCTTGTCAATTCATCTAATCATCCGGTAGCCAAGGGCATAACAAAATTCATCAAGCAAGAGAATGAAAATATTATTGATACTGTTTTTGATGAATTTACCCAGATTCCGGCACAGGGAATAAGAGCCAAATACAGAAACATTGAACTGCTCGGAGGCAATAGAAAGCTTCTGGATGAAAATGGTATAGCGGTAGATTTTTTTGCCCAAGAGACACTTTTTTATTTTGTAATAAACCAAAGAGTTGTAGCTGTCTATGAACTCGAGGACAGGATAAAAGATGGTGTAAAAGAGCTGGTAAAATCTATGAAAAAGATGAAAATAGACGTAACTATGCTAACCGGAGATAATGAGAGAGCAGCGAAGAAAGTGGCATCATATGTCGGTATTTATAATGTCCTTTATGAGCAGACGCCACAAAGCAAGCTGGAGTTTATAAACAAACTGCATAGTGAGAGCAAAAGTGTCGTTATGGTCGGAGACGGTGTCAATGATATCTTAGCTCTTGCATCGGCTGATATAGGAATAGTTATGGGAAGCGGAAGCGATATAGCGGTTGAAGTCGGTGATGTAGTCCTTTTAAACAACTCTATAAAATCATTAGAGGATGCCTTTAGAATCAGCAATACGACATATGGTTTGATTAAGCAAAATCTTCTTATATCGCTGGCTTATAATGCTCTAACAATTCCGTTGGCAATGGCAGGGTATGTCATACCGTTAGCGGCTGCCATTTCAATGTCTGCTAGCTCGCTTTTAGTTGTAGGTAATTCCATGCGTATTCGTCATAAATGGAACAAGGAATAAGACGTGGATAATTGGGTAATTGCAATGATGCTTGGCGTGTCTATATTTTTGGGTGCAGTTGCACTGTTTGCATTTTTATGGGCGATAAAAAATGGTCAATTTGATGATGAGGAGAAGTTTTTAAATGCTGCTAAATTTGATGGCGAAGATGAGTTAAATGATGCTCTAAAACAGGAACAGAAAAAAGAAGCTTTGAAAAAAAGTTACAAGCCAGAGTAAAGAAGAGATTTTAATTTTAAAAGAGAGAACTGAGTTGCCCAGACGGGCAACTCAAGGTAAATTACTTACCGATAGTTTGTGCGAAAGCGTCTAGTTCTTCATTTGAATATTTAGAAACTTGACCAACCATAAGAGCTTTTTTAGCAGCACCGTAAGTACCAGCTTTGTAGCCTTTAAGTGCAGCAGCGATATCAGCTTTGCTCATTGCAGAAACATTTTTGTTTCCCATATCAACTTTTGTCCAATCAGCACCATGACAACCAGCACACGCACCTGCATTTACAGCAGCCATTAAAGCAGTAGTTGCTGTTAAAGCAACGATTGACATAACTATTTTTTTCATTTTTACACCCTTTTATTTTAATTTCGCTCAAATTGTAATGAGTTTATTCTTAAAGGTATATTAATTATTTGTTTATTGTTATTTTGTTATATTTTGAAGAGTTTTATGTGTGAAAAGGAGCTGCCTAAAGAGGCAACCCAAATAAATTATTTACCGATAGTTTTTGAAAATGCTTCTAAATCAGCGTCAGAGTATTTTGCCACTTGACCTTTCATTAGTCCAGCCATTGGTCCACCGTAAGTACCAGCTTTGTAACCTTTTAATGCAGTTGCTATATCGGCGTGAGTCATTTCGCTAACGTTTTTAGATTTTCCTAGAGCTATTTTACTCCAGTCCTGACCGTGGCATCCTTGACAAGCACCAGCCTCTACAGCGGCCATTAAAGCAGTAGTTGCAGTTAGAGCAACAATAGACATAACGATTTTTTTCATTTTTGAACCTTTGAATTTTAATTTCGTGGGAATTATAGTGACATAACTCTTAAATGCTTGTTAATAGTTTATCTGTTATTATTTTGTTAAACTTTATAGGCTATGGTACATAAATGAGATATATAAACAGCAATTTAAAATAGTCTATCAAAAAGAAGTTAAAAAATGAAAAACATGAAAAATTTCACTCCTAAAATATTGGTCATCGGCGATTTAATGGTAGATCACTACCTATGGGGAAACTGTAATAGAATTTCGCCTGAAGCTCCGGTGCAAATAGTTGATATTACAAAAGAGACGACGGTTCTTGGCGGTGCAGGGAATGTTATAAACAACCTTGTAGCTCTCGGCGCAAATGTGAGTGTGAGCGGAGTTGTAGGAGGCGATGAGAACGGCAATGAGCTTATAAATCTGCTGAAAAATATAGGTGTGGACGTAAGTGGAATAATTATCCAAAACGGTAGAAAGACACCTAGAAAAAGCCGTGTGATAGCAGCTTCGCAGCAGATACTCAGATATGACAATGAGAGTAAAGAGGAGATAGAAAAATCCTCGGCAGAGAAGATTTTAAATTCGATTGCAAACTCTGTTTTTGATTATGATGCCGTAATTTTATCGGACTACGGAAAAGGCGTTTTAACCGATAAACTTTGTCAAGGAGTTATAAAACTCTGTAATAAAGCCGGTATAAAAGTTTTGGTTGACCCAAAAGGGAGCAATTATGGCAAATACAGCGGTGCATACCTCTTAACCCCAAATAAAAAAGAGGCGATGCTTGCCGCAAAAATTGAAATAAAAGATAAGACAAGTCTAAAAGAGGCGCTTTTAAAAATAAAGAAAGAGGCTGATTTAACAATTTCTCTTATTACCCTCTCAGAGGATGGCATTGCCGTATATGATGATGAATTAAAAATATTTCCAACCGTTGCAAAAGAAGTTTTTGATGTAACTGGTGCAGGAGATACGGTTATTGCCTCCATCGCTTTTGCACTGAGCGCTAAAAAAAGTATAGGAGAGAGTGCCAAATTTGCAAACCTTGCGGCGGGTGTGGTTGTGGGAAAAATCGGTTCGGCAACTGTTACACTTGATGAGATAGAAGAGTATGAAGCGACTTTGCATAAAAGCACCTCAGAAGCGCACATAAAAAGCTTTGATGAGATTAAAGCAGTTGTTGAGCGTTACCGTGCTAATGGCAAAAAAGTTGTTTTTACAAACGGCTGTTTTGATATTTTGCATGTAGGACATGTGAAGTATTTGCAAGAGGCCAAAAGCTTTGGAGATGTTTTGATTGTCGGATTGAACTCTGATGCATCAGTTTCCCGTCTAAAAGGACCTACTCGCCCCGTAAATATTGCAGAGGATAGAGCCTATCTTTTGGCGGCTCTTGAAGCGGTGGATTTTGTTGTGCCTTTTGAGGATGATACTCCCTATGAGCTTATAAAAATGATAAAACCGGACACGCTTGTAAAGGGCGGTGACTATGAGGGCAAAGGCGTGGTGGGAACGGAGTTTGCTCTAGAGTTGAAGTTAGTTGAGTTTGTAGATGGAAAGAGTACTACAAAGACGATTCAAAAAATAAAAGGAGAATAGATGTTCAAGAAGATATTTTTAATGGCAGTGAGTGCCGTGTCGGTTTTTGCAATGCATAGTGCTGAAGTAAATGTAAACAACTCAGATTTAGAACTCTCTGCAAGGCTTGATATTGGACAGTTTAATGATAGCGTGGAGCCTGATACTATTTTTTTTGGAGCAAAATATTTAAACGCCGATGAGAGACATAGCGATGTTCATAATATAGATGATTACCAAGAGATAAACTTTTTAATGCAAAGAGAAATCAGCCCTGATTTTAGACTTGGTTTTGGTGTTAAGCTAAATCATACAGAGGAGTTTGTTTCAATTCCTTTAGGCATAGAGGCTGTTTATAAACTTCCAGTTACTTCAAGTGTACCCTTTTATGTAGGAGCTATTTTGTATGCTGCACCTGAGGTTCTATCCCTAGATAAAGCCGACAGTTTCTTAGAATATCGCTTCACATTAGAGGCAGAAGCGATACAAAACGTTTTCATAACGGTTGGATATAGACACATAGATACTAACTATGAGAGAAGAGACGTTGAGTATAACGACTCGCTTTATTTTGGTTTGAAGTTTCTGTTTTAATTTATTTTAATGCTATGGGAGGTAATTCCTTTAGCTAAATTTTAACTCTTTTTTGTATAGAGTTATATGACGTTTTTACGTAAATATAGAGCGGTGACGAGCCTATATTTAGTGTTTCGCTCTCTATCTTCTCCCCATTATCGGAATAAGCCGTGAAAAAATCTTCATTTTTCAGTGTTGCCGGCTTTAGAGACCAGTGGATTTGAAGAAGCATGCCCCCAGCTAGACATTGAAGTATATAGTAGCCTTCTTTTATATCAAGTCTTAAAAACTCTGCGTTTTTCAGAGTTTGAATCATAAATTTGTACGTTTTATATGCGGAGCGTTTTTTAATGCCTTCTCTGTTGTCAACAAGGCCATATCCCGGAGCAATCAGTTGATGCCACGAAACAGAATCGACCTGTTGTGAGGCAAAAGCAAGCAGATAATATCTCAACATGTAATCAGCGTATAGCTCTTCGCTGACGCACTCGCGTT
This sequence comes from Sulfurimonas sp., assembly GCA_027448805.1. GTDB lineage: Bacteria > Campylobacterota > Campylobacteria > Campylobacterales > Sulfurimonadaceae > Sulfurimonas. Next base: position 4,721 of record DAIDMU010000040.1, on the reverse strand, counting down.
CACTTGTCGGAGCATAAGGAGCGGTGCCTGAGATTGGCCAGTTGGTCTCTGTTATATGAAGCTCATGGCTGCTTTTTGGGCTCAGCCAGACCATCGTGCTAAGCAGCGAGATTTTGTTTTGGAGGTTAAATCCCATCTGCATATTTTCAGGGGCACCGCGTCTATCAACATAAAGAAGTGCGGCAGTGCCGCCGTAGCGGTAGTTATAAGAGTTAAAAAGCGTGTGTGCAGTAAAGTGATACTCAAAGTCTATAACGCCGCTCCCTATAAGCTTTATATGCGGAAATTTTGAGATTTTCAGATCATATGCAGTCTTATAAAAGCTGTTATACTCATCGACGCTGAAAAATCCCCATTTTGCCCTGTTGATTGTTGAACCAATCTCGAAAATATCTGCATGTTGATTTAGAGCGGTAAAAATTGTCTCCAAATCTTTTTGCAGAAGCTCTAAATCTTCTACATGTTCTCTGTCTTGAAGAATTTTAATGGTTATTTTTTTATCTTTACATAAAATTATAAAATCCTTCAAAAGCGGTAATTTTTCCATCTCCCAAAGTTTTATGCGTAGCAGAATTCTCTCTACGCCCAACTCTTCTATCATCTCAAGTGTCTCTTTTGGATTTCGCTCAAAATCGACACCGAGGCAAAAGAACTCATTTGAGTTTATCTTTTTTCTTTTTACAAAAGGGGTCATCACCATTGAAAACGGCAGCACTAAAACAGATGTTAAAAAAGTTCTCAAAAGTGAAGCGGACTGACTTTTTCGCATCTTTTTTTTATAGTTTTTGTCTTGTAACGGATATGGCTGGTCGGAATAGTTATCCCATCTGTATGGCTGTTTCATAAGGCAAATTATATCTTTTTTAAGGTAAAATGCACCAAAACAATGATTAATAAGTGATTTGGAGCAGTGTGGAACTAAAATCAATAAGTAAAGATTATATAAAACTGCTTCAAGAGATTAGAATTTACTTTAAAAATTCCAAAAACTCAATTCATAAAGCAAGAAATGAAATCAAAATAATTGATTATAAAGGTAAAAGTCTTGTTGTTAAAGCTTTTAGGGTGCCAAATTTATTCAATAAAATAGTTTATACATTTTTTAGAGATACCAAAGCAAAGAAGTCATATTACAATAGTCTTAAAATTGCAGATTTTGTTCCAAGAGCTATCGGCTATATAGAGTTTGAAAAATTTGGATTACTGTATGACAGCTATTTTGTCAGTGAAAAATTTGACTATGATTTTTCTATTAGAGAAGTTTTGCTTGATGAAAAATTTGACAAGAGAGATGCTATATTTACTGAGTTCTCAAAGTTTACATTTTCCTTGCACGAAAAAGGCATTTTACATAAAGACTACTCGCCCGGAAATATATTAATTAAAAAAGAAGACAACAGCTATATATTTAAGATTGTTGATATAAACAGAATGGAGTTTAAAGAGCTGGAGATTGATGAGAGATTGAAGAATTTTTCACAACTTTGGGCCAGTGACAGTGATTTGAAAATCATCATAGATGCCTACTTGGAATTTATGACTGAAGATAGAGAATCTTGTTTGCAAAAAGCCATATATTATTCTAAAAAACATAAAAATATAAAAAATTTTAAAAAGCGGTTAAAAGGTAAAAAAGTTGTTGATTAATAATATTTCTGTTGTAATAATGGCAAAAAATGCTCAGGAGACTATTACTGAATGTCTGGATAGTTTGGTGCGTTTTGAAGAGGTGATTTTATATCTAAACGATTCTGTTGACGATACTGAAAAAATTGCTAAAAACTATAAGAACGTAAAAATTATTCATGGCGAATTTATCGGTTTTGGTCCTACAAAAAACAAAGCGGCAACATACTCTTCAAATGATTGGATACTCTCTTTGGATAGCGATGAGATACTAAACGATAAGCTAGTGGATGAAATCTTGCAGCAAGATTTAAATAATCATAACAATTTATTTGTATTGCACAGGGATAACTATTTTTTAGGACATAAAACTGTAAGTAGGGATTATATAGTTAGGGTATATAACAGAGAAAAAAATATATTTGACAGTAGCCTTGTGCATGAAAAAGTGCAGGTGCACGAGTTTAATAAAAAAATAGTTTTAAAAAACAGCTTTAAGCACTTAAATATAATAGATATAAATCAGACGCTGTATAAGACAATAAAGTATACGGATTTGGCTGCTCAGGATAAAAAAATGTGTTACTTTTCGGTTGTTATTGCAAAATCTTTTTTTGCATTTTTTCACACGTATGTATTAAGGTTTTATTTCTTAAACGGATGGGTAGGATTTACAATAGCAATAACAAGCGCAAACAGAAGATTTTATAAGTATTTGAAACGGTTTCTAAATTGTAAAAATAGTGCTTAAGAGTGGGAAAGTATAATGTTAAAATATAATTGGCAGGGAAAACTATGAGTAGCGAAAAAATATCACAAGCATCTTTGGGCATAACAAATGATGTTATGTACTCTTTGATAACAAGAAGTATTGGCGAACAGGATTGTAAAATTTTAGATTTCGGTGCTGGAAGAGGGTATATGAGTCAGCAAGTTGGAAATTACCTGAATAAAATAGGTAAAAATCCAAAGGATTGCCTATATGCTGCTGAGATTGTTCCCCAAAATTTTATGTATAAAGAAATTGAGTGTAAGAAAATATCTACCGATTCGATTATTCCATTTGATGATGAGTTTTTTGATATCATATATGCTATCGAGGTCATTGAACATATGCCAAGACCATATGAGTTTTTGTATCAAGCTTTTATGAAATTAAAAAAAGGCGGCTGTCTAATTTTTTCGACACCTAATATCTTGCATTTAACATCCAGACTGCAATTTTTATTTACTGGATATCCTACAATGTATGAGGCGCTATCAGCTTATGACAAGAATGCTGGAGAGGTCAGCGGGCACATTATGCCGCTAAGCTATAATAATTTTCACTATGGTTTAAGAAAAGCAGGTTATAGCTCTATTGAATTAAGTATAGATAGAAGAAAATCTGGTTCAATTATTTTGGCAATATTAATGTACCCATTTTTAAAGCTTGCAAGCCTAAAAACAAAATCTAAACTGCGCAGAGTTAATCTAGAACTTTTCGAAGAAAATAAAGATGTTATAGAAAAAATAAACTCCCTTGATATGCTCACATCAAGAAGTTGTATTATTGTAGCAAGAAAATAATTTTTAACTCTCTAGCAGTGACTCAAAATATTTGATATATTTTTCAACCGTAGTTTTGTGCGACATCTCATTTTCTATCTTCTTTATGCAGTTGTTGGATAGCATTTTAAGTTTTTCCGGAGAGTTGTAAAGCTCTCTTACCCTATCCGCTATCGCTTTTGAATCTTTAATGGGAACAATGTAGCCGTTATATCCGTCATCAATAATCTCCATGCTACCTTCATTCTCTGATGCAATAACAGGAGTGCCCGACGCTATTGACTCAAGAACTACACGAGGCAAGCCTTCTTTGCGGATAGATGGATGAATCAATAAATCACATGCCGCCAATATTTCTGGTACATCATGTCTGTATCCGGTTAAATGAATCCGTTCCTTCATCCCGCTGTTTTGGATTTCAGACAGGTAAGGCTCCTCGGAAATTTTGGTACCAATCAGTAAAATATGCAACTCCTTGATGTCAGCCAAATCATGAGCTGCTTTTATGGCATAAATCAGGCCCTTGTGTGGTCTTACATTTGCCACAAAAGCGATGTTGAAATTTTTTGTATTTGTGCCAAACTCTTCTAGATTTAATGGATGCTGGTTGTACCAGCTTACATCATGACCTTTATGTATTGTTATTATCTTTTTTGATGACGGCGAAAAAACCTGTTTTGATACGTGTCTGTTTATGGCCTCTGAAACACATATGACACCATTTACTCTAGGATTCAAAATATTTAGATATGAGGTGGGGTCGTGGCGGTACAAACCACCGGTTGTACCCCGATACGCGACTAATTTTACTTTTATTCCCATGCAGGCAAATATGGCATTAGAGATAGTTCTTGAGCTAGTAGCATAAACTATGTCTATGCTCTTTTGTTTAATAATTTCTCTAGCTTTTTTGATTGTTTTTAAACTTATTTTTTCTTTATGGGAGGCATCAATTACCTCTATGTTGTTTTCAATATACTTTTGAGTGTATTTGCTCTCTTTGCTTGTCATGATAGTTATATTGTGTCCTGCTTTTGACAAAGAGATATAAATTTCCGACTCTGGCCTTAGGCTGTTGATTGAGTGACCAGTCGGTGTCAATACCAATATATTCATAAAGGTTCCTTTGTTTCGTTTTTAAAAAAATTAAGTTTCATTTTCTATCCTGTTTTGGGCTATAAAAATTCCGGCAAACAGGGCAAGAAGAGCAGCTGAAAACTGCTCATGGAACATAGTTTCAACTAAACTTGAAACAGAGTATACACTCACAAAAATAATCAATAAGCTAGAGTAGTATTTATCCCTAATTTTTAATTTTAAAATACTATAAAAAATCATTAGATATAAAAATAGTCCTATTACCCCTAAATGCACTGCACTTTGTACATAAATATTGTGGTAACTTGGCAAGCGAGCAATACAATTTTTATCTGGGTGAGAAGCTTTGACACGAGCTCTCATCTCATCCATACTTTTAACAACTCCAGAGCCGATTATTGGGTTTTCTAGAAATATCTCACTTCCTATTATCCATAAGCCAAGCCTTG
>DAIDMU010000039.1 GCA_027448805.1 Sulfurimonas sp. | reverse complement strand
TAGATATGGGGTATAAAGCAACAAATAACCTGAGTTTTGTAGGTCAGCTTGCGTATAACAAAGCATTTGGTCAACGCTCAGGAGATTCTGGAGGAACTACTGCAGCATTTGATGGATTTGACTGGATTGCGAACGAAAATGTATTTTTTCATTTTTGGGTTCCAACGACGTGTTTGGTGTCCGAAGTGTACACCACACTCTAGTAAGTCTTTCATAGTTACCATTTAAGGTCCTTTAAGGGCATTTTTCAGCCAGATTTTTGTCAGTTAGCGTTGGTAATATCGGGCAATTATTCACCTATAAAGGGAGTTGCACTGACTCTTTGATACATACCTGTTGAATGTTTCTTTAACTAAAAAGCAAAGAAAATCCGCGAATTATACTCAAAAGATATTTAAATTTTGCTTTTTACTTTTTATTATCTTTACTTGGTAACACCATCTAGATGTATTACATTTATTTATACAAAATCATCACAATTTAAAAAAATTTTTATTTAATCTTGGTATAGTACTAGAACAATATCATAAAAAAGTGTTATACCCGAGGGGTGCTTTTTTTAAAAAAGGATTAAAATGAATAAGCCATTACTGCTGTCTTTAGCTGCTGCTGCACTTCTTGGAACAAATCTTAATGCACAAACAATGTATGAGAGATTTGAGGCAATGGAAAAAGAGATGACAAAACTAAAGCAAGAAATTGCAACACTTAAATCTGCAAAATCAGTAAAGTCTGTAAAATCAGCTAAAAAAGTCGATGAAGAGGCTGAAGATGATGCCGAAGATGATGAGGCAGTTGCTTCACAAGACAAAGAAGATGTTGCCTCGGGAGATAAGGACGAAAAAACTGCAACAGTAGCAGCTTCTAGCGAGGATGAGGAAGAGGAAGGCGGCGAAGAGATAGTCTCAACTGAAGACAGACTTTTCGAACTTGAGGAGGCTGTTTCTGAACTTAACAGAAACACATCAGGTTCACACCTAAAGTTCCAAATTGACTACAGATTTGCTATTGAAAATATGCAGTATAAAATGGCTGATGGCACCGAAGCAGAGAATGATGCTTTTATGACAAACAGACTCTGGATAGATATGGGCTATAAGGCTACTAACAATCTAAGCTTCATAGGTCAACTCGCATACAATAAAGCTTTTGGTGTTAGATCTGGAACGGCAAACTCATTTCCATCTTGGGAAACAATTGATTGGATAGCAAATGAGAACGCTTATGATGACAATATAAGAGTCAGAACAGCTTATTTTCTCTGGCAAGACACTCAGTTTATGGGTCTAGACATGCCATGGACATTTAGTATCGGTCGCCGTCCCTCAACGAATGGGCAGCTTGTAAATCTTAGAGATGATGACGCTCCCTCTTCTCCAAGTGGTCATACTATCAACGTTGAGTTTGACGGAGCAAGTTCTCAGTTTACACTAAACAAAGAGTATGGCACATCTGTGAAACTATGTCTTGGACGCGGAATGAGCAATGCCGATGCTAAATTTGCTACAACACCGTATGCGGAAGTATCATCAGATAATTCAGCTATTGATATTGCTGGATTAATCTTTACCCCGTATGATAATAAGCAGTATAAACTCTCTACAATGTACTACTATGCAGCTAACTTAATTGATGCAAAAGCCGATATGAGCGGGAACTTTGACACTGTTGGCGGGCTTCACAGTGGGAATGTCTACTTCTCAGCTAAAGGAATCGGCAAAGATTTGGGCGCTTTCCTAGACGATACAACGGTATTTGCGAGCTTTGCATTCTCAAAAACAGATCCTAATGATAAAGTTGCAGCAGTTGTAGGCAACGGTATGCTAGGCTCTACTGACTCTGAAACAGGCACATCATTTTGGCTTGGAACGCAGTTTCCTTCACTCATCACAGATGACGGAAAATGGGGATTGGAATTTAACCACGGAAGCAAATACTGGAGACCTATCACTTATGGTGAAGATACTAACATAGGCTCAAAAATTGCGGCTCGCGGGGACGCTTATGAGGCATACTTTACTGAGTACTTGGTTGATGATATCCTCTCCATGCAGCTTCGTTATACATATATAGATTATGACTATACAGGCAGCAATGGGTTCTTCGGAAATGCATCTGGAACACCAACAAAAATAGTCGATGGTATGGCTAATACAGTAGAATCTGCTCAAGACATCCGTCTTTACGTTCGCTACAGATACTAATAAATCCAACATGTAGAAATATCTACATGTTAAAAATTTTCTCGTTCCCAAGTTTCACTTGGGAACGCATACATTAACTCTGCAACTCTTCTAACTTCTCTTTTACAATCCTTGCATGCTCTTTTACCTTGACGTTTTTCCAGATAGCTTTTATAACACCCTCAGGATTTATAATCAAAGTAGAGCGGACAATCCCCATATACTCTTTGCCGTAGTTTTTCTTCAGACTCCAGATGCCGTAAGCCTGAAGCATAGAAGTACTCTCGTCGCTAAGCAGGGTAATGCTCAAATCTTTTTTATCTATAAAATCACGATGTTTTGCAGTGCTGTCCGCACTTACACCGATTATGACTGCATTTAGAGTGCTGAAATCTGGTGCAGCGTCACTAAAATCACATGCCTCGGTCGTACAGCCCGGAGTGTTGTCTTTTGGGTAGAAATAGAGAACTATCCACTTCCCCCTCAAATCTCTTAAACATATCTCCACATCGTCCTGATTTGGCAGACAAAAGTCCGGCGCCATACTCTCTATTTTTATCATTAAATACCTTTGTAAATTTATTCTCGAAAAACTTGTTTTTCGTAGCTTTAGGGGGTTGGAAGGGACAGCAAGTCCCTCCCACTTAAACGGACTTGTTCGTTTAAGTGTGTAATATTAATTAAAACTTATCTTTTGTTCTTCCGTTTATCATTGTCGAAATTATGCCATGCTCTTCTCTTATGTCAGCAACTACTACTCCTGCAATATGAAGAGGTATAAATATTAAAAAGTAGTTATATACCAGCTCATGCAGCTCTTTTATGCTCTTCACAGTTGCTTCTGCCAAAACCAACTCTTCTTTAAGATACATAGCAAAACCGCTCAGAGTCATAAAAATCAGCGCCGCATACAAAACATAGTACGATGCCTTCACACCCTTTTTATGCAGGTCTAAAGTGGTAAAATCCTCTCTTTTGCTTTTGTCGAAAAACATCAGAGCTATTCTGTAAACAACCAAAAATGCGAGTGCATACCCAAAGATAAGATGCCACTCCCACATTGGAGCGCGAATAGCCTTAGCTATTACTACTGCATCTTCTTTAAAGATATCGACTCCTATTTCCGAGAGTTTGGTCATTATAATTTCAGAGTTTGTTCTATAACTCAAAAAACCTTTTCTTAGCAGTACCGTTCCAACAAGTCCCAAGACAACTATCGCATTTAACCAGTGCCAAATTCTAAAACTAACCGTATACTTCATTTTAAACTCCTATATTCTTAATATACAAACATCAAAAAATAGACCCAAATCCCAGTTACCGAAGTAAGAACAACCCCGCCAAATGTTATGAGTCCCATCTTTCTATGACTTCCTAATTGTAACAATTTTTTGGCTCTAAAGATAGTGCTACACCAGACAATAAGTGCTATAACCGAGACGATTATATGAAAAACCAAAACTATAAAAGCGTAATCGTGTGAAACACTGCTGCCTTGCATAAAGGTGTTAAAGCCACCACTTACCCTTACGCCGTACTCAAAATAAGAGAGAACTATAACCGAAAACGCAAATATAAATATTTGAAGATATATGTGTGTTTTATAGTGCTTTTTTCTGGCAAATGAGATTGCAATTGCCACAAGAAACGGCAGAAGCGAGACAATCAAGGTTACCAAATCCATAAAAAACGGAGCACGTGTGCCAAAGAAGCCTGCATCAAACATATATCCGACATTACTGCTCATTCTTCAACCTTTTTGCTTTTTTGAATAAAAGCATACCACGAGCCCAATAAAACCAAAACTATAATAACTATAATAGTTATCTGCTTTAAGTATGCATCTATCAACTCCTGATTTTCACCGATTGCATATCCGAGCATCACTAAAATAAAAGCCCAGATTCCGGCGCCAAGCGCCGTATATATGGAAAAAACAGCCAAATTCATACGAGCCAAACCGGCGGGGATGGAGATAAGCTGACGAATTCCCGGGAGAAGTCTTCCGATAAACGTAGAGATGTGCCCATGCTTTTCAAAATAGCTGTCCATCTTCCCAATTGCATTCTCATTTATGAAAAAATATTTTCCATACTTGCGAAGAATTTTTCTGCCAAGAAGCAGTGCCAGATAGTAGTTTATATATGCACCAGCCATTGAGCCGCCAAGAGCGCTAAACATAATCATCCCTATGTTCATATCGCCTTTTGATGCCAAGTAACCCGCGGGAATAAGGACTATCTCGCTTGGAAACGGGATAAAGGAGCTCTCTACCGTCATTAGCAAAAATATGCCTAGATAGCCCCAGTCAAAAATCAAATCTACTAAATCTTGCGCCAACTCTTTAAGCATCTAAAACCTTGACTACGTCCAAAATCATCCTCTTTGCAACATCCCTATTTGAGTACTCCAAGAGGGCCTTGCTTTTAGCCACAAGATTCTCGTTTAAAATCGAAATTAAAATTGATTTTAAATCCTTTTCTTCTCGCTCACACCAGCCTAGGTTGCTATCAACTATAAACTTGGCATTGTAATATTGGTGATCCGCTGCTGCATGCGGAAATGGAACAAACAGTGCAGGCAGACCGTTTGCGCAAAGTTCCCAAAGCGTGCTTGCACCGGAGCGACTAACTGCCAAATCAGCCTTTGACATCAGAGATGGCATCTCTTTTGTAAATGCGTAGAGTTCAACTTCTACATGTAGATTTTCATACTCTTGCTTTACCCTCTCAAAATCCCGCTCACCGGCTTGATGGATTATCTTTATGCCTCTGTCTTGAAGCTCGCATGCCACACTTAGAGCCAAATCATTTATAGCTTTTGCGCCTTGCGAACCGCCTAAAAATATAACAGTTTTTACCCCGCTTCGCACTCTCGCACCCTTAAAAAAATCATCTTTTACCGGATAACCTTTAATTGGCGAATTTTTATCATAAGCGGATATAAATCTCTTGGCAAACGGTTTTAAAAGCGAGTTTAGTCTACCATCAACAGCGTTTTGCTCATGTATAAAAAGTGGGGTAAATCTGCTAAGAGTTGCCAAAGATGCAGCGGCAGCCGAAAATCCGCCTACACTGTAAGTTGCCTGAATATTATGCTTTTTAAGTATTTTTCTTGAAGCAAAAAAAGCTTTTACCACCAGCCAAAGAGCCTTTAGTTTGCCTAAGCCCTTTTGATTTACGACGCCTGTTGTTTCTAAAAAATATACATGGCTAAATGTGCTGTGCGATTCAAAATATTTTCTATCCTGTCCGCTTGTCGAGCCTATGAAAATTGCTTCGTGCCCTTCCTCTGCCGCAGCCTCAACAAGCGCCTCTGCAATTACCAAATGACCGCCTGTTCCGCCGCCTGTAATGCAAATCTTCATCTATTTTCCAATATATGCATGTTAATCCATTTTCGCTTTTTTTGATGCCATAAGCACCATGCCGACTCCGACAGAAGCAGCCAAAACAGAGGAACCTCCATAGCTTAAAAACGGAACGGAGATTCCTTTAATCGGAGTGATTCCGCTGATTCCATAAGCATTTACTAAAAACGCAAAAGCCAGCAGAAGCCCAACCCCCAAACTAAAAAGATATATTTTTGAATCTTTCGCGCGGTTTGCAATCTTAAAAATTCTCTGAAGCATCAGCATAAATATAACAACCACAACAAAAACTCCGACAAATCCAAACTCCTCGGCAAGTCCAGCCAAAACAAAGTCGGTATGAACCTCGCTCAAAAAGCCCAATTTAAAAGTTCCGTTTGATATTCCAGTGCCAAAAAGTCCTCCGTTATGAATAGCATTTAAAGAGTGCCCTATCTGGTATGGTTCAACCTCTGTGGGAACCCTTAGCTGTGCGGCAATGGACTCAGGGAAAATCTCCAAAATATTGTTTTGCGCCAATGCCCACCAAGATTTTATACGCAATATTCTATGCTCGGCAGTAAAGATAAAAAAGAGGAAAAACATAACAGCCCCGACTAAAAGCGTCAAGAAGAACCTAAAGCTGCTTCCCGCGAACATAAGCATAAAAAGCAGAGTAAGTCCAAGAACAACAACCTGACCCAAGTCATTTTGAACAAAGGCTATAACAAACATCGCTCCTATAAAAACGATGCCGTATGGGGCAAATCTTATATACTCCTCTTTTACTCCCATGCCGCCGTGATGTCCAAGTTTTCTTGAGAAGCTCCATGCCAAGAAATAGACAAAACCGATTTTGAAAAATTCAACAGGAGCGAGTGAAAATCCAAAAATCTTTATCCATCTTTTTGCTCCGCCGACGGCTGAAACCAAAAATTCAGGCAGAAACGGCATAGCTATCATCAATATGGTAGAGCCTATAAAAAGCGAAAAACCAATAGGTGCCAGATGTTTGTCAGGGTCTCCTTGCGCCAAGAGCCAAATTATAAATATGCTTAAAAACCCAAAGAGTGCCTGTCTTATGGCAAAATGAAACTGATTTACTTCAAAAAGCAGAGTGATATATGCCGAGAGCGAATATGTCAAGACAATGCTAATTCCTATAAGTATTGAGGCCAGTGCGAAAAGTTTTCTATCTGCCATGTACACTTACTTTATTTTGTTGATTTTAAGCACGAATTCAACTTCTGCTTTAGATATGTGCAGCTCTTTTGAGATTGTTTCGAGTGAAATCCCCTGTTTGTAGAGCGATATGATTTTTTCGTCATCGTTTCCGTGAATTGATGCGGGAATAGATATCTGTTTGACTCCGCTTTCAAGAGAAGATATTCTTGAATTAATATTCTCCTCTATGTTTTGAATACTCTCTTCCAATCTCTTTAAACCGAGGGAAATAGGCTTAACCATATCGTAAACAGTTCTCTCAACTTCTTGGTAGATATCCTCATCATTCATACGAGAGCTGTTCTTTTTTATACTCGCCTGAGTATCGCTGAGTTTCTTCTTTAAGTAGAAAATCTCTCTATTTAGCTCTTCTGCAGCCGTTGCAACAGAGCGAATGTTTCTGTTGTACTCCGAATCTTTTGTAAAAACATAATAAATTAGGTACAAAATCATGGCAGCCATAGCAACCACTAAATACTCTAAGTTTATAGATTCAAAACTCATTCTTTGCTCTCTTTTGCTTCACGGATAAGCGCTCTCTCTCTTGCGGTTAGGTATATGCACCACTCATCCTCGTCACGCTTATGAATTTTTGTAATTTTTGCCAGTGAGTTGTCTACTGCCGTAAAAAAGAGCGCCAAATCTCTTCTTGGATGGGTAGGCATTGTAACTCTGCCATAATACTCCACACCCTCTTGCAAAACATCCTCACTCAACTTGAAGTGTTCAAATCCTATGGACTCAATCTCCGCTTTGCCCGCAAGCGACAATCTTTTTGGCTCTTCGTTTTTCAAAAGTTTCTCAATAGCATCTATCTTTTTATGCAGCTCCACTATAAGGTTTAACAAAACAGGGTCCGTGTCTTGCGTATCGCCTTTTGCGCGGGCAATTTTTAACCACTGTGCTATAGGATCTTCGCTGCCCTCATCTATTTTGTGAAACTCTTTTAAAAACATCTCACTGTTTGAGCCCACTTCGCTAAAAACCAAACCTATCGATACTTTAACTAAACGAACACTCATAATATAACCTTGTCTAAAACAATTAAAACTAAAAACACAATACCGAGATAGCCGTTTACGGTAAAAAATGCCCTGTCAATTTTAGTAAAATCTTTTCTAGCCAGATAGTGCTCATAACCGAGCATTAAAGCGCTAAAAATCACAGCGCTGTATGCAAACATATTAAGCCCTGCAACCCAAACGAACAGCGCCCAAAAAATTATGGTCAACATGTGAAAAAAAGCTGAAATTTTAAGCGTTGCTTCTGGTCCGTATTTTGACGGTATTGAGTGAAGCCCTCTCTCTTTGTCAAACTCCATATCCTGCAAAGAGTACAATAAATCAAATCCTGCAACCCAAAATATAACACCCAAACTAAGCATAACAGACCATGGCGTTATCTCTGCGCTTACAGCAACAACACCCGCTATCGGCGCAAGTCCGAGCGATATGCCCAAAACAACATGCGCCAAAGATGAAAATCTCTTAAAGTATGAGTAACTGCCTATTATAAGAATGATTGGAAAACTTAAATAAAAAGCAAATGGGTTTATTATGTATGCAACGGCTATAAATACAAGAGCATTCACAATGGTAAAAATCAAAATTGAACCGGCATCCAGCCTTCCGTCAACGTTTGGTCTAGAAGCTGTTCTGGGATTTTGCGCGTCTATGTCTCTGTCCGCAAATCTGTTTAAACCCATTGCAAAATTTCTGGCACTGATTGCCGCAAAAACGCCTAAAATCAGCAAAAGAAAGCCAAACCAGCCATCGGCCGCAACTACCATGGCTATAAAAATAAAAGGGAGTGAAAAAATGGAGTGTTCAAACATAACGAGCTCGTTAAAATCTCTAAGTTTGCTGATAAATTGCTTCAAATTTAACCTTGGGCTGTTTTTTGTTTTATTTTACCCAAAGTTGATTTAAAATTGCTATAATTTTGCCATGATTCAACTAGCTATTATTGGTCCTACCGCATCAGGAAAAAGCGATTTAGCAATTAAAATCGCAAGAAAAATCAACGCATATATACTTTCCATAGATTCACTCAGCATCTATAAAGAGATTGACGTCGTATCTGCAAAACCCTCTTTGGATGAGCTTCAAGAGATAAAACACTTCGGCATAAACCTTCTAAATCCTGATGAGTACTTCAGTGTTGATATTTTTATAAACCTCTACAAAGAGGTAGTTTCTACATGTAAAAAAGAGAAAAAAAACCTCATCGTCGTCGGAGGCACATCTTTTTACCTAAAAACTCTAATCAGCGGGCTCTCTAATATCCCAGAAATAACCAAAGAGATATCTTTACATGTGGAAAAAAAACTCAAAGATTTGCAGTGGTGCTGGGAGCTTTTATATAACTTGGACAAAGAGTATATGAAAAATATATCGCCATCCGACAGATACAGAATAGAAAAAGCACTCCTTATTTATGAGGCTTCAAAGCTTACTCCAACCGAGTGGTTCAGACAAAATCCTCCAAAACCGACAATAGAAAACCTCCCTATCTACAACATAGAAGTTTCTAGAGAAGTTTTAAGAGAGAGGATTAAAAAGCGCACCCTAAAAATGGTCGAAAACGGGCTGATAGATGAAGTTTGCCGACTGGAGCAGCGTTACACAAGGCTTCCGCACTCCATGAACTCCATCGGAATAGTTGAAGTTTTGGAGTATCTGGATGGCAAAGTAACACTTGAGCAGATGATTGAAAATATCTCAACCCACACCGCGCAGCTTGCAAAAAGACAGCAGACATTCAACCGCACTCAGTTTGAAAATTTCATAAACGCACCGCTTGAGGATTTGGAAGAGATGATACTATCTGGGATTTAAAAAAGTCTCTATCTCTTTTGCTATCTCATCAATCGCTTCGGTCGCTTTTTTGTAGAGCACTTTTGAGAAGTAGGCGTCGTTTATGGCACTGCTTGGCTCATAGTTGTTCAAAATCGACCTTGCGGCAAACTGAGCCATTGTATTTACCCCTATGACATTGCCGCTTGTGCCGATGACAACGAGCAGTTCGCAATCCTGAATCTGAGTGTTTAGCTCCTCATACATGGGTGCCGCCTCGCCGAAAAAGACGATGTTTGGTCTAAGTTTTGAACTACACGCTGGACATCTTCCGCCGTTAAACTCTTTTTGGCTTTTGTAACCAATGTCAAAAACTTTACCGCAATATGAGTCTTGACATCTAAGCTGCGTTAAAAAGCCGTGCAGATGGATAACGTCCTCGGATTTCAGTCCAGCTTTTTCAAAAAGATTGTCCACATTTTGAGTAATAACCGCTATCTCTTTTTTGTACATGTTCTTTAGCTCGGCTACTCTTTTGTGTGCATAGTTTGGCTCTTTACTCTCCAACTCCGAGCGTCTTTTGTCGTAAAACTCTATGGTTATATCTTCGTGCTTTTGCATACTGTCGTAGTTACAGACAATGCTCACATCGTACTCGTCCCATAACCCGCCGCTGTCTCTAAACGTGCTTATGCCAGACTCGGCACTTATCCCCGCACCGCTTAAAATCAAAACTTTTGCCACTTATATCTCTTTTGCGCTCTTTGCGAGTTTTGCCCAGGCAGATGCAGGTTCAATTTTGATTTTTACCATTGTGAATACTCTCTTCCAATCTCTTTAAACCGAGGGAAATAGGCTTAACCATATCGTAAACAGTTCTCTCAACTTCTTGGTT
>DAIDMU010000038.1 GCA_027448805.1 Sulfurimonas sp. | reverse complement strand
CCGTCCTGATTTGAGAGTAAAAGACTTAAGAGGCAATGTAAATACAAGACTTAGAAAACTTGGAGAAGGCCAATATGATGCGATTATTTTGGCATTTATCGGTCTTCATAGATTAGACCTGCTTAAAGATATTCCATATACCCAAAAATTATCACTTGATATGATGATACCTCCGATGGGTCAAGCTGCTCTTGGAATAGAGATAGTTTGCAAAAATGAGAAGGTAAGAGAGATAGCGTTAAGTCTAAAAGATGAAAAAACATTTACATGTACAAAAATAGAGAGAGATTTTATATCCAAAATTGGAGCCGGATGCTCTGCACCGGTTGCTTGCAACGCTGTAATGGATGAGAATATAATTACTTTTAGAGCGATGATTGGATTTCCTGACGGTACAAATATCATGCAGGAGAAAATAGTTAGAAATCTCCAAGAGAGCGAGGGCTTAGGGTTTGAGATGGCTCAGATTATGATAGACAAAGGTGCTTTGGAGTTATTAAAGGCTGCAGAAAAAATAGCATTTAAAGATGAAATGCCGCAAAGACTATAAAAGTCTTATGAAATAAAATCAAAGAATAATTATGAAAAAAACTATAGAACTTTTAAAAAAAAATGATGAACTAAGAATTATTGATATAGAACTTGATATATATTTAGAAATCCCGCATCTGGCGTATGCGGAAGTTAAAAAAAAAGATGGCGGCAAAGCGATACTTTTTACAAATGTTGTAGATAAAAAAAACGGTATAAAGTTTCAAGAGGGCGTGCTTATGAACGTCTTTGGTTCATATAACCGCTGTGAGCTTCTTTTTGGCAGAACAATAGAGTCTGTTGCCGATGAGATAACCAAACTGCTCAATATGAAACCTCCTGAAGGGTTTTTAAATAAGCTCTCCATGGCGGGTGAGCTTTTTTCACTCAAAAATATATTTCCAAAAAAACTCAAAGGCATCGGCGCTTGTCAGCAGATAAAATATTTAGAAGATGATGTTGACCTCTACAAACTCCCTGTTCTTACTACATGGGAGCAAGACGGCGGACCGTTTATAACAATGGGGCAGGTCTATACCCAGAGTCTTGATGGCGAGATGGTAAATCTTGGAATGTACAGACTTCAGGTCTATGACAAAAATCATTTGGGTATGCACTGGCAGGTCTAATCTATGAAGACCGATAAATGCCAAAATAATCGCATCATATTGGCCTTCTCCAAGTTTTCTAAGTCTTGTATTTACATTGCCTCTTAAGTCTTTTACTCTCAAATCAGGACGGCGATTTAAAAGCTGCATTCTTCTTCTTAGACTCGTAGTACCTACCACGGCGCCTTGAGGCAGCTCTTCAAGAGATTTATATTTGTGTGACAAAAAAACATCACTCTGGTCTTGTCTCTGTGTAACCGCAACCAACTCCAAACCCTCAGGAATATATGTAGGAACATCCTTTAAGCTATGCACTGCCAAATCAGCATTTCCCGCAAGCATCTCATCTTCAAGTTCTTTTGTAAAATGACCTTTTCCGCCGATTAAAGCCAACGGTTTATCCAGAACTTTATCGCCGTTGCTTACAATTTTATTTAATTCAACCGTAATATCAGGATAAGAGGCTTCTATTCTGGCTTTAATGTGATATGCCTGCCAAAGGGCAAGATCTGAAGTTCTCGTTGCTATTGTTAACTTCTTCATCTATTTTGCCTCTTTGTATTTGCTTTTTGTTTTATCCATATTTCCGTCAAAGAACATTGTAGGAGTTCCGTTAACCATAAGCGCATCAGCAACTTCCAAATCATTTTTAAAATGCTCTAAAACCTCTTTTGACATAAGTTCAAACATTTTAATATTTGAGTTCATAACTTTGTTAAACTCTTTTAAAATTACCTCATTGTTCTTCTCTTTTGGATCTACATTAACTTTATAGAGGTCAAGAACAACATCTTTTCTTCCCTTTAACTCAAGTGCTATAGCGGCTTTTACAAGCTCAACAGCGGCCGGATGAAGCGAATCAAGCGGAAAGTGGTAGTAATAGATGGCAAACTTATTCGGCTCTTTTTTCATATACTCTATCGCTTCTGGAACAAATGTTCTACAAAACGGGCAGAGCGGGTCTGAAAAAATTGCTACTTTATGTTTTGCATTAGGATTGCCATAGATTAAATTTTCTTTTTTATAGTACTCATTTTTAAATGGGAGAGAGACTAAATCACTCATGTTTTTACCGCTATCCAAGTCAAACAACTCTTTAGTAACAACTTTACCGTCAGAGAACCAAACCATTTTTTGAACAACTTGGCGCTTCTCTTTCTTTAGCATTGCATCCAGTTCAACATAGTACGCATTCCAATCCTTGTATCCCTTAACTTCCGTTACACTTGTAACTTTGACGTTTATAGATTGTATGTTTGGGTTTGCGCTAAACGTATCTTTTAAAAATTTTTCAACCGCTGCACCGGACGCATCCGCTCTTAATAAACTACTTAGTGTAAGTGTTATCGCTAATAATTTCAACATCAATGACATCAATATCCTTTTCTCTGCTGTTTTTTTCATAATCTGTTTTACATTTTGATTTTACATTATAACGATTAACGAACATAGTCGTAAATACGCTAAATTGTAATAAAATACCTACTATATCTGTTAAAAATCCAGGGGCAATAAGCAAAACTGCTCCAAAGATAGTAAACAGATTTAAGCTCTGAAACTGTTTCAAATCTATGCAGCTGTATGAAACAGCCGTAATATTTTCCCTAAGCGTTGACTTAAAATTCATAAGTATGGCTATGCCAAAAATAGCGCTTAAAATAATCTCAAAAAAAGTTGCCAGCACGCCGATTGCCGATGATATATTTACGGAAATCAGAACCTCAAAAAATAGATAAACAAGAAAATAGATCATTATTTTACTAATTCCATTATTTTGCCATAAATATTATCTGCGGCTACCGGAATATTCTCTTTTGTTTTTCTGTCAAATATTTGAACCAAGCCATTTTCAAGCTCTTTTCCGATGATAACAGTATACGGAAATCCTATAAGCTCGGCATCTTTCATCTTAAAACCGAATCTCTCTTTTGAATCATCAAGCATGGTATCTACGCCAGACTCTACGAGTTTGGCGTATAATGCTTCGCCCAACTCAACTTGTGACGTTTCTTTTATATTTGAAATCATGATATTTACCAAATACGGCGCCGTCGCCTTAGTCCAGATACAGCCCTCTTCATCATGATTTTGCTCAATAACAGCTGCTACAAGCCTGCTCACGCCTATGCCGAATGTTGCCATCTCAAAAGGTTTTGCCCTGCCGTTTTCATCGCTGAAATGCGCTTCGAGCGCAGCTGAGTATTTGGTTTCGAGCTGAAAAATATGTCCAACTTCGATCCCCTTTTTAAAATGAAGTTCGGCATCGCATGAGCAGCGTTTCTCTATTTTCAACTCTTGAAGCTCATCATAAGATTTTGCCTTCAGTGCATCAATCTCCTCTTCACTCTCAAATATAGTCTCGATATTTGCGCCATAATCACACGCCTCACATACGACAAGAGTATCTTCACCGCTGTTTGCCAATACGTGAAACTCCTTGCTTCCTTCTCCGCCTATTGCTCCGCTGTCAGCCGCCACCACTCTAAAATCAAGCCCCAGTCTTGTGAAAATCTTTTTATAGGTCTCTTCCATAAGGTGAAACTCTCTTATCATATCTTCCTCTGAAGAGTGAAAAGAGTAGCCGTCTTTCATTAAAAATTCTCTTCCGCGCATAAGCCCGTATCTAGGTCTTGCCTCATCACGAAACTTGGTGTTAATCTGGTACAAGTTCAGAGGCAGATCTTTATAGCTAGTTACTCTGTTCTTTACCAACTCCACAATAGCCTCTTCGTTTGTCGGGCTGAGCACAAACTCGTTTTCATGTCTGTCTTTTATGCGAAGCATCTCTTTTCCCATAGCCTCAGAACGACCGCTTCTCTCCCATAGTCCGATAGGAGTTACAAAACTGAGCTGCACTTCCAAGCAGCCGGCATTGTCCAGCTCCTCTTTTACGATAGCTCTGATTTTCTCCAGCACTATCTTTCCAAGCGGCATAAAATTGTAAAGTCCGGCACCCTGTTGATTGATAAAACCGCCCCTGATTAAAAATTTATGCGACGGCAAAGTTGCATCTGATGGAGCCTCTTTTGCCGTTGGTATAAATGTTCTGCTTCTTCTCAATTATCTTCCTTCTATAATGTTTAGGGCATGCTCGCACTTATACTTATCCGGCATGTCACTCTTATCTTTTTGTATTAAAAACTGCAAAGCGCTTGTTATCATATCTGCTTTTGAATCCTCAGATACATCGCGCATTTTTGAAGTCATTTCATGCAGAAATCT
>DAIDMU010000037.1 GCA_027448805.1 Sulfurimonas sp. | reverse complement strand
ATCTCAGAAGTTGTAACTGCGTCTAAAGCTAAGGTTTCGCTTTGCAACTCTAGTAAATGATTTTCACTCAAACCTTTGCTAATACCATCGAGCAAGCCTTGTTGATAGCAGATCTCTTGCAATAATGCTTGATAACCTGTTCGATCATAGGTAAAATTTGGCCAGTTACTATTCTGCCATATATAGGTTTGATACGTTTGCATACTTTAATTGTATCATATATTGATATGAATATCTGTAATATTCGTATCATCTAATAGCATATGTAGATAACTGATCCCACCTTAACTATTTAACATAGAAAATATTTTTGCTTTTTACTCTCTAGAAATAAAATTGCAAGTTGAGCTTGCCTACTCATAATTTGTGTATAGGGTACGATTAAAGTGACCTAATTAAATAGACGCTTTACTCGGCCGTCCAGCCTTTCTTTTTGCCGGAATCGTCTTATTGATGCTTAAAACGGGCATCAAATCTGGAAATACATAAGAAGCCATATGAGCTGGAAACCTTAAATGGATTGGACCTTTTGGTGACGGTGTGGATAAAAAATCCCTTTTTAAAAGTTCTTGAACCACTTTAGTGGTAGTTCTCTCCCCTGCCCCGATCACCTGTGCCATACTTCCTCTTTGGCTCTCTCCATGAATCAGAAGATGTTTAAATATTTGGGCTGAACCCTTTGGCAATTCTTCAATTCCTAGCATCCGTTTGTTTGCAAATGCAACATAATTTTCTAACCTTGTTGTGAGACCGTCCATTTTTAATAAACTGCTCATATAGTCTATCTGGTCTTCCGCTATCGTAAGCATATACTCAACAAACGATCTTAATGCGCCAGCCGACAGATCGCCTTTACCATCATACTGTCCCTGTCTTAGCATATCTGCATGTCTTAGATTCTCTTTATAAGCTTCTACACTTCTGGCAAGACCTCTGGAAATATTCCAAAGTCCATATCCACTAATACCGCAACTCGATATAGCTCCATCAAGTACCAATCTTGATACACGGCCATTTCCGTCTAGAAAAGGATGTATCCACACCAGACGATGGCTATTTCTCAACAAACAGGGTAAAAGTCCCATGGTTCTTAGAAATAGCTTAAAAATGGTCTTTTCGCTAAAAACCAGCCCTCATATCTCCTCTACAAGCCACGAAATTAATTTCCGAGACCTAAAGGCTGCATAAACTCTTTTTCTTTATCAATCGCAATTAAATTGTAAACTCTCTTTGAATAGTTGGTAAAATCATAAATCCCATAAAAATTAATATGACTCCAGTGAATAATTGAACTGTTTTTAAGTGCTGTGAGGATTTCATCTTTCTCGGTGCTATTTTTAGAATGTTGTAATTTTTTGGTAAGATAAAGATAATTCCAAAGGATTATAGCATTTTGAATAAGTCGTTTTGAGTTATTTGCAACGTTTTGCTCTTCGGTAGTTGCAACCGTAAACTCTTGATTGTTTCCAAAAAATACCGCTTTTGAAAATCGATTAGAGGCTTCTATCTTATTGAGCTGCTTTTCTATCCGTTGGCGAAGCTTTACATCATCGATATAATTGAGCAAAAAATCGGATTTTATAATCTTTCCAAATTCTTTCAACGCAGTGTATAGTTTGTGCTGTCGTGAATAGGAAGTGAGCCTTTTTAAGAGCTGTGTAGCCGTTGTTTTTCTCTCTTTAATTGTTACGGCAAACCGTAAAATATCATCCCAACTCTCTTTGATTATTTGAGTATTGATTTTTCTTTTAGGTGCCAATTTATAACCTAAATTATGATAGTGTTTTGGTGTAAAAAAGCCGTAAAGCTGTTGATCTTTGAAATTTTTAATTCTTGGACCAAAATTGAATCCAAGAATATTTGTTAAACCAAATATTAGCTCTGTATAGCTGTGGCTATCCCCGGAATGTAAATCGCTCTTGACTGTCTCATTGTGCAACAGTCCATCAATAACATACCCCGATTCTCTTTCACTGACATTGATAACAGTGGAATGAAACAGGCGATTTGATTCGTCAATAAAAGTATAGGTGACAACTCCTTTGTCGGCACCAAAGTATTTGTTTGAGTGTCCTGCATTAGTAGAATCGATATTTGAAGCAATGGAGTATTTTTGCCCATCACTTGAAGTATGATTGATATCGGTGTGATGTCTTACTATTTTTACAAGCTCCAATTTCTCCATATATGCCACAATTTTGTCATTTGCTTCGGTCGTATTATCCTCTGAAAAGTACCATATTTTGGTATTATCAAGCTGGTTTTCGTTGATGCCTTTTGATATTTTCCCCATCCGTGAAAGGCTTAGGTTGCATCCATATCCAAGTATGGATGCAAGTAATAGATTGTGATTGCTTTTAATGCGACTTTGAGAGTAGTGTTGAAATGATGATAAAAAATCTGTTTCCTTATCAATTGAATTGAGAACATCAATCACGGATAGGTACTCTTCCGTTGGGAAATATTTTGCGAGAGGATTTTTTTCTTCATCTTCATCCTTTTCCAGCTTAGGAGTTTTGAGGATGTAAGAGTCGTCTGATGCCGTAAAATAGGTGTTTGTACCATTTAAAATATTATGATTTGTTTCTTTGTAGCTTGCTTCAACTTTGTCTTTGACGGTGTTCATAAAGGTATCAAACGGTTTTAAATACTCCATTTCATGCTTCGTTAGAAGTAGATCTTTATTTTTAATCCAATCATCTTTATCAATCATATAGTCATCAAAGTTTTTGTATCTGTAAGAGTATTTCAAATTAAGAGTTCCATTTTTAATGGCATCGCTTACATGAAAGAAGAGTAATATTTTATAGAGTGAGACTTTAAATTTATCGCCATCAAATACAGCGATACGCTCTTCTTCATCTAAAAATGCTTTAGGTACTTTATTGGTGAGAGTGGGATTGTTTTTGAAATAGTTAATGGCTTCAATAAGATTTTTATTCGATGCTTTTTCATCAAACTCAATCGCTTTTAAAATCCCCGAAAGCTTGCCTTGCAGCGATACTGACTTGCTCTCTATAAAATCATACTTGCATTCAACAACAGTGTCGAAAACTTTTTTCTCTGTAAGAATCTCATTGAGTGCCAGTGTCTTTTGCTGAAGAAGTTTCTCTATTGTAGCTACTTTTTGAACAGCACTTAAATCGCTGTCTTTGACAATAGCTTCAATATCATTTAGTGTTGAAAGATTTGCATTCTCAAGTGACTGTATGACCCGATTTTTATGAGGTTCTTGTTCAAAACTATACTCTTTTTGGGAACGAAGTGAGGAGTTTTTAGCCGTCTGCACCGTTGATATAAATCTATCTATGAGATTATCGTTACGGATCAAGTACTGATAATATACAAATGATAGAAGTAAGAAGTTAGATTCTACATCTTTCTTTCGCTTTACTTGAAAAACTTGGCTTTTTTCAATCCATTTAGCATGATACTGGGCTATTTTAGGGGTGATTCCTCCCGATATAAAGATACTCTCCAAGATATTGAATTTTGATTGTATCGTTTTAAATTTTTGAAGACTTACCATCATGGCAGCTTTTTTAGTAGAGTGCTCCAGTATCTTATAGTGCGTGAGACTCCATCTGTTTTTATAGTCTCCATCTTTTTGTAAAAATTCATCTAGTATATTCAGTTTTTGATCTTTAATGAATGGCGTTAATCTCTCTAGAATATCTCTTTTTTGAGAATTGATGGCGACTGTGATAATGCGATATAACTCCGTGTAACTCGGCACTTCGATTGATAGCTTTTTAGAAAACTCAACAAGAGCATAAAAGATTTTTTTACGATGGGTAAAATTATTCGCCAACGTGATAGCTTCTTTTACAAGGATATCTTTTATCTCATAGGTGTATTCGTTAATTCGCAGGTGCTGCTTAATGATCTGCTGATATCTATAAAGTGTACTTTTTGTTAAACTTACAGCATCTGTATCGATTGATATTTTTAAAATATCGGAGGCAATATAATCTAAATTTTTATCATCATTTAAATCTGTGAAGAATTTATTTGTTGCTTTGAAATAGCCATACAGCAGCACAAAATAAATTTGATTAAAATCGATTTCTATTTTTTCGAGTAAATTCTTTGGGATTGAAAAATAAAATTTTTGCTGGTTAAAATTAAATATTGGTTTTTGATTGAATGCTTTTTCTTCCTCTTTTGATAAAATTTGTAAAGTTGTCACTTTTTTCCTTTTTTGTGTAATTTATTCTGATTATATATACTGTTTGCTATACTTTGTTTGATTTATACTTAAGTTTACACTTATCAGATAGTTTATGGATAAATTTCAGAGTGTAATGCAAACGAAGGTTTAATTTACATCACAAAGGGAGTGGAATGCTTATCGGTTATGCAAGAGTTTCAAAATCTGATGACTCTCAAGTTTTAGATTTACAAATCGATGCACTTCTCCAAGCGGGTGTAAATCAAGAAAGTATTTACACCGATAAAATTTCAGGGATCAAAGACGAAAGACCCGGCTTGGAAAATTGCTTGAAAGCTTTACGAGAAGAAGATATTTTAGTTGTCTGGAAGCTTGACCGTCTTGGCAGAAATCTCAAGCATCTTATCAATACTATTGATGATTTAAACAAAAGAAATATAGGATTTAAAGTTTTAAGCGGACAAGGTGTTAATATTGATACAACCACTTCTGCCGGAAAAATGATGTTCTCAATTTTTGGTGCTTTTGCAGAATTTGAGAGAGACTTAATCAGAGAAAGAACAATAGCCGGACTTCAAGCTGCAAGAGCAAGAGGAAGAAAAGGTGGAAGAAAGTTTAACCTTACCAAGTCACAAGTAAGATTAGCGGAAGCAAGTATGAAAAATAGAGATACCAGTGTAAAAGAACTTTGTGCTGAGTTGGGGATTACAAGGCCTACTCTTTATAAATATATTGGACCGAATGGGGAGCTAAGAGATTTTGCCAAGAGAGTGCTAGAAATCACTAATTAAGCTATTTCTAAGAACCATGGGACTTTTACCCTGTTTGTTGAGAAATAGCCA
>DAIDMU010000036.1 GCA_027448805.1 Sulfurimonas sp. | reverse complement strand
AAACATTCTCGGAAGACTATTTTTATTAAAAAAACGAGGTAAATAATGGCAACTATTGTTGATATGACTGAAGAAAAAGCACTAAAAGTAAAAGATTTTGAGTTTACGTATGCCGGAGCTGATGCGCCAAGCATTAAAAAGCTTACCATGCCGATCGCAAAACATAGCATTACGGCACTTATCGGACCATCAGGATGCGGTAAAACTACTCTTCTTAGAAGCTTTAACCGTATGCACGACCTCCACCCGGGAAACAAATATAACGGCTAGATTATATTTAAAGAGAGAAATATTTTAACTCCAAAAGAGGATCTGATAAAACTTAGAATTCAGATAGGAATGATTTTTCTTCAGTCATATCAACAATAGTTGCCATTATTTACCTCGTTTTTTTAATAAAAATAGTCTTCCGAGAATGTTTAGCGTCAAGATAAACATGCTTAAAATAAACGCCGCCGCCCATCCAAGTTTTTGCCAATCCTCATACGGACTTGTTGCGTAGTTGTACATTGTAACGGTTAGCGAAGCCATAGGTTGGCTCATGTCGGTGTTTAAAAAGTTGTCATTAAACGATGTGAAGAGCAGCGGAGCAGTCTCACCGGCAACGCGTGCAACAGCCAGCAGTATGCCGGTTAAAATACCCGCTTTTGCACCGCGATAAACAACTTGCGTAATAACTTTATATTTTGGCGCGCCAAGGGCAAAAGCAGCTTCGCGCAAAGTTGATGGAACCAGTTGCAGCATGTCATCTGTAGTTCTTAAAACAATAGGGAGCATGATTATTGTAAGTGCGATAGAACCTGCCCAGCCGCTGAAGTGCCCGGTCGGCGCTACAACGATAGCATAGACAAAAGCGCCGATAACAATGCTTGGTGCGCTCATCATGATGTCTGAAACGTCACGGATTGTCTCCGCCAATTTTGCTTTTTGGCCATATTCGCTCAGGTATGTTCCTGCCAAAACGCCAAGCGGAACACCAAAAAGCGTTGCATAAGAAACGAGGATAAGTTGACCGATAAGAGCATGTTTTAGACCGCCATCCTCATTGCCAGGAGGAGCTCCTTCGTTTGCAAATATAGTCATACTTAGAGCATCTATGCCGTTTACGACAAGTACGCCTAAAATCCAAATTAAAAAACCTATTCCGACGACCGCAGAAAGGGTAGATAGAACCATCACTATATTGTTGACTAAAATTCTTTTTTGAGTGTGGGTCATTGTCCAATCCTTTTTCTGCGTAAAAAGTAGAATTTAGCTATCGAGATAATTGTGAAGCTGATAACTAGCAGTAAAAGTGATAGTTCAAACAGGGACGAGTAGTAAAGTCCGCTGTCAGCCTCCGCAAACTCATTTGCCAGCGTTACCGGAATTGACGTTGCAGGCTCCGTCAAATCGGTTGAGATTTTATGGACATTACCCATAACAAAGGTTACAGCCATCGTCTCACCGATTGCACGGCCAAGAGCTAAGATGAATGAACCGATAATTCCGGCCTTTGCATATGGGATAATTATATCTTTAACAACATCCCATTTTGTTCCGCCGAGTGCATACGCCGACTCTTTTAAAATATCGGGAGTTGTGTTCATGGCATCGCGGGTAACTGCCGCCATAAAGGGAAGTATCATAATCGAGAGAACTATACCGGCAGTTAGCATGCTGATGCCGATTCCGCCAAATGCATCGCGAATAATAGGAACAAAATAGAAAAGTCCCCACATACCGTATATAACAGATGGTATTGCTGCAAGCAGTTCTATTGATACGCCAACGGGTGTTTTTATTTTTGCATGAGCAATCTCACTTAAAAATATTGCAATTCCGATAGCCACGGGAACTGACAGCACCATTGCCAAAAAGGTTGAGATAACGGAGCCGTAAATTGCGGGAAGCGCACCAAATTTTTCCAAATTCGGCGCCCATTTATCTTCTGTTATAAAATTAAATCCAAACGCTTCTATGGACTCCAAAGAGTGTTCAAAAAGTACAGTAAAAATCCAAGCAACAAGCAATAATATGCCAACTGCTATAAATCTTGTTGTGTTAGCAAAAATTTTATCAATGATATTGCTCACGGACTATCCCTTTAAAAAATTTTGCAATTATATAGTTGTTTTGATTACAGAAAGATTACACAATGGTTACAAAAAGCGTAAGTTTACCTCAAGAGGATTATTAATATACTTATACAAAGGATTTTTATGAAAGAAAAAAGAAAAGCTGATAAAGACAGAAGAGAAGCAGATAGAGACAGAAGAGAGCAAAACAGAGACGATAAAGTTCGGGTATGGGTCAAAGAAGAGACGCTTTTTTATGACAAAGAGTTAAAAAAACTTCAAGTCGAGCTTTTAAAATATCAGAATTATGTTAAAGAAAAAGGGCTGAAGGTCATTATGATTTTTGAGGGTCGTGATGCGGCAGGCAAAGGCGGAACGATTAAAAGAATAACTGAACATCTGAATCCGAGGGGTGCTAGAATAGTCGCACTCTCCAAACCAAATGAGCAAGAGAGAACGCAGTGGTATTTTCAAAGGTACGCTCATCATTTGCCGAGTGCCGGAGAGATAGTGCTTTTTGACAGAAGCTGGTATAACAGAGCAATGGTTGAGCCGGTTATGGGGTTTTGCAGTGATGAGGAGTATCAAAAGTTTTTGAACGATGCGCCTGTATTTGAGAAGATGATAATAGATAATAATACAAAAATTTTTAAATTTTATTTTTCAATATCCAAAGAGGAGCAGGCCTCTAGGCTTCAAGAGAGAGAAAATGATCCTCTAAAGCAGTATAAGCTCTCTCCGATTGACCAGTTAGCACAGAAGCTCTGGGATGAGTACACTCTGGCAAAGCAGAGGATGCTAAAAGCTACAAACACAAAATATGCACCTTGGACGGTTGTTAAAAGTGACAACAAGAAAAAAGCCAGAATCAATATTATAAAACATATTTTAAATCTTGTGGATTATCCAGATAAAATCAGTTCCGATGATATAGTCACGGATAAAAATATAATCATAGATGCCAAAAACGAGTTACAGGCGATGAAGAAAATTTTTCTGTAATCATTTTGTAATACGGAGCAATTATAATTTCACCAAACATTCAAAAGGAAAAACAAATGTTAAAAAAATTAGCTTTAGTTGTACTTGTTACAGCTGCTTCAGTAACTGCTTCATTTGCATCTGATAAACTAAACGGTGCAGGTGCATCATTTCCGGCTCCATTATATTATGACTGGGCATTTAACTACAAAAAAGATACAAAAAATCTTGTTAACTATCAGTCAATCGGCTCAGGCGGAGGAATCAAGCAAATCTCTAAAAGAGTTGTAGATTTTGGTGCATCAGATGAAGCACTAAGCACTTTACAACTTGCAAAAGATAATTTGTTTCAGTTTCCTGCGGTTATCGGTTCAATCGTTGTTGCATTCAATGTTGACAAAATTGCTGATGAGACTCTAAAGCTTAGCAATGAAGTTGTTGCAGATATTTTTGCCGGAAAAATTACAATGTGGAATGATAAAGCTATCGCAGCTGACAATCAGGGTCTTGCTCTTCCAAACCAAAAAATCGTTGTAGTTCACCGCTCAGACGGAAGCGGAACAACTTTTAACTTTACATACTATTTAACTCAAAGTTCTAAAAATTGGAAAGATACTTTTGGAACAGGTAAAGCTGTTGACTGGGCTACTGGAATCGGCGGAAAAGGTAATGAGGGTGTTGCAAGTTTGGTTAAACAGACTCCTTACTCAATCGGATATATCGAAAATGCGTACAAAGAGAAAAATAACCTAAGTGCTGCGGTTCTTAAGACTGCAAGCGGTAAATGGGTAAAAGCAACCGAAGAGAACTTCAAAGCTGCTGCAAAGTATGCAACATGGACAAAAGATAAGCACTTCCATTCTGTTTTGGCACTCCAAGCAGGTGACACATCTTACCCGATAGTTGCAGCTACGTTTATACTTCTTCCTAGAGAAGGCGGCGAAATGAACAAAAAAGTAACCGCTTTCTTTGACTACGCATTTAAAAACGGTGATGATGAAGCTAAAAAGTTAGGCTATATTCCTCTTCCTGAAGAGACTAAAAAAATGATTAGAGAGTATTGGGCAGCTAACTTAAAATAACCATCTAATCGAGTCCGTTCTCATATATTTTCTCTCCTAAGAAAATCTCCTATAAGCCCTTGCAACTTCTCATTGCAAGGGCTTTTTTCATTTCTGATATATTTTATTTTATTATATAAATATCTTTCTTTCGTAATCTTTTCGTAACCTAATAATTTTATAATTCTGCAACAAAAAAACAAGGGAAATAACAAATGAAAAAAATCGTTTTATCGACTATAGCTGCTTTAGCGGTTAGTGCAACAAGCTTAGTTGCTTCACAACAGTTTTATGTAGATGATAAAGGTCAGGTGTTTACAACATCTGCACCGGATCGTATAGCTATTGAAAACAAAGAGAGTTCGGTGTTCTCTAAAGCAAAAGGTCTTGAGTTTAGCGGAACTCACTATTTTGGTTATACAAATGCACGTCCAAGTACAACTACAGATGTTGCTGGTGGCGATCAGTCTAATTATGCAGCAAATTCTGGTGGTTTCGAGCTTCGCCGTAACTATGTACAGGTAAAAGGTTTTTTTAACGATAAAGATTACTGGCGCGTAACACTAGATACTACAAAAGAGCTTGCTTCAACAACTAGTTATGCAAATGTGTATGCTAAGTATGCTTACCTATATTTAGACGGTGTGCTTCCTGCTACAGGCGTTGAAATTGGTATTGCTCACCGTCCATGGATTGACTACGAAGAGCACAACAGTTGGTTCTACCGTTCATTTAACAAAGTTGCACTTGAAGAAAAACCTACTGCTACGGAATCAGGTGTTGACCTTGTAAACTCTGCAGACCTTGGAGTAAACTTTAAAACTAAAACAGATATTTTCAGCTCTGAAATCGGTATCTTCAACGGCGAGGGTTACCATGCTGATAAAGATGGTGCAAATCAGGAAAATGACGAGAAGCTCTCAGTTGAGTGGCGTTTAACGGGTCACTTACTAGGAAGCGGTAAAAAAATTGGTAAAAATGACCGCACAAAAGATACTTATGCAAATCTTTCAACATTCGGATTATTGTCTGCAAACCATAAAGATGATAAAGCTCTTTTAGACCAGACAAGTGATTCTGCGCTAAAAGTTGAGTATAATCGTGCATTCTATGGTTTCCATGCAGTTTATAACCAGCCGCTTTTCTTGCTTGCTGCACAATATGTTACGGCAGAGGATGAGGCTCGCGGTGGCGACGCTGTATCGGCTGCAGGTTGGGATAAGCGCGAATATGATTTGATTTCAGTAAATGCCGAGATAAGACCAATCAAAGATTGGACAATCATCGGAAGATATGATGATTATAAATGGGATGATACTGCGGTTGACGGTACTGCTATGAGCTCAAGCAGAGAAGGCACAAAAATGATTGCTGCTTTAGCTTATAAATATAACAAAAATGTAAGTTTTATTGCTTCAGGAAAGTTCATCGAGGAAGATGGTCTTACTGGATTTGATTCTGGAGAATCAAAAGACGTTTACATGTTAACTACTGAAGTTAAGTGGTAACATTTTAAAAAAATATAACAATTCTTCCCTTTTTTTCTCACACTCCCTTAAATATAGAGCCCTTTTGGGCTTTATATATTCAAATAACTTTTTTTAATAAAACCTTAAAGGTATGATGGATAAAATCAAATACATCTTGTTGGTTAGGATTTTAACATGTTAAAAAAGTTAGTGCTAATAATTACAACAGCTTTTTTGTTTATATCATGTTCTTCGGATTATGACAAAAAATTAAAGATATCCGCAACTACATGGGTTGGGTACACACCGCTCTTTTATGCAAAAGAGATGGGATGGCTAGATTCGTCATACATTAAACTTTTAAACGTCTCTTCTCTTAGTGAAAACATGTACCTCTACAAAGCCGGAAACTCAGATGCTTACGTCGGAACACAGTATGAGTATAACATCCTAAGCAAAGAGGACTCCTCACTTGTTCCCGTTATGCTCTTTGATAGATCATACGGAGGGGATATGGTTATGGGCAATGTCTCGCTAGAAGAGCTCAAAAAAAGCAGCGGGTCTATAGATGCCTATTTGGAGATGGACTCTATAAATTTTACTCTGCTTGAAGATTTTATCAAAAAAAATGGCTTAGAAAACAGAGATATCAAATACATAAATCAAGATCAAGCACATATATCGACGCTCAAACCAGCCTCTATGGAGAGACCGACTCTGCTTGTTACCTATTCGCCATACAACAGTGATTTGCAAAAGAAAGGATTTATGGAGATTGCTTCTACAAAAGACGGATTTGACCTCTTGATAGTAGATGCAATGTTTGCAACTACAAAAGTGCTGCAAACACATAAAAAACAGTTTGCAGAACTGAAAAAAGCAGTAGATATGGCCGTTGTCGAGCTTCAAAAAAATCCAAAACAGTATTATGAGAAGATAAAACCTTATATGCTTAATATGAATTACGATGAATTTAAAGAGTCGCTTGATAATATTATCTGGATAAACAGTGGCGCCTCGCCAGAGTTAGTAGAGCGTATAAAAGATAATAACTTTCCTCTAAAAGATTTGATTTAACATGTCGCTTAACATACAGAGGTTTACATTTTTAATAGTTGCATTTCTTTTAGGTGTGCTCTATCTAATATTTGGATATTACCATTTTAGTCAGCAGGAAAAAACCGCATCTGCAATACTAAGGGCTATAAACTCTCAAATGCTGGAGACAAGCTATCACCTCTCAAAAGATATTAAAAGTATTAATGATATTGCAACGGTACGCGCAATGCTTGACAGAATAGCTTCAAACAGCGATTTTATAGAATCTATATTTATACATGATGAAAACGAGGTGCTTTTAACTACAGACCCATTTCGCCGAAAAACAATATCAACAAATCTGCTCTTTAGCAACGGACTCTCGGCATATGAAAAGTTGGAAAAAATAGAGGCTGTTGAGGAAGAGATAAGATTTTATGAAGGCAAAAGGGCAAATTCGTTAAAACTGACGTTTGTACTAGATAAAGAGGAGATATCTCAATATTTCAGCAAGAGAAAATCAAAATTTTTGGTCTATTTTGGTTTTTTGCCTATTTTTATTTTAATTTTTATCTGGCTGCTTCTGCGTCACTTTGTTGTAAAACCTCTGGAGATGCTTCGCCAGTTTGCATATTATCAAAGTGAAGTTCCAAAGGCGTTTTACCTAAGGGAGCTTGAGATTATACGCTACTCAATGGTTCAAACTTTTCAAAGACTCGAGAGTGAAAAAAAGGAGCTTTATGATATGGCAAGAACAGACCTCTTGAGCGGACTTGCCAACCGTAATGCGCTAAAAGAGTATGTTGAGCGTTTAATCGCAAACTCAGCACGCGACAATAAAGAGTTTGCGTTACTTTTTTTAGATTTGGATAATTTTAAAGATATAAACGACTCTCTAGGGCACAACGTTGGAGATGAGCTTTTAAAAAAGATATCTTCAATGATTAGCGAAGCCGTACGCTCAAATGATTTTGTAGCACGTGTAGGCGGGGATGAGTTTGTCATTATTGTTGAAAAATATCACTCGATTGTTGAACTCTCTGCGATAGTTGAGAGAATACAGAAATATTTGGCTCAAACATGGGTAATCCAGACCTATCCGGTAAATATAGGAAGCAGTGTGGGAATAGCTTTTTATCCAAAAGACGGGGATAGTTTGGTTTCGCTCATGAAAAACTCAGACATAGCCATGTATGAGGCCAAAAATAACGGACGAGCAAGATATCACTTCTTTACCGAAGAGCTAAACAAAAGAGTACAAGACTCTATAGCTCTTGACAAAGAGATGCGAAAAGCTCTCGTTGAGAAAGAGTATCAGCTCTACTACCAGCCAAAAGTAAATATAAAAACCGGTGCAATAGTCGGAGTTGAAGCGCTTATCAGATGGATTAGCCCAAGCGGAGTTATTACGCCGGATATTTTTATTCCCCTTGCAGAAGAGAACGGTTTTATTGTTGAGCTCGGCGATTGGGTTGTAAAAGAGGCTATAAGACAGCAGAGGATTTGGAGAGAAAAAAATATAGATGTCATAATCTCCATAAACGTATCTGCAAAACAGCTTTTAGAAGAAAATTTTATAAGAGATTTTAAAAACATGCTTGTGCAAAACAGAGTTGAGCCTTCTAAAATAGATATAGAGATAACCGAGTATCTATTTTTACAAAATAGCGATAAAAACTCCCAAATACTTCGGGAGCTGCATGATTTCGGCGTTACAATATCGCTTGATGATTTTGGTACAGGCTACTCGTCTCTCTCTTACCTTAAAAGATTTCCGATAGACAATTTAAAAATTGACAAGGCATTTATAGATGATTGCGAGAGCGTTGAGGGCTCTGTTTTTGTTGAAACAATTGTAAAAATGGGTCAAACACTAAATATGAAAGTTGTTGCAGAGGGCGTTGAGATTAAAGAGCAGTTTGAGTATTTAAAAGCGATAGGCTGCGACCAATATCAGGGTTACTATTTTGCCAAACCTTTAAATTCAGATGATTTTGAAGCTCTTTTTTTGAAACAAAAGCAAACCGTTAATGCAATATAAACATCATTTTAGATAGAATACCAAGAATTTTAAAGTAGCAATTATTGGAGAAATAAATATGGATGCGGCTAAATATATTTGGATGAATGGCATGTTTGTGGGATGGGATCACGCGAAGATTCACGTTTTGTCACACACTTTGCATTATGGTAACGGCGTAATCGAGGGAACAAAAGCGTATAGAACTTCTAAAGGCTACGCTATTTTTCGTCTAAATGACCATACCAAAAGATTAAAGGAGTCTGCAAAAATGACTCTTATGGATATCCCTTACACTGTTGATGAGTTAAATGAGGCTCAGTTAGAGCTTCTTAGAAAAAATGATTTTAAGGGCGAAAATGTATATATCCGTCCTTTTGCATTTTTGGGTTACGGCGTTATGGGTGTTTATCATAAACATGCTCCAGTTGAAACGGCAGTCGCTGCATGGGAGTGGGGTGCTTACCTTGGCGAAGAGGGTATGAAAAAAGGTATAAAGCTTAAGATTGTATCTATGACTAGACCTGCCAATACTTCAAATATGGGCAAAGCAAAGGCTGTAGCTAACTACCTAAACTCTCAAATGGCAAAGTATGAAGCGATTGATTGCGGATATGAAGAGGCGCTTCTTCTGGATGATCAGGGCTATGTTGCAGAAGCAAGCGGGGCTAGCTTTTTTATGGTAAAAAACGGCGTACTTATTACTCCTCCAAATGACAACTCTCTAGAGTCAATTACTCAAAAAACTACAATTGAACTGGCTACGGATATGGGCGTAAAAGTTGAGCGCCGCCGTATTTCAAGAGAAGATGTTTATACTGCAGATGAAGCATTCCTAACAGGAACTGCTGCTGAAATCACTCCTGTTCGCCATGTTGACGGCAGGGATATAGGATGCGGTGCACGCGGTGAAATGACAGAGAAACTTCAAAGCAAATATTTTGATGTAGTTTTTGGCAGAGATAAAAAATATGAGCACTATTTGACTTATATAAACTAAATCAAGGAAGCAAAAAAAATGAAGGACAATATAACAATGGCATCAGATATGAATGACTACTTCAATAAGAAAAAAAGCGAAGATAGTAATTTTGGAAAAAAATCAACCGGTGGAAACAGCGGCGGAGGCGGTGGCGGAAGCGGTCCTCAAATGCCAAAAATAGATTTCAATTTCGGCGGAGGAAAAGCCGGACTTCTCTATTTTATAATTGCAATTGTTATTATTTTAATTTTAGCGAAGCCATTTACAATAATTGAAGAGGGAGAGCGCGGTATTTTAAGCACTAACGGTAAATATCAAGACCAAGCACTTCTTCCGGGACTACATTTTATTCTTCCTGTTATTCAAAAAGTTTTCATAGTGGATACAAAAGTTCGTATTATTAACTATGCGTCGAGCGTTGAAGCCGGCGGCGGCACTGCTGCATCGGGAATTAATGCAAAACCGGCTGTCACCGTTCTTGATAAGCGCGGACTTCCGGTTTCAATTGAGCTTACTGTTCAGTACAGACTAAACGCTCAGTTTGCGGCTCAGACAATATCAAACTGGGGATTTAGCTGGGAAGATAAAATTATAAATCCTGTTGTAAGAGACGTTGTTCGCAATGTCGTCGGCAAGTATGATGCAGAAGTTCTTCCGCAGATGAGAAACTCCATTGCTGCCGAGATAGAGAGCGGCATAAGAGCGAGCGTTACAGGCTTGCAAAATGCTCCTGCAGATTTGCAGTCGGTTCAGCTTCGTGAAATTTTACTTCCTCCAAAAGTAAAAGAGCAGATAGAGAATGTTCAAATTGCAAAACAGCAGGTTCAGCGTGCGGAGCAAGAGGTTCTTCGTGCAGAACAAGAAGCACTTAGACGCGCAGCAGAGTCAAGAGGTATTGCAGAGAAGGCCAGAATCGAAGCTCAAGGTTTGGCAGATGCGATTACTATTGAAGCAGATGCAAAATCAAAAGCTAACCACTTAATTTCAAAATCATTGACTAATCAGCTGTTGCAGTTAGAGCAAATTCAGGTTCAAGGCAAATTTAATGATGCTCTTAAAGAGAATAAAGACGCTAAAATTTTCTTAACACCTGGCGGCTCAACTCCGAATATTTGGGTTGACATGAAAGATGCTAAGCAAAGAACTTCAACTTCCGCTGCTGCTGCTGCTGAGTAAACAAAGAGATGCAAGAGATAATAGATAGAATTGACTGGCAAAAGATTCCCCTTTTGCCGGTGATTGTTCAAGACAGTGCAAATCAAGAAGTTTTGATGATGGCTTATATGAACAAAGAGGCGCTCTCCCTCTCACTCTCAACCAGAATTGCACACTACTTCTCTCGCTCAAAACAGCGGATTTGGAAAAAAGGCGAGAGCAGCGGCCACACGCAACAGATAAACTCCTTTAATATAGATTGCGACAACGATACACTCTTAATCAAAGTCACACAGACAGGGGTCGCTTGTCACACAGGCCGCCGTTCCTGCTTTTTTACAGAGCTGGAATCAGGAGAGATTCAAAGCGAAGCAGAGGTAAGCAGTGAAGCTCTTTACGGTGTTATCGACACTCTTTATCACACAATACAAGAGCGTAAATATGCAGATCCAAGCACTTCATGGACGGCAAAACTTTTAAGCAAAGGCGACAATACGATTTTGAAAAAAGTTGTAGAAGAGGCTGGCGAGTTTAGTTTTGCCTACAAAGACAATGATGAACGTGAAATAATTTATGAAGCTGCTGATTTGACTTATCACGTTCTTGTGGCGCTTGCGGCAAAAAATATCTCCCCTGATAGGGTTAAGCAAGAGTTGGCTCGTAGGTTTGAGATGAGCGGAATAGTCGAAAAAAATTCAAGAGATAGCTAGACAGTAATGGAAGCAGTTACTAAATTTATAAAAGAGTTAATAATTTATGACTATATTTTATTTGGCAGTTTATTAGCTCTATTTATTATTTTTGTTATACTCGGGATAGTTTTTCGCCGTAAAACTTTTCTGGCAGTTTTTCTTGTGCTGTTTGCTTTTATCATCCTCGTTGCAGGCTCAATTTTTGGCTATATAGCAATGCACCAATATCTTTTTAAAAATCAGACTACTATCATAAGTCAAAAAAAACTCTCATTTACAAAAGCTGTCGTTGTCTACGGAACTTTGAAAAACACATCAGATAGAGATTTTAAAAGTTGTAAAATAACCGCAACCGCTTATAAGGTAAGCGGCAATAAAATAAAAAATTATCTATTTAAGTTTAAGCCTATTAATAAAATGTCGATAATTGAGAGTGATATCCCAAAAGGGCAAGAGCGCGAAATTAAGTTAATAATTGAGCCGTTTACGTATGCAAAAGATTACAATATTTCTCTAGGAGCAAATTGTAAATGATTACACTGTTTAATTACTGGCACTACATAGTTTTATCTGTTTTGCTGCTGATTTTTATAGGTGGCGCGGCAGCTGTTCTTAAGCAAGAAGATTCAAAACAAAAATATCAGATAGTTCTTCTCTTTTTTATAATATTTATAGTTATGTCAGGTGTCAGTATAGTCACTGTGGATAAATATACAAAAGTGGTAAAACTATATAGACTGGACAATAAAAGAAATTTAAGCACCGAAAAAATGATGTATAGCGGTGTGGTTAGAAATGAGGGGAATCATGAGATAGGAGAGGTTGTTTTTGAGATAAAATTGGTTAACGGCGGCAGTGACACAGGCAGTGTAAAATCCGGTATGTTTTTCAAGCCAAGCGGTTTTTCTGGTCTTTTCTCAAGCGGAGTAAAGCCTCAGCAGATAACGCAAGAGTTTGTAGTAGCAAGAAATTTAAAACCCAGAGAGAGTATGGATTTTATAGTCTATTTGGACTATCCGCCATACTTTAGAAGCGTTTCTCATTTCCCAAAACTTTATGCGCACTAATATTTAAGTTTTAATGGTTTTAGAGCCATGTTTATCTTTTTTATTTGGCTTTTTTTGTCTCTGCACCAATCAGGCGCCAAAAGAGAGCTGTCGTCTATCCCAGCCGTAACTCTTTGAACAGAGACGTTTGAGGGCTTCATCAGCAGAGATTTTGTTAGTACATGCAGATAAATATCCTCAGTTATGGGCGTAAAAGCTCCTCTTAGAAAATCATTCGCAAGAGCCGTTTTTTTAACCACATAAAGCGGATGGTACTTTACAGAGTCTATACCCCACTCATACGCTTCTCTTGCAGTTTCTAGCATCATCTCCCTGCTCTCATCAGGCAGACCGAAAATAAGATGCCCGCAT
The DNA here is from genome assembly GCA_027448805.1 of Sulfurimonas sp. Classification (GTDB taxonomy): domain Bacteria; phylum Campylobacterota; class Campylobacteria; order Campylobacterales; family Sulfurimonadaceae; genus Sulfurimonas. The sequence goes on along the minus strand of DAIDMU010000036.1, from coordinate 12,964 downwards.
ACGTTTAACCCTTTTGCTTTTGCTTTTAAAATCCACTCTTTTACGTTTGCGCTGTCATGCCCGCGATTTATTTTTTTTAGGGTTTCGTCATAAACGGATTGGATTCCAAACTCAATCCAAATCTCTTTTTTTTCATTTAATTTTGCAAGATACTCCAGTGTCTCTTCGGTTATACTGTCTGAGCGTGTACCGATGCTAAGCCCGACAACATCGTCGAATGAGAGAGCCTTTTCGTAGAGGGCTTTAAGCGTTTCAAGCGGTGCGTATGTATTGGTGAAGGATTGAAAGTAGACTATAAATTTCTCTGCACCATACTCTTGGCGCTGTCTTTTGCTGATTGCATTAAACTGCATCTCTAGCTGTTTTAGCTGTTTGTCCAGATTTGGATTTGTTTTTGAGTTGAGGTTCAGATAAAACCCCTTCAGCTCCTGTGTTTGACCCGTACTTGCGCTAAAAGAGTCGTTTTCACAAAAAGTGCATCCGCCCTTGGCCACCGTCCCGTCTATATTTGGACATGTAAAGCCAGATATGTTGATGCCGACTTTGTAAACTTTGCAGCCGAATTTATTTTTTAAGTAGCTGCCAAAGGTATAAATTTGTTCCATTAAACTATATATTTTCCTGTAAAACAAGCGGTACAGTAGTTCTCTTCTTTAGCGTTTACGCTTCTTAAAAGTGATGCCTCATCAAGATATGCCAATGAGTCTGCTTCGATAAATTTGCATATGTCCTCAAGGCTCATATTTGCGGCGATTAGCTTATCTTTGTTAGGCGTATCGACACCGTAAAAGCATGGATCGGTCGTAGGAGGAGAAGAGACTCTCATATGAACTTCGCTTGCTCCGGCCTCTTTTAGCATTCTAACGATTCTTTTTGATGTTGTACCGCGCACTATCGAGTCGTCTACGACGATTACTCTTTTGCCTTTAATGATATCCATCATCGGAGAGAGTTTCATCTTGACTTTTAGGTCTCTCATCTCCTGCGTCGGTTCAATAAAAGTTCTTCCGATGTAATGATTTCTCATTATTCCCATCTCATAAGGGATACCGCTCTCTTGAGCGTAACCGATAGCCGCCGGAACCCCGCTATCAGGCACAGGAATAACCATATCTGCTTCAACAGGCTTTATGCGTGCAAGCTCCATACCCATATTTTTTCTTGTTTGGTATACGCTTTGGCCAAATACTTTTGAATCCGGTCTTGCAAAATATACATACTCGAAGATACAGTGTTTTGGAGTAGGTTCAAAAACTTTTATGCTCTCAGGCTTTTTGCCTTCATCAAATATCAAAAGTTCACCAGGCTCAACATCTCTTATAAACTTTGCTCCGACAAGGTCAAATGCGCATGTCTCACTGGCAACTATATAACCTCCGCCCGGAAGTTTTCCTAAGCTGAGCGGGCGAAAACCGTGGCGGTCACGCATAGCAAACATCTTGGTTCTGCTTAAAAACACAAGTGAAAATGCGCCTTCTATTTTTCCGACAGCGTCAATAATTCTATCGAGCAGTTTTCTTTTTTCGCTCTTTGCTATAAGGTGTATGAGGTTTTCCGTGTCCATAAATGTTTGAAAAATGGCACCCTGATCAATCAGTTTTGCGCGAATCTCTTCAGCATTGGTCAGATTTCCGTTATGAACAATTGCCATCTCTCCCAAATCATATCTGGCAAAAACCGGCTGAGCGTCGAGAATAGAGTCATCTCCCGCAGTTGAGTAGCGAGTATGACCGATGGCGCTTGAGCCTTTTAGGGTTTCAAGTTTTTTCTCATCAAATACGCGCATAACCAAACCGCGTTTTTTGATTGTTTGAAGTTTTGTTCCATTCGAAGAGCTTATTCCGGCTGCCTCTTGGCCACGGTGCTGAAGTGCATGTAGTGAAAAATAAGCCAGCCTAGAAGCCTCTTTATTACCATAGATTCCTACAACTGCACACTTTTCATTAATATCTTCTAGCACATTTTTCTCCTCGAGAATATTTAATGGAATTATACTAAAATCAAATTAAAATAAAGTTGATTTAAACTTCCAGACAGTCACTTATGGAGTAAAGTCCCGCCTCTTTTTCAGCCAGCCATGAAGCAGCCCTCAAAGCACCCTTGCTAAATGTATTTCTTGAAGTTGCCGTATGATTTAACTCTATAAATTCGCCGTCATTATAAAAACCTACTGTATGACGGCCGACTATATCACCGCCGCGAAGCGCCATAACAGCAATCTCATCTTGGCTTCTCTCGCCGATGTTCCCGTCTCTGCCGCTTATACGAACTTTATCTAGACTTAATCCACGACCGCGTGCGCATGACTCCCCTAGAGTAAGAGCAGTTCCGCTTGGAGCATCTTTTTTATGTCTATGGTGCATCTCTACTATCTCTATATCAAAGCCATCAAGAGCGGCAGCCGCTTGGTGTACCAGTTTGTTCAAAAGAGCTACGCCCAAAGACATATTTGTAGCGTAGAGTATAGGCATATTTTCGCTAGCCTGTTTTAAAAGATTTAGTTGATGAGCACTCAATCCTGTTGTTCCGATAACTAATGGTTTTGGAGTTTTTATAGCTGCTTCAAGAAGGGCTTCACAAGCCTCCGGAAGTGAAAAATCTATAACGATATCACATCCGTGTAAAAATGATTTCATGTCAGTGGTGACCAGCACCGAAGGGTCTATTGAGAAATTCAGCGAATTTCTTACAAATACCGAACTTAGACTTATGCCCTCCGCTGTTTTTAAATCATCAATAAGAAGTTTTCCGACTCTGCCGTTTGCACCAAAAATACCAACTCTAACCATCTATTTTTCCTTCAATCTATTTCATTTATTATAATATTAATGATTTAACAGCTCATCAACGTATGAGATTGCCTGCAGTGCCGCAACGGCTCCATCGCCGGCAGCGCTAACTACCTGTTTTGGAGCTGCGATACGCATATCACCTGCCGCAAAAAGTCCTTTTACCGATGTTTTCATGCTGATGTCAACTATAACTTCGCCGGCTTTGTTAACGTCGCACAGGAAACTTCCGTCTTCTTGGATTAGAGTTTGATTGTTTACATCGTTTCCAACGAATGTAAAGACACCGGGAACTTTAATATCGCGAATCTCTCCCTCGGCATTTTTAACAAGGATACCGACAACTCCCATCGCATCGCCATATACTTCGGTTGGCGATGAGTTTAATATCAGTTCAATATTTTGTGTTTTTTTTACTCTGGCTACTGTATTTGGAGCTGAACGAAAAGTGTCACGTCTGTGAATCAGGTAAACTTTAGAACATATTTTAGCAAGGTAAAGAGCCTCTTCAAGCGCCGTATCGCCGCCGCCTACAACTGCCACCTCTTTTCCTTTGTAGAAAAAACCATCACACGTTGCACATGTACTAACGCCTTTGCCAATAAGCTCTGTTTCGCCTTTAAAACCTGCGCGTCTTGGAGATGAACCGGTACAAACAATAACGCTGTAAGCTTCAGCGTACGAGCCGTCTGTTTTGTGAATTTTAAAAATATTGCCATCTTTGCTGACGCGCTTTACTTCAGACATTTCATGCTTTAGTCCAAATCTCTGACACTGCTGGGGCCACGGCATCATAAGATCCATACCGCTGATTTCACCCGTTACTCCAGGGTAATTTTCTATCTCGCTGCTTGAGGTGATTTGACCCCCAGGCATACCTTTTTCAAACATAACAACATTCTCTAAACCGCCGCGTGTTGTGTAAAGTCCGGCAGTTAAGCCAGCAGGCCCACCGCCTATGATTGCGCAATCCAAAATCATGAAAAAATACCTTTTTGTAAATATTTTATTTTGTTTGATAATTTATTCAAATTATCTAGTTTTGGTATAGTACTATCTTGTTTATAAATAGTCTCTTTGGTTTTGTTTGTAAAAAAATATAGAGGGGATTTTACAGTAATTAAATCTTTGAATAAAAATTTATGAGATGAAGCAAGCAAAGGAGGCAGCTGTGACAGCTGCGCCAAATGCTGTTTTCTGTTTTAACTACGCTAAAAGAGCGTTTATTTTTTCTGCCAGAGCAGCTTTTGATTGTGCTCCAACAACTTGGTCTACCATTTTTCCGTCTTTAAAGAACATAATGGTAGGAATAGAACGGATACCGAATTTAACAGCAATATCTTGCTCTTCGTCTGTATTTACTTTACAGATTTTTGCTTTGCCGTCGTAGTCGTTTGCAAGCTCTTCTATTACAGGAGCAATCATACGACAAGGTCCACACCATGGAGCCCAGAAATCTACTAAAGAAACACCCTCTTTTAAAGTCGCTTCAAAATCTGAGCTAGTTAATTCTATATATTTTCCCATCATTATTCCTTCTTAATTTTAAGTTCGGACATTATACAAGTCTAACTCTTTAAAATTGCTTTATAACAAATCTATTAAAATTTTATAAATTTTTTCTGCCTCTTGCGGTATAGAACACACTCGCTGTAACCGACACTTTTAGCCATATTTATTATCTCGTCGCTGTATAACCCAACTTGCTCGGGTTTGTGGGCATCAGAGGCAAAAGTTATCGGAATATCCAGTTTTTTAATCTCCTTTAAAAGTGACAGTGATGGGTATGCTTCGCCGATTGGTTTTCTAAATCCCGCAACGTTTATCTCTATCGACATGTCAGCCTCTTTTATTGCTATAAGAGCATTTTTTGCAATATCGCTTATATCTCTATTTGGTATATATTTGAAAATTTTTATAAGGTCAAGATGCCCAACGATGTCAAAAAGCCTGCTCTTTGCCATCTCCTCTATCGCATCAAAATATTTTTGCCAAATCTCATCTATATTTTGGTCTTTATAGTTTCCGATAAACTCTGGATTGTCAAACCCCCACTCTTCGATAAAGTGCACTGAGCCTATTAAAAAATCCACATCCGCTTTTAAAACTCTCTCATCCATATAGCCTCTTAGGTAGTCAACCTCATATCCCAAAAGTATCTCAATGCTGTTTTTGTATCTCTCTTTTGCGTCAAGCACGCTTCTTTCGTACTCGCTCATCTGCCCAAATGAGATGCGGTATTTTTCATCAAAATTCATCGGCGCATGCTCTGAAAACCCAAAATATTTTATGCCGCACTCAATCGCCTTTTCTATATATTGTGATATTTCGCCCTCGGCATGATTACAAAGTTTTGTGTGGTTGTGCAAGTCGACTATCATTGAGTTTGTTCCAATATTTATATATTTTTATGATATTATAGTGACAAAAAAATAAATTTAGCGAATTTTATAGATGGAGAAGTTTTTATGACTCAAGAAGAACTTGACGCTTTAATGAGTGGGGATATTGAAGATTTAGAATCTTTGAGCGATGATGAAGTGAATGATGACTCAAGAGCAGAGAGTGTAGATTCTGAAGAAGATTTTGCATATGAATTTGAAGAGGATGCTAAGCCGCCTAAAGACGATGATAAGCCCGTTGGTTACAGCAAAGAGACCGCGCATCACTGGCCGCTTCCTGCGACAAATGAAAATAAGATGGTTCATCAGCTTGACGATGTAACAAAAGAGAGCGAAGAGAAAGCAAGCCAAATTTTTGATATTATTGAAAAAATTAGTAACGATTTGATGGCGTCAGAAGATACTGCAAACAATATTATGGGGGTGCTTGATAGCAACGTCAAGCTTTTTGCAACACTTAGCCAGAAATTTCCGGATGTTGAGGCATTTAGAGCGCAGTTAGAAAAAAATAATAACGCAATAAATGATGTAAAAGATGCAGTTGAGACACTTAAATCAAGCGGTGATGCTATTATGGATGTTATGGATATTATGCAGTATCAAGATATCCATCGCCAGAAAATTGAGCGTGTTATAAATGTTATGCGCGCACTCTCCAACTACATGAACTCTCTTTTTGAGGGCAGAATCGCAGACGAGAAAAGAGTCTCTTCCGCACAGCACATTGTCGGCGACACACATAATGAATTGGTATCTAACGAAGATATAGAAGCTCTTTTGGCACAATTTTCAAAATAATGCAAAAAGTAGAACTGTTATCTCCCGCAGGAACGCTGGAGAAATTAAAAATTGCTATTGATTTCGGTGCCGACGCAGTTTATGGCGGTGTCAGCCACTTTTCGCTTCGCATCCGCTCCGGCAAAGAGTTTAGCATGGATGAGTTTGCAGAGGGGATTGAGTATGCACACTCACGCGGCAAAAAAGTATATGCGACGCTAAACGGATTTCCTTTTAACTCTCAGCTAAACCTCTTAAAAAAACATATTTTGGCGATGGCAGACTTGGGGCCTGACGCTTTTATAGTTGCAACTCCCGGTGTGCTTAAACTCTGCCATGAATTAGTGCCTCATATGCCGCTTCATCTCTCAACCCAAGCAAATGTAATGAATGTTCTTGATGCAAAAGTTTACGCCGATATGGGAGCAACCCGCATAATAACGGCTAGAGAGATATCGCTTCGCGATTTGGTAGAGATAAAAAAAGAGCTTCCTGACTTGGAGCTTGAAGTCTTTGTTCACGGCTCAATGTGCTTTGCATACAGCGGGAGATGTCTTATCTCAACTCTTCAGAGCGGACGTGTGCCAAACCGCGGAAGCTGCGCGAATGATTGCCGCTTTCCTTATGAGATGTACGCTGCAAATCCCGAAACAGGAACGCTCTTTAGACTTGAAGAGGAAGAGGGTGTGGGGACTTACATTATGAACTCAAAAGACCTCAATCTCGCTTCACATGTAAAAGAGATTTTAGACAGCGGTGCAGTAGATTCTCTCAAAATCGAAGGGCGCACAAAAACCGCTTATTATGCGGCGGTAACGGCAAAAGCTTACAGAATGGCGATTGATGATTACTATGATGGCGTAAATGACGTAGAGAAGTACCAATATGAGCTTCAATCTCTTCAAAACCGCGGTTATACCGATGCTTACTTAATTTCAAGACCATTTGAAAAGCATGATACGCAGAGTCTTGACTTTACAATGCAGTTGGGCACGCATCAGGTAAGCGGAGTTGTAAATGAAGAGGGGACGCATTTTTTATGCAAGTATAAAACCCTGCCCAATGACGAGCTTGAGATAGTTGCTCCCCTAAACTCCGTAATAGAGATTGTAGATAACGAAATAGGCACGACCTACGAGCGCGACGGAAGAGTTTATATGAAGCTAAAGCAGCTTATTGCAGAGAACAAAAAAGTCTGGGATGAAGTTCACAGCGGAAATTTAAACCCGATAACATTGCCGACAAAGCTTCCCCCGTACACTTTTTTGAGAATTCCGGCGCACCCTGATATGGGGACTTACCCAAAAGTTTAATAAGCTCTGTTTATATATAAAAAATAGTTTAAAAAGCTATGATATAATCGCCCATCAAAAAAAAGGAAGACAGTATATGAAATTTGTTTCAATTATAATAGGCAGTAAAAGTGATTATGAGATAATGAAATCCTGTTCAGATACGCTAGAGGCGTTTGGTGTTTTGTATGAAATGATTATCTCTTCAGCCCATCGCTCTCCTGAGAGAACCAAAGATTATATTGTCAAAGCAGAGAAAAAGGGCGCTCAGGTTTTTATAGCGGCTGCGGGAATGGCTGCGCACTTAGCGGGTGTTTTATCTTCTAAAACCGTTAAGCCGATTATCGGTGTTCCGATGAGCGCATCTGCTCTTAGCGGTATTGACGCTCTTCTCTCAACAGTTCAAATGCCTGCTGGAATGCCTGTTGCTACTGTTGCGATAGGAAAAGCAGGAGCGATAAACTCGGCTTATTTGGCTATGCAGATACTCGCACTTGATAATGAAGAGCTTGCTATCAAACTAAAAGAAGACCGCATTGCAAAAGCTAAAAAAGTAGAGATGGATTCGTTGGAGATAGAGACTATATTATCGTAATAATAAAAAATAAATTACAAACGACACTAGTGTCGTGGGCTTCCCGCCGAGGGAAACTAAGCGTTAGCGTAGATAAAGGAATTACTTCCTTTATCGTTATAAACAATACGCAAAAGTTCTCTTGAATTTATGAAATAAATTAAAGGAATAGCTATGAAGTGGATGAGCGACGAAGAGTATATGCAACTTACAGGGCTGGACATATCGGCTATTGATGATTTGGCTGACAGGGGAAAGCTTACTCTTAAGGTAGAAGACGGTGTAAGATATATAGACCCCTCCAAAGGCTCACAAGCGGTAGTTCCTGCTCAGCTTAGAGAACTCTCTGCTCACAATACCAAAGAGATGTTGGTTCAGCCGCAGTTTGTCGAAAAAACAATAGGCACCATCATAAACCTTCACGAAAAAGTGCTTGATGCAAAAGAGGAAGTTCTTGCCGCCGTAAGGGTTGAAAATGAGTTTTTAAGAGAGGCTCTCGGCTCTTTGCAGGAGCTTTACGATGAAGACAGAAAAACCATACACACACTTCAAGAACAGCTAAAACTTTCACAGCAGGAAGTCGAATTTATGAGAAGAAAATACAAACTTATGTGGAACAAAGCCATTGACGAGCACACAGATAAGTAAGCATTTTCAGAGATGACGATTGATGAGGCTTGTGTCGGCTGTATAATAAACCAAAGCGTTAAAGTCGCAAATGCCATCCACGCCTCTGCATCCCTTGCAGAGGAGCTAAAATCTACAGTTACAAAGATGAGTGAAACTTTCTCCTACAACGACGCTCCCCCCGAAATCGCCTCTTATGTTTATGAAAAAATGGCGCTTATTGCAAATAAAACAGACCTTTATGACGAGGTAAAAGAGCTCTCAACAAAAAAAGCTCTCTCTTTCGTTCCGCTCTTAGAAAGAGAGCTAACAAACTCCAAAGATAAACTTTTAACTGCCACAAAAATTGCAATAGCAGGAAATGTTATAGACCTTGCCGCAGAGGTTGAGTTTGACTTACATGAGGAGCTTGAGAAGATATTTCATACCGATTTTGCGCATGATGATTTTGCTCTGTTTGAAGAGAAATTAAACAGTGCAAAAAGCGTTTTAGTTATCGGCGACAATGTCGGAGAGCATATTTTCGACTACATGTTAATTGAAACGTTGAGCAAACTCTATCCAAAGACTAAATTTTTCTATATGGTCAGAGGCAATCCAATCATAAACGATGTAACCATGAAAGAGGCGATTGAAGCTGGATTTGATAAGATTTGCGAAGTGGTTGACAGCGGAGTTAATACCCCTGGTTTTACATACAATAGAGCAAATGATTACTCAAAGGAGCTTTTTGACGGAGCAGATTTGGTTATAAGCAAGGGGATGGGAAATTATGAGTGCATGAGCCCGTCACACAGAAAAAATATCTGTTTTTTGCTAAAGGTAAAGTGCGGCGTGGTTGCAGCTTCGCTACAAAAAGAGATAGGCGATATAATCTGCAAAATGGTCTAAAGAGTTCAATAAATCTAACTTTTAACTCAGCTTGCTATAATTACAAAATAATAAAACTTTAGTCGCCTCAGCGGCGCAAGCGAAAAGAAAAGGACTTGTTCTTTTCTTGGAAAAACAGATGAGGGGTTTCCTTCATTTTATGAAATAAAATTAAGGTATAAACAATGATAACTTTTAGCTCCATGCTATTAAAACTGCAAGAATTTTGGATGAAACAGGGGTGTAACATCGTTCAGCCCTACGATATTCCTGCCGGTGCGGGAACATTCCATCCGGCTACATTTTTACGCTCACTAGATTCAACTCCATGGTCGGTTGCTTATGTTGCTCCTTCGCGCCGTCCGACAGACGGAAGGTACGGCGAAAATCCAAATCGCCTTGGAAGCTACTACCAGTTTCAAGCGCTTATAAAACCATCACCTGACAATATTCAAGAGCTTTATTTAAAATCGTTAGAGTATCTTGGGCTTGATGTGAAAAATCATGATATCCGATTTGTGGAAGATAACTGGGAGTCTCCGACACTCGGCGCATGGGGACTTGGCTGGGAAGTTTGGCTAAACGGAATGGAAGTTACGCAGTTTACTTACTTTCAGCAGGTAGGCGGCATAGAGTGCAATCCCGTCGCAGTCGAGATAACTTACGGAACAGAGAGACTTGCGATGTACCTGCAAGGCGTGGACACTGTTTTTGACATCGTCTGGGGTGAAAACGAGCATGGAAAAACACTCTACCGCGATGTTCACAAAGAGGCGGAGATAGAGTTTAGCAAGTACAACTTTGAAGTGGCAGATACGGCGATGCTGTTTGCAGAGTTTAACGCAAAAAGCGAAGAGTGTTTAAAAACCATAGAAGCGGGACTTCCTCTTCCTGCGTATGATCTCTGTATGATGGCGGCAAACACTTTTAACGTGCTCGATGCAAGAAAAGCCATCAGCCAAACAGAGCGCCAAAACTACATCCTGAAAATCCGCGAACTCTCCAAAGGGTGCGCAGAGCTTTATAAATCACAAGAAGTTGAAAGAAACAAGAGGGTTAAGGCGTAAAATATGACTGCGCCATCAATCCAACCAAATTTTACAAAGTATCAGCCTTTTGTAAAATGGGTTGGTGGTAAAAGAGGTTTGCTATCTCAAATTATCCCGCTTATTCCAAAAGAGTTTAATAACTATTTTGAGCCTTTTGTCGGAGGCGGCGCACTCTTTTTTGAACTCTACTCACTTGGGCTTTTAAGAGATAAAAAAGTCTATCTTTTTGATATCAATGCAGAACTTATTAATGCTTACAATGTTGTAAAAAATAGTCCGTCAGAACTTATAAAAAATCTAAGAGAACTCAAAGAAAAACACTCCAAAGAGTTTTATTATGAGATAAGAGCTTGGGATAGAGATGAGAGCTTTTCACAAAGAAACGAGATAGAGAGAGCTTCAAGATTTATCTATCTTAACAAAACCTGCTTTAACGGGCTTTATAGAGTAAATAGCAAAGGCTATCATAATGTGCCGATAGGGCATTATAAAAATCCAAATATTTGTGATGAACTTGTAATTTATAACGCTAGTGAAGCTTTACAAAAAGCTACTATTTTAAACAGTTCCTACAAAGATGTTGTAAAACACGCTTCAAAAAATGATTTTGTCTATTTTGATCCTCCGTACTATCCGCTAACGCCTACATCAAGCTTTACATCATATAGCGAATTTAATTTTTTAGATAAAGAGCAGATTGAACTTTTTAAAGTTTTTAAAAAGTTGGATAAAAAAGATATTTTTGTTGTACACTCAAACTCTGATACTGAGTTTATAAAAAATCTATATGGTGAATTTCATATCGAAGAGATTCAAGCAAATAGATTTATAAATAGCAAAAGCAGTGGTCGTGGAAAGATAAGTGAAGTTTTAGTAAAAAATAAGGTGGATAGAATAAGATGACAGTAAGAGCTGAAAATATGACTATTTCTAATATATTTAAGAAAGGTAAATTTATTATTCCAGAATATCAAAGAGAATATGATTGGAACAAAGATAATTTAAATGAATTTTTTGAAGATATAAGTGAATTAGATGAAAATGAACACTATTTTATAGGGCATATGGTTTGCGAAGGTGATTTTAATGGAGTAGAATTTAAAATTATCGATGGACAACAGCGAATGACCACTATAACAATTCTTTTGTGTGTAATACGAGATAAATTTTATGATTTATCTCTTAATAACTTAGCACAAGGTATAAATGAAAACTATATATTTCCTAAAGATAAAGATTATATTGAATATGTAGTTCTTGAAAATAAAATGCCTTATCCAGTATTACAAAAATATGTTCAAAGTATTCCTGCAAATAAAGATAAAACAGAGCAACCAAAAAAAAGTGGTGAAAGAAAGATCATTGAAGCTTATAATGATTTTTATTCTAAAATAGATTCCTATGAGCAGAACGAGCTAATTATTTTAAGAGATAAAGTGTTGAATTTAGAAATTATATTTGTTGCCGTTGATGATGAAGTTGATGCATTTACAATTTTTGAAACACTAAACGCAAAAGGTAAAGATTTAACACCAATTGATTTAATTAAAAATAATGTATTTAAAAACTATCCTAAAGAAAGTCATCTTAGTGAGCCAAATGATAGTTGGCAAAAAGTTATAGAGAATACTAAAGATAATAATTTGAAATTTTTAAATAATTTTTGGTCATCAAGATATAAAAAGATTTCAGACAGAAAGATATATAAAGCGTTTATAAATAGTACTAGAGAAAATTTTAATTATAAAAAATTTGTTAAAGATTTACTTGATGATTCTAAACTTTATCAGAAAATTACATACCCAAAAAAAGAAGATTGGTCGAAAGAAGAATTTGGTATATTTATGTCATTAAATGCACTTTCTATTTTCAATGTTAAAGTGGCTAATGCGATGATTATGTCAATTTTACGAGAATATAATGTAAAAAATATTTCGTTACAGTATTGTAAAAAAGCGTTGGCTTCGATTGAAAAATTTCATTTCTTAAATAATGCTATATGCTCCTTAAGATCGTCAGGATTAGATACTATGTATTCAAAAATTTCAAGAGATTTATATAATGCTTCCGATAAGCAAAGTAAACATCAATGTATAGATACAATGATAAAGAATTTAGATAATAGAAAGCCAAAACTTGAGCAATTTACAGTGAATATAAGCGATAAATTATATTATGCTTCTTCAGAACAAAAGCAAAAAAAATTGGTCAAATATGTTTTAGAAAAGATTGAGTATAGACATCACACAAGTGATGTAGATTTTTTAGATACTAGTATAGAACATATTTATCCAGAAAATGCAAATAGCAATCAATGGATAGAAAAAATAGAATTAAAAGATGTTAAAAATATTGGTAATTTAACCTTGTTAGATAGAGGTCTAAATAGTGAAGTTGGTAATAAAAAATATACAGAAAAGAAAAAAATAATACTAGAAAAAACTAATTTACTTGATACAAAAGAGATCTTTACAAAGAATGATGATTGGAAGGTTAATAAAATTGTAGATAGAAAAAACAGTTTGATAACTGTGCTATATGATGAAATTTGGAATTAAAATGAAAAACTTTGAAATCCTAAAAA
>DAIDMU010000035.1 GCA_027448805.1 Sulfurimonas sp. | reverse complement strand
CTTTTTTGGTCAATTTCTCAGGTAGTGCTGGCTATCTTTGGCGAATATGCAAAGAGTGAGCTAGGCATTACAAGTGCATCCGTTGTTCAGGGAGTTATGGCGCTAGCAGTTTTAGGCATAGTGCTCGGCTCAATTATGGCGGCAAACTTCTCAAAATATTATATAAATACAGGCTTGTCGGTTATCAGCGCTTCTTGTATTATCGTTATCCTGCTTTGTATTCCAGCCACGACTTCTATACTGTTTTTGGCAGTAGAGTTTATGCTTTTTGGTCTCTTCTCTGGTTTGTTGATAGTACCGTTAAATGCAAAGATACAATACCTCTCTCCAAATGTGCATTTAGGAACTATTTTGGCCGGAAATAACTTTGTCCAAACTCTCTTTATGTTTGTGTTTTTAATGCTGACAACACTCTTTGCATATTTTGGAGCAGATGCACAAATCCTTTTTTATCTGATGAGTCTTGTTGGAGTCTATCTTGCCGTGATACTATTTAAAAGATATTTTGTAATGGCATGCTGGGTATTTTTAGAGTTTGTTTTTAAAGTCCGATATAGGTTTAACTATGTCGGCTTGCATAATGTCCCGCAGGATAGAGCCGTAATGTTGGTCGGAAATCATGTAAGCTGGATTGATTGGTTTATCGTTCAGCTCCCTCTTGAGAGGCGGATTAATTTTATGATAGATAAAGATATATATAACTGGAAGCTTCTAAATAGAGTTTTTAAGATAGCCCAACTGATTCCAATATCGAAAAAAGCTTCAAAAGATTCATTTATTGAAACCTCAATGAAATTAAAAAATGGTAAAATAATAGCAATATTTCCAGAGGGTGAAATTTCTAGAAATTCCGACGTCGCAAAATTTTATAGAGGCTATGAGTTTATCGACAGAGCCGGTGCGGTTATTGTGCCGTTTTATATAGATGGTATTTTTGGAAGTCTTTTTGCAAGGCACAAAGGCGATGCAAAAAGATGCTTTTTGAAAAAAAGAGAGATAACCCTCTATTTTGGGGAGCCTATCTCAGAAGAAATTAGAGCAGATGAGCTCAGAGACAGAGTTATACAATTGAAAAGGATTTAGATTTGAGAACAACATTGATTATTGGTGCAGGCGGAGTTAGTCGCGTAGTTGTGTATAAGTGTGTACAGAATGCGGATGTTTTTGGTCGTATCGTACTGGCAAGCAGAACGCTAAGTAAGTGTCAGGATATAAAAAATGAACTTCCGAATGCGGCTATTGAAGTGGCCTCTGTTAATGCTGACAGCGCGGAAGAAGTTATAAAACTTATAAACTCATGTAAACCGAGCATTGTTATAAATGTTGCGCTTCCTTATCAGGATTTAGCGATTATGGATGCGTGTATTGCTACAAAAACGCCATACCTTGACACTGCAAACTATGAACATCCCGATGAAGCTAAATTTGAGTATAAACTTCAGTGGGAGAGAGATGCTAAGTTTAAAGAGGCTGGCATTATGGGACTTTTGGGAAGCGGTTTTGACCCGGGGGCTACAAATGTATTTTGTGCTTATGCTCAAAAACACTATTTTGACGAAATACACACTATAGATATACTTGATTGTAATGCGGGCGACCACGGTTATGCTTTTGCAACAAACTTTAACCCTGAAATTAATCTTCGTGAAGTCAGTGCAAACGGCAGATATTGGGAAAACGGCAAGTGGATTGAAACAAAACCGCTTGAAATTATGCAGGTTTGGGATTATCCTGAAGTAGGACCAAAAGATAGCTATCTGCTCTACCATGAAGAGATGGAGTCGCTTGTAAAACATATAAAAGGGTTAAAGCGCATCAGATTTTTTATGACATTCGGACAGAGTTATATAAAACATATGGAAGTTCTTCAAAATGTCGGGATGCTGGGAATAGAGCCGGTTGAGCATAAGGGTATGATGATAACTCCGATTGAGTTTTTAAAAACACTTCTGCCTGATCCTGCATCTTTGGGTTCAAGAACTAAAGGAAAAACAAACATAGGTATTGTGGCTGAGGGTATCAAAGACGGCAAAAAGAGAAAAATTTATATCTATCAGGTAAAAGAGCATGAAGAGTGCTTCCGTGAAACTAACTCACAGGGTGTTTCATACACAACGGGAGTTCCGGCTATGATAGGCGCAAAACTTATGTTAAAAGGCATCTGGAGCGGAGTGGGCGTGTTTAACATGGAGCAGATGAATCCTGATCCGTTCATGGAAGAGATGAACACACAGGGACTTCCTTGGCAAATCAAAGAGTTAAGTATATAGATGGCATTTAAAAACATAATAACAAATTTAGAGTCACTGCCGCCGCTGTCTAACACTCCTTTTGTTATACAGCAGATATACAGCCACGGTTCTCAAAATATTGATATTATAAGACTTGTCAAAGTTATAGAAAATGACGCCGTATTGGCTGCGAATATTTTAAAAATGATAAATGCGCCAATATACGGGTTTTCTAGGAAAATTGCTTCTATCTCACAGGCTGTAACTCTTTTTGGAACAGATATGATTTACGGCTTGGTCCTAAAATATGCAATCGGCGAACAGCTCAGAGCAGATACGGAGATATACGGCGTAGATAATAAAAAATTCAACGACGTATGCCAGCTTCAAAGCACTCTTATGATGCAGTGGTATTCAAGGGTAGATCTTAGACATGCTCAAATAATGACGCCCTTAGCACTTATTATGGAGTCCGGAAAACTAGTTTTAGCAAACGAAGTTATGAAAAGCAACTATATAAAAAAGTTTACAATCGGGTATAAAAATGCTAAAAATGTTACAGAGTATGAACATAATTTACTTGGAACTACCACATACTATCTCTCGGCGCTGCTATTTGAGCATTGGAAATTTGAGCCTCTCTATGTTGAGATACTAAAAGGTTTGGACTTTGAAACAAATGCCAGCCCAAAGGTTAGAACGTACATAGATTCTCTTGACGCGGTTAGAGTTGCGGTAAATGTTAAAAATATTCTAACAACCAATTCCATAAAAGAGGCTTGCGAAATAGTTGAAGATATGGGACTTGATGTTGATGATTTTAGACATATTGCTTCAAGGGTTAAAGAACAATATAATAAAGTTTTAATAAACAGAATGATACAAAAATAGTAAAAAGTACAGAGAAAATTATGAAAAATTTAGACAACCTAAGAACACCGTACTATATGTGCGACGAATCTCTCTTAAAAAATAATCTTGAAATATTAAATCGTGTACAAAAAGAGAGTGGCGCTAAAGTTATTTTGGCATTAAAAGGTTTTGCAATGTGGAGCACATTCCCGCTTGTAAAGCAGTATTTAAAAGGGTGTACCTCAAGCGGTCTTCACGAAGCTCTTTTGGCACGAGAAGAGTTCGCAAAAGATGATAAAAATCTTGAAGTTCATACATACTCACCAGCTTTTAAAGATGAAGATATAGATGAGATAGCGCGCATATCAGACCATATTGTATTTAATTCGCCAAATCAGCTCTTTAAATACTGCGACAGAGTTAAAAAAATAAATCCCGATGTAAGTTTATCTTTGAGAATAAACCCAGAACAATCCTCTTCTCCAAAAGATATCTACAACCCTTGCGGGCTTTACAGCAGACTTGGAACAACTTTAGAGAATTTTGACGAGAGAGTTTTAGAGCATATAGAAGGTCTTAATTTTCATGCGCTTTGTGAGCAGGATGTTGATGCACTTCTTGAGGTTTTAGAGGCGTTTGAAGCAAAGTTTTCAAAATATTTTAAAGGCATGAAGTACATAAACTTTGGTGGCGGACACCATATAACCAAAAAGGGATACGATGTTGATAAGCTTATCAACATCATTAAAGCCTTTAGAACAAAATACAGTGTTGAAGTATATTTAGAGCCGGGTGAGGCTGTTGGCTGGGAGACAGGAGTTCTTGTCAGCACTGTGCTTGATATTGTTCACAACAAAATGGATATAGCCATCTTAGACACTTCGGCAGAAGCACATATGCCGGATACTCTTGCTATGCCTTATCGTGCAATGGTAAGAGGAAGCGGCGAGGCGGGAGAAAAAAAATATACGTACCGTTTGGGGGGCAATACATGTCTTGCAGGCGACATCATGGGTAATTACTCTTTTGATGAGCCTCTAAAAGTGGGCGATAAAATTATATTTGAAGATCAGATTCACTATACGTTTGTAAAAAACACTACATTCAACGGTATAAAATTACCATCATTAGTTATACTAAGGGAAGACAAAACTTTAGAGTTAATCAAAGAGTTTGGATATCAAGATTACAGAAACAGGTTATCTTAAAAAGGGGATTTATATGAAAGAAGATAAGCAGAGATGGAATGAGAGATACTTGGACAACCCGATGCCGCAGAGCGTCTCTCCATTTGTTGAAAAGTATATAGAACATGCTAAAGTAGGGCAGGCGATTGATATAGCATGCGGAACAGGCAGAAACACACACTATCTGGCTGATTTGGGATTTATAGTTGATGCAGTTGATATATCTGACTATGCACTAGAGCGAGTCAGGGATAGTTCTACCATAAATAAAATAGACACGGATTTGGACAAATATAATCTAACTCCAAACCGCTATGACTTGATTGTAAACGTTAATTATCTAAACCGCCGTCTTGTTTCACAGATGAAAGATGCACTCCGTAGCGGCGGTGTTTTAATGTTTGAGACATTTATAGTTGCGCATGGAGATTTTCATCTTCCTACTACCAATCTGGACTATCTGTTGCGCAAAAATGAACTTCTGCACTCTTTCATAGGACTTGATGTGATCTACTATGAAGAGAGAGTTGACACAAATTTAAGAGGCGAAAGAATTAAAGTAGCTTCAATCGTAGCAAAAAAAGTATAATTTTTTATTATATTTTACTAGTATAAAATTTTATAATTTGCTATAATTTTCTAATTTTTTTATAAAGGGGCATAAACAAATGAAAAAAATATCAATGTTGTTTATTACTATCGTATTTTCTACACTCTCTATTGCTGCGGATGTTTCTGTAAACTATAATGGAGAATTAGTAAAAGTTAAAGGCAATTTTCCGGCAGTCGGTTCAAAAGCACCTATAGCCCGTGTAACTCAGCCTGATTTTGCTGTAAAAACAGTTGGCGGGAAAGCAGACAGAGTTCAAGTTATCGTAACGGTACCTTCGATAGACACTCCAATATGCTCGGCACAATCAAAAAGATTTGATGATGAAATAAAGAAGTTTCCTGAAGTAGATATGACGGTTATTTCTATGGACCTTCCTTATGCGGATGATCGTTTTTGCAAAGGACAAGGCATTCAAAATATTTCAATCGCTTCTGATTTTGCTTATAGTGAAGTTGGAGAAAAATACGGTGTTGTTATAAAAGAGGGTGAACTTAAAGGATTGTTGATTAGAGCGATTTTTATTGTCGGTAAAAATGGAAGAATTGTTTATCAAGAGATTGTTAAAGATATCAATAAAGAACCTGATTATAACAAAGTAATGGAAGCAATAAAAACAGCAAATGCATTAAAATAGATCTATTTGTAGCTAATAATTTTTCTAGGAGCTTGTTATTTTTGTGAAATTAAACCTGTTTTTTCTCATTTTATTTGCTTTGCCGTTTTCTCTATTTTCAGAGGATGACCTCTCGGCAAAAATAAACATCTTGCAAGATAAAAATGAGTTTAACATCATTTTAAGCGCTGAAAAAGAGAACTATATACCCGAAGATGTTCTGAGTTTAGATATAAGTGGAGATGAAGCATCTTTTAATAGTGTTTTTTATCAAGATTCAGAGCTTTATGACGGCAAAAGTATTTTTTGGGATAAAACAAAAATAAAAGCCATCGTAGATTCAAAACAAGGTAAAGAGTTTGACCTTGTTTTAACATACCAAATATGCAATAAGTCTCATAAGTGTTCAGAAATTAAAAAATATGAAAAAACATTTACACTCTCAGGCGCAGATAAAACTAAAGATACGTCTGTAAATAAAACCCAAAAAATAGAGCCATGCGCTAAAGACGAAATTTGTTCTGATTCTAAAGAAAAAGTAGATGTATTTAACGATAGAGTCACAGCTCTAACATTTGGCGATGCAAATCAAAGCAATAGTGATACAACGCAAACAAAAAGTGAGCAAGACGACATTGCAGAGATGCTCAAAAACAAAAATTTACTCTTTACATTAGTAACTTTTTTCGGTTTTGGATTTCTTCTTGCATTTACTCCATGCATGTTGCCTGTTATCCCAATACTTTCTGCAGTTATAATCTCTAAAAAAGAGAGTATCAGCACAAAAGAGGGTTTTATGCTTTCTTTTATATATGTAATTTCAATGTCCGTTGTTTACGCCCTCGCAGGAGTTGTTGCAGCATCACTCGGAAGCAATATTCAAGCATTTTTTCAACAAACATGGATAATAGTTTTGTTTAGTATGTTCTTTTTTGTGTTGGGCTTGGCAATGTTTGGAACATTTACTATACAAATGCCAAAAAGCATACAATCATTTATGAATAGCAAAGCGCTTAATAAAAATGATAGATCATATTTTAATGTTGCTTTATTGGGGATACTCTCAGCACTGATAGTAGGACCGTGTGTTGCGCCGCCGTTGGTCGGTGCGCTTATATATATCAGTCAAACTGGAAATGAGTTTATAGGCGGACTCTCCCTGTTTTTAATGAGCTTTGGAATGGGCGTGCCTTTGCTTCTAATCGGTGCTGGTGCCGGCAGATTTATGCCAAAACCTGGTCCTTGGATGGTTGATGTCAAACTATTTTTCGGCTTTATGATGATTGGATTTTCAATATGGGTTTTATCTCGTATATTAGACGGGCAAATAATTCTGCTTTTATTGGGGATTTTATTTGCCGCTATTGCAGTTTTTATGAATATATTTGAAAATAAAGCATGTTCTGCTATTGATAGCATATATCATTTAAAAAAATTGATAGCGTTGCTTGTTTTAATGTACGGCATTGTTTTAATGATAGGTTCAATAGCAGGTGCAACAAATGTCAAAGACCCGCTAGAGCCGTTTAAAGCGAAATTTATTAGCGACAAAAGACTCTTGCTTGCAGAATTTAAAACCATATCGGCTGAAGAGTTTGATGAAACATTGAAAAAATCACAAAAGCCATTGATGATAGTTTTCACTGCACAATGGTGTGACAACTGCAAAGAGCTTGACGCAAATGTACTTAGTAAAGTTGAAGTAACGCAACAGCTAGATCTATTTGAACTTATAAAAGTAGATGTTACACAAGTTAGAGACATAGATATAGAGTTGTTGAAAAGATTTTCACTATATGGCCCTCCCGGTATACTCTTTTATGATGCAAACAAAAAAGAGTTAGAGAACTTTCGCCTATCGGGCAGTAAAGATAAAAAGTTTTTTCTAGAACATATTCAAAAAGTAAAAGCTGCTCTTTAGCAGCTTGCCGCTTCAATCAAACAAACCACCAAAAACTTTAATAATTTACAATTTGTAAAGAAATTGTAAACAAATTATCAATCATATTTTGACAAATTTCCTTCATACTTCTAATATCTAAAAAACATAGGAGTTTGAAAATGGTAAAGGCAGTAGTTGCTTTATTAATGGTTGTTTCATTTATGCAAGCATACGAGTTAAATGCTCAGATGAAAGATTTTATGAACAGTTTATTGACTGAAGCAAAAAAACAAAATCCAAACCTCAAAGAGTTTGACTATGCTAGGGGTGAGAAAATATTTACCGCAGAGCAGATTGGTAAAAAAGGAAATAAAATCTCTTGCGTTACCTGCCATACGGCAGATTTGAGTAAAAAAGGTCTTAATGAAAACACAAACAAAGTCATTGAGCCGTTATCGCCATCGGCAAATTCCAAGAGATTTAGTGATGTTAAAGAGGTTAAGAAGTGGTTGAGAAGAAACTTTAAAGATGTTTACAACAGAGAAGGTTCGGCTCAAGAACAGGGCGATGTAGTCACTTACATAATAAATAAAAAATAAAAGGATAGGTTATGAAAAAATTAGTTATCACATCTCTGTTAATAGCGGGAAGTCTTTTGGCAGAGAGCAGTTCATCATTTGAGGGCAGAAAAGGTGTTGCACCGGCAACGGATAGTTTATACTTAAAAGAGTGCGGAAGTTGTCATTTTGCTTATCAACCGGGACTGCTTCCAAGCAGATCATGGGTTAAGGTTATGGAGAATTTGAGTGATCATTTTGGAACAGATGCTTCTGTTGAGGGTGCGGACAGTAGTAAGATATTGAAATATCTCAAAGATAATTCGACTGAAAAATTTAAAAACTATAAAAAAACAAAAAGTATATATGACAGTATTGCAACAACTGAAACACCGATTGCTGTTACAAAAACAAGATATTTTGTACAAAAACATAGGGAGATTGGTTGCGAACTAATCAAACAAAAAGAGGTCAAATCTCTATCTAACTGTATGGCTTGCCACACAAAGGCAGATAAAGGCTCATACAGCGAAAGGGAGATAAACATTCCAAATTACGGAAGATGGGAAGATGAGTAAAATATATGTTTGGAGCCTTTTTACAAGGCTCTTTCACATATTTTTAATTGTTGCTATTCTGGTAACATTTTTACTGTCTGAAATAGAGAATCTATTAAGCTACCACGCGGCAATCGGCTATTTTATAGGATTGCTGCTTCTGTTTAGAGTCGTATGGGGCTTTATGGATGTAAAATTCTCAAAATTTAAAGATTTTAATTTTAATCTTAGAGATTTAGCAGAGTACATGTTAAATATATTGGGTAATAAAAAAGAGTATATAGGACACAATCCGGCCTCCAGCTGGGCGATAGCGGCTATGATTGTGTTAGGACTCTCTTCTGTTATAAGTGGGGTTGTTGTTTACGGCACACAGGAGGGAATGGGGATACTCTCTTTTTTAAATATTTCGCTCTTTAAAAATATGGATTTTTTTGAAGATTTGCACGAATTTTTTGCAAATGCTTTTATGCTTGTGATATTTATTCATATAATCGGCGTTATTATAGATAGAGTGTTTCATAAATCAGAGGCACTTGATTCCATAGTCGGCGGATACAAAAGTGGCAATGGCGAGAGTCTGGAACTTACAATTTTTCAGAAACTTTT
>DAIDMU010000034.1 GCA_027448805.1 Sulfurimonas sp. | reverse complement strand
GGTGTTGATAATGTTTTTTGCCTCACTTAGCCTCTTTCCAAAAATCGGTATGGATTTTATACCAAAAGAGGATAAAGGGGAGTTTGAGATAAAAATCAAAGGTGATAGTCAAATTTCTTAAAAAAACAAAAACTATAATCGTGGCAAGAATGGCGCCGTAAATGAGGTCAAACTCCACATCTTTTAAAGAGTTGATTATCGGGCTTACTTTGGCAATAGGGATTATCATCGATGATGCCATAGTCGTTATTGAAAACATCTATAAAAAGATGGAAGAGGGGAGGGAGAAGTATGAGGCGGCGTATGAGGGCACAAAAGAGATGGCTTTTACTATTTTAGCTATCTCTGCGATGCTTCTGGCCGTTTTTATCCCAGTTTCGTTTATGAGCGGAATAGTCGGCAAGTTTTTTGAGAGTTTTGCCATGACGGTAGGCTTTGCCATCATTATCTCTTACACGATAGCTCTGAGTTTTATTCCAAGTTTGAGTGCAAGGGTGTTGCATAAAGGCGAGAGCAGATTTTATAATTTAACCGAGCCTCTGTTTAAATTTTTAGAGCGTATTTATGAAAAAACACTTAAATTAGTTCTCAATTTTAAAATCATAACTTTTGTTTTGGTGTTGATAATGTTTTTTGCCTCACTTAGCCTCTTTCCAAAAATCGGTATGGATTTTATACCAAAAGAGGATAAAGGGGAGTTTGAGATAAAAATCAAAGCAGACTCCGGCGTATCGCTCGAAGAGATGATAAGAAAATCAAAAACAGTCGAAGATTTAGTAAGAAAAAGTCCATTTGTAGAGTATACGACGCTGAGTGTCGGGTACAATGCCACGCGAGAGAAGCACAAAGCTCTTATCTATGTAAAACTTACCGATAAAAAGAAAAGAGAGTTAAATCAGGAGCGGATAGTTCAAGATTTCAGACAAGCTTTTGAACCGTTTAAAAAAGATATGTTTATAACCGCCTCGGCCATTCCAAACATAAAAGGTGCAGGTGCATCGGTTCCTTATCAGATAGTTTTAAAATCAGATTCATTTGAGGATTTGAATATTGCAAAGAAAAATCTGGTTGAGTATCTGGCTAAAAAAAAGGGATTTGTTGATATTGATACGGATTTGGACGATTCAAAACCGCAAATAGATATAAATATTTTAAGAGAAAATGCCTCACAGTTCGGCGTATCCGCCTCAGAGATTGCCCAGGCAATTTCTATCGCTTTTTCAAGCGATTTGGAGGTTTCATATTTTGAAGAGAGCGGAAAACAGTACAACATAACGCTTAGATTTAGCGATGAGAACAGAGTAAGTTTAGAAGATATCAAGAAGTTGCAAGTAAGAACAAAAGACGGCAGACTGGTCTATCTTGACGGTTTAGTCACTTTTACAAACAGCCAAACACTCGGAGCAGTAAATCACTTTGACAGACAGCGCGAGGTTACGATATTTGCCGACCTTTTTGGACTCGATTTGGGCGGGGCGGTAAACTACACAAAAGCCGAAATTGAAAATCTTCTGCCAAAAGGCGTAGAGTACAGATTTACAGGATTTGCCGAAGAGATGGTAAAAACAGGGCAAGCTTTTGGTGCAGCCATAGGTTTAAGCGTAATTATAATGTTTATTATTTTGGCGATTTTGTATGAGTCTCTTATTCAGCCAATAATCATCATGGTGGCACTTCCTCTAAGCATAATCGGTGTGATGCTCGCACTCTATATATCTGGATTGCAATTTAGCCTTTTTGTTATGATTGGATTTATGCTGCTTATGGGAATGGTCGGCAAAAATGCGGTTCTGCTTGTTGATTTTGCAAATCATGCGGTTGATGGCGGCAAGAGAGTTGATGAGGCGCTTATAGAAGCCGGAGAAAAAAGACTTCGTCCAATTTTAATGACGACTGTTGCCATGGTCTTTGCAATGCTTCCACTCGCACTTGGAAGCGGACTTGGAAGCGAAACAAAAGCACCGATGGCAATATCAATTATAGGCGGACTTTTAAGCTCGATGGTGCTTACTCTGCTTGTAGTTCCCGTTATTTATAAAATGATAAGCCCATTTGATATCTGGTTGAAAAAGTTTTATAAAAGTAAAGGATAAAAATATGTGCAAAGATTGCGGCTGCAGCGTTGTAGAACATACTCATTCACATGATCATCATCACGGAGATTCTCATGAACATCTGCATGACAATCCGCAACTAAATGACCCTAAAACAATCTCGGTAATTACGAAGATTTTAGATAAAAATGACCAAGAAGCTGAACACAACAGAGAACATTTTAGCGAGCACGGAGTTCTTTGCATAAACCTTATGAGCAGTCCAGGAAGCGGAAAAACGGCTCTTTTAGAGAGTTTGTCGGATTTGGGCGAGTTTAAATTTGGTGTGATTGAGGGCGACTTAGAGACAAGCCTTGATGCGGACAGACTAAAAGCCAAAGGGATACAGGCTCATCAGATTCAAACAGGTTCGGCTTGCCATCTTGATGCGTTTATGGTTCACAAAGCTCTTCATCATATGGATTTGGACAATATGGATGTCTGTTTCATAGAGAATGTCGGAAACCTCGTCTGCCCTGCAAGTTATGATGTCGGGAGCCACTTAAATATAGTTTTGGTGAGCATTCCCGAGGGCGAAGACAAGATAGCCAAATATCCGGTCATCTTTCGCAAAGCGGATTTGATTTTATTTACAAAAACCGACCTTCTTCCCTACTTTGAGTATGATATGAAAAAAGAGAAGGAGTCGGCAAGAAAACTAAAACCAAACGTTGACATACTTGAAGTCAGCACTAAAGATGTGGAGTCATTAAGAAAAGTTTCTCAGTGGATTAAGTTTAAAATAGGAATGAGATAGTGTGCCTCTCCATTCCAAGCAAAGTGGTTAAAATAGACAAGCAAAACGGCATGGCAACGGTTGATACTATGGGCGTTAAAAGAGAAGCAAGTTTAGCGCTTGTCGGTGAAGAAGATATAAAAATAGGCGATTACGTGCTTTTGCATATCGGATTTGTGATGAATAAGATTGATGAAAAAGAGGCACTTCTCAGCCTTGAGGCATTTGCGAAAATAGTTGAGCTGATGGACGAGGAAGAGCCGCTTTAATGAAGCAGTTAGAGCTTAAAAATCTCTATGACGACTTCAGAGATGCCAAGACCATAAAAGCGTATGCAAAAATCATAAAAGAGGATGCGTTAAAACTTCCACATGCCATAAACATTATGGAAGTCTGCGGCGGGCATACTCATACCATTATGAAGTACGGTCTTCTTCAGCTTCTGCCTAAAAATATCAAATTTATTCACGGTCCGGGATGTCCGGTTTGCATCATGCCAAAAGAGAGGATTGACCACGCTTATGTTTTAAGTATGCTTCAAGATGTGATTTTGGTTACTCTGGGCGATATGATAAAAGTACCTGGGAGCAGCGGAAGCCTTCAAGATGCGAGAAGCAAGGGTGCGGATGTAAGGTTTGTTTACTCTCCTCTTGAGTGTTTAAAAATCGCTCGTGAAAATCCGACTAAGAAAATCATCTTTTTTGCCATAGGCTTTGAGACGACTACCCCAATGACAGCTGCTCTTTTAGATGCCGTTATAAAGCAGAACATCAAAAATATCTTCTTTCGCATAAACCATGTAACCATTCCTGAAGTAATGAGAGAGCTGATAAAGAGCAGAGATGTGCATGTAGATAGTTACAACAACAAAATAGACGCATTTTTAGGACCCTCGCACGTAAGCGTCATAAGCGGCAGCAAAATCTATGAGGAGTTTCCGCGTGAGCATAACCGCCCCGTGGTAGTTTCAGGCTTTGAGCCGGTCGATGTTATGCAAGCAATCAGCATGTTGGTAAAACAGTTTATAGAGGGCATATGCTCTCTTGAAGTGGAGTACAAACGACTTGTGACTTATGAGGGAAACCTAAAGGCGCAGGAGCTGATAGAGAAATATTTTGAAAAACGGGAGCTTTTTAAATGGCGAGGTTTGGGAAATATTCCAAAAAGCGGACTCAAACTAAAACCACAGTTTAAGGAGTATGATGCGGAGGTCATTTACAAAGATATTCTGCCGCTGGGCGAGATAGAAGACCATAAACTCTGCATCTGCGGAGATATACTAAGAGGTATGGCAAACCCGCCCGAATGCACTCTCTTTGGAACTGCATGTAAACCTTCAACACCCGTTGGAAGCTGTATGGTAAGCTCTGAGGGCGCGTGCGCCGCGTACTATAAATATGGGAATTTGGTATGAATAAACTGCCAATATTAAAAAAGAGGAGTAAGCAGTGGAGTTAGTATATCTTTGGGTAGAGAAGTATAAAAACATAGAAAATCAAGGGTTTAATTTCTCGCCTAGATTTACGTGTAAGTATGAAGACGGCGAATTAACTATTGATAAAAAAGAACATGTAAGTATCTTTCCTGAAAATATCAATATTACTGCTATTGTTGGTGAAAATGGGAGTGGGAAGAGTATAGTTTTAAAATGTATTGAAAAAATAATATTAGCAAATGACGGAAATAAATTTGATGAGTTTAATTATATTCTAGTTTATCAAAAAGAAGAGCCATTCTACATCTCCAATATTAAGATAAAAACTTCCATTGAACAAAAAACTAAATTTAGTGACATTTGTTCATTGGTTTATAAATATTATATTTCAGATGAAGAAATACATCAAGCAAAATATTATAGCTCTGCAAATTTACATTATTTTACACTTGAAAAACAAGGAATAGTGAATATACTCTCTGCAAAGCAAGACAATATGAACTCTTTTCATATTTCTTCATTTATGTATGAACCTATAAAAGTAGAAATTACATTAAAGTCTTATGAGCAACTTATTCAAGAACATATATCTTTCCTTGATTTTAAAAAGCGTGATGAAATAGAAGAAATATTAAAAGTAATAACTGATTTATATCATCAGTATTTATCGATTTGTTATATTGAGCAAAAAGGCTTATATGTAGATTCTAAAATACTTAGTGATGACAAGTTGTTAATACAAAATACAACTACTTCTTTGTCACAAAATGATTTCAATACTTTTTTCATGACTGTAAGAACAATGAAAGAATATGAGATATCCAAGATGTCTAAAGAAGAAAAAGATATTTATTTTCATAAAGATTATTGGCACTATTTTGAATTTGATTTTATTGATGAAAAAGAGAGAAGATATAATCATTTAAGTCATGGAGAAAAAGTTATTTTCTCTCAACTTTTAGATATATTTTTTTACATAAATGCAAATGAAAAGTTATTATTTTTATTTGATGAACCTGAAATAGCATTACACCCTAATTGGCAAAAGCAATATTTAAATGAAGTAATTAATTTACTGCAAAAGATGCCTAAAAAATATCATTTTATTTTTGCAAGTCATTCTCCCTTCTTGTTATCTGACTTAACCCAAGAGAATATAATATTTTTAGAAAAATTTAATAAAGATGATATTGAAGTTAAAAACAGAAATCAGGAAGAAGGTAATTGTAAAAATGTAACAGATAAAACAAATATCGAAACTTTTGGAGCGAATATCCACACTCTGCTTTCTCATGGCTTTTTTATGAAAGATGGGCTTATGGGAGAGTTTGCGAAAAAGAAAATACAAACTGTTATTGATTTTTTAAATGGTACAAAAAATAGTGACCTTACCCAACAAGAAGCATGGTCAATCATCCAAATCATCGGTGAACCTTTTTTAAAACATAAACTTGAAGAGAAATATCATGAAAAATTTTCCACAGAAGAAGAAAAACGAATAGCTAAGATAAAGCAACTTGAAGAAGAGCTAGAAAGGCTTAAAAATGTTAAGTCTAAAGATTGAACAATCGCAAGCAGACAGATATGCCCAAAAAATGTGGGGTCATCTTCAGAAGCAATTAAATCGAGTTATTTCTTCTAAGGGATTAGGAAAAACAAAAAAGAGAATAGCAATTAAACTTTCAGATAATGAAATAAAATTCCTAAGTTCAATAAACACCGAACAAAAGCTAAAAGAAATTTTATCAAGCATACCCTCAAAATTACGAGGCTTTATTTTTGAATTTGAACAAAAGAATCCTGCAGTACGAATGAAAACAAGCAACATAAATAGAGTTTTGTACAATGTATTTGTAAGTAATGGCTATGAAAATCCAAACTTCAATGGATTAAAATTTGTTGATGATTTAGGGCTTCAAACTTGCCCTTACTGCAATCGTGCTTATATACAATCCGTAAGCAGAAGCGGTATTATTCGTCCACAGATAGATCATTTTTATCCCAAAAGTAAATATCCTTATTTGGGATTATCGTTTTATAATCTTATTCCTTCTTGCTCCGTTTGCAATGGAACAACTGCAAAAGGCGATAAAGACAGCTTTAAAGACAATCTCATAAGTCCTTATGAGATAAAAACAGATGATTTTAAATTTAGCTTTGAGTTCACTACGGTGGAAGACTTACAAATTAAGTTAGATAAAAAAATTGATATACATGATGATTATTTTAAACTTGAAGATTTTTATAAACATCATAGTGATATAGCGCATGAACTTTATACAAAACTATATCGTGAAGAGACAAAAGAGCATTTTGAATCATTGCGAAAATCATTACGAGATATAGGTTTTGATTTGGATGACATTCATCGCTTCATCACTTGCGGTTATATAAATGATGAAGACTTACACAAACGCCCTCTAAGCAAACTCATCAAAGACATAAGCGAAGAGTTAAAGCTGATATAAGCGAATAAAGAGAGAAGAAAACAGATGACTAAAAACATAACACTAGCACACGGTAACGGCGGGCAAGAGAACAACGAGCTAATCTCTCAGGTGTTTTACAAGGCTTTTAAAAACGACATCCTAGATAAAAGCGAAGATGCGGCTATTGTCCATAACGGGGAGCTTGCTTTCTCAACCGACAGTTTTACTGTTTCGCCTCTCTTTTTTGCCGGAGGTGACATAGGCAAACTTGCAGTCTGCGGAACATGTAACGACCTTGCCATGATGGGTGCTAGGCCAAAATATTTGACATGCAGCGTGATAATCGAAGAGGGTTTTGAGACGAGAGAGTTAGATAGAATCGTGCGAAGCATGAAAAAAGAGCTTGAAGTAAACGGGGCTGTTATTGTCGGCGGAGACACCAAGGTTGTGCCTCGCGGAAGTGTGGATAAGATTTTTATAAACACTACCGGAATCGGCGAAGTTCTAAAAAAAGGCATCAGTTCCAACAACATAACCAAAGATGACATTATCATTGTAAACCGTGATATAGGGTGTCATGGCGCGGCTATTTTTGTAGCCCGTGAGGGCATCGAGATGAGCAGTTCACTCCGCAGCGATTGCGAGTCGCTTTTTCCTCAGGTTAAAGCACTTTTGGATGCAGACATAAAAATAACCGCCATGAGAGACGCAACCAGAGGCGGAGTGAGTGCTGTGCTAAATGAGTGGGCAAAGCAGTCAAACATCTGCGTTGAGGTCGAAGAAGAGAGTATTCCCATCAGTGATGAGGTAAAAGGGATTTGTGAGATGCTCGGTTTTGAAGCGACTGCTTTGGCAAACGAGGGCACATTTGTTCTTGCTGTTAAAAAAGAGGACGCGCTTAGAGCCGTTGAGATTTTAAAAACTTTTGAGAGTTGCAAAAGTGCGGCGATAATAGGCAAAGTAACGGATACTTACCCAAAAAAAGTGGTTTTAAAGAGCAGTTGGGGGACTTCAAGATTTTTGGATACGCCAAGCGGCGAACTCCTTCCTAGAATCTGCTAAATTTATGAAAATACTTCTTATCGTTTCGGCATTTAACTCTCTTACGCAAAGAGTTTTTTGTGAACTTCAGGATATGAAGCATACCGTATCGGTGCAGTTTGCCATAAGCAATGAGGCGATGATACAGAGCGCTCTGGAGTTTGCACCAGATATTATCTTTTGCCCATATCTGAAAAAATATCTCCCATGTGAGATATTCTTAAAAACTCCCACCTTTATACTTCATCCCGGCATAAGAGGAGACAGAGGACATAACGCGCTGGACCATGCCTTGCGGGGGAATAAAAAAGAGTGGGGAGTAGTCATACTTAGAGCAAATGAAGAGTTTGACGGCGGAGATATATACGCACAAGTTAGGTTTGAGATGAGAGATACATATAAGGCTTCCATATACAGAAACGAGGTGGCAGAGGCTACTTCAAAGGCTCTTAAAATTCTTTTGCAAAACCTAGATGATAAAGATTTTAAGCCTGTTTCTCAGCTAAAAACCCCAATACACCCATATCTAACGCAAGAAGAGAGAGCCATAGATTGGCGAAATGACACCACTCAAGAGATAATAAAAAAGATACATGTAAGCGATAGTTTTCCAGGTGTCAAAGATGAGTTTTTTGGGGTGGAGTGTTACCTCTTTGGCGCATGGGAAGAGGAGAGTTTAAAGGGAGAGCCAAAAGAGATAATCGCCAAAAGAGACGGAGCTGTTTGTGTCGGAACTATTGACGGTGCGCTTTGGATAAGCCATATGAGAGAGACGGGCAGGTTCAAGCTTCCATCCACCTATGTCTTAAAAGGGAGGATTAAAGGTGTAAAAGAGATTCGTATTCCTCTCATTGTGGAGTATGGAGAAAAAACTTTTCATGAGATTAGCTCTAAAGTTATAGACGAAGTAGGTTATCTCTATTTTAACTTTCATAACGGCGCTATGAGCAGCGAGCAATGCATAAGGCTAAAGTATGCGTTTGAGTATCTTAAAGAGGGCTGCAGAGTCGTTGTTTTGATGGGCGGAGCGGATTTTTTCAGTAACGGAATACATCTCAACATACTCGAAGATTCTAAAAAGCAGGGAGAAGACGGCTGGAGCAACATCAATGCAATGAACGATGTTGTAAAATCAATTTTGTGCGCAGATGATGTCATAACCGTTGCTTCTTTGGGTAAAAATGCGGGAGCGGGCGGTGTTTTTTTGGCTCTTGCGTGTGACTATGCAGTTGCTAGAGAAGGAATTGTCCTAAACCCTCACTACAAAACTTTAGGTCTTAGCGGAAGTGAATACCATAGCTATACATTGCAAAAGAGAGTAGGCGAAACAGCGGCAGATGAGCTTTTAAACAAATGCCTCCCCATAAGCGCAAAGAGAGCTTTTGAGATTGGCATGATAGATAAGGTTTTCGAAGATAAAAATTATTTCCAGACCGTAAATAGATTTGCTCAAGAATTATGTGAAGATGAAGAGAGATACAGTGACTTTTTATATGAAAAAGAGGAGTATATCTCAAAAAATAGTTATATCATGGAACAGAAAAAAGAGCAGGAATTAAAAGTTATGTATAGCGAATTTTGGGATGAAAACAGTCCTTTTCATAAACTCAGGCATGCGTTTGTTTATAAAGCATGTGTTACCGCTACATCAAGAAAAGTTAACTTTTTATGACAGTTGCTGCAAATTTTATTTAATATTGCCTGATATAGGAAAAGGTTTAAACAAAACTTAAAGCTTGTAAGAGTATAATTCCGAACTTTTTGTAGCAACGAAACCATTGGACAGATGAAATAAATGTGCCCAAAGGCTATAAGTATTTAAAGATTTAAGGAATTGTACATGTACGCAATTATCAAAAACGGTGGCAAGCAGTATAAAGTTCAAGAGGGCGATATCCTGTTATTGGATAAGATGTCTCTAGAGCCTAAAGCTACTATCGAAATTAAAGAAGTTCTAGCTGTTAATGCAGGAGAACTTAAAATGGGAGCGCCTTTTATTGAGGGTGCTGTTGTAACTGCTGAAGTTATTAACGAGGGTCGTGATAAAAAAGTTATGACATTCAAAAAACGTCGTCGTAAAGACTCTAAAGTTAAAAGAGGCTTTAGAAGAGACTTTACTCGCGTTCGTATTATAAAAATCGCAGCTTAGTAATAAGCTGTAAATTAACTAAGGAGATTCAAGATGGCACATAAAAAAGGTCAAGGTAGTACGCAGAATAATCGCGACTCGGCTGGTAGAAGACTTGGTGTAAAAAAGTATGGTGGAGAGGCTGTAATAGCTGGTAACATCATTGTTCGCCAAAGAGGAACTAAAGTTCACCCGGGTAAAAATGTTGGTATGGGAAAAGACCATACAATTTTTGCTCTTGTTGAAGGTACTGTTTTATTTCATAGAAAAGATAAAAAACGCCAACAAGTTTCAATTATTCCTGCTGCGTAATTCTACTATATTTGGGCATATGCCCAAATATTTCTACTTCAACCATTAGGTTTTGTATCTACAACAGTTAAAATATTCAACAATTTACTTTTTTGTTATAGTTGATTTTTGAGTATTTAAATGTCGAATTTACTATCGATAATAGCTAGGCTTAGCTAAAGAAAAATTAAAAGGAAAGCACTTGTTTACAGATAGCGTAGAACTCACAGTCTCTTCAGGAAAAGGCGGTCAAGGGTGTGTTTCATTTCGTCGTGAAAAATTCGTTATTAACGGCGGTCCAAACGGCGGAGATGGCGGAAAAGGCGGAGATATGTGGTTTAAATGTGACAACAACACGCATACACTGTCTCACTTTCAAAAGAAGATGCACATAAAAGCAGACAACGGAGCTCCGGGTGAAAGCTCAAATATGGCTGGAAAATCCGGTTCTAAAAGGGTTATTATCGTACCGCCAGGCACTCAAATAATTGACGTTGAAAGCGGAGAAGTTCTATTTGACATGCTAAAAGACGGGCAAGAGGAGCTGTTTATTACCGGCGGAAAAGGCGGACTAGGCAATACCCACTTTAAATCCTCTACAAATCAGAGACCTACTTATGCGCAGCCGGGTGAGAAGGGTGAGACTAGAACAATCAAGTTAGACCTCAAGCTTATAGCCGATGTCGGTTTGGTAGGTTTTCCAAATGTAGGGAAATCAACTCTTATATCAACCGTTTCAAATGCACGCCCTGAAATTGCCAACTATGAGTTTACAACGCTTACTCCAAAACTAGGTCAGGTA
This sequence comes from Sulfurimonas sp., assembly GCA_027448805.1. Classification (GTDB taxonomy): domain Bacteria; phylum Campylobacterota; class Campylobacteria; order Campylobacterales; family Sulfurimonadaceae; genus Sulfurimonas. Next base: position 5,587 of record DAIDMU010000034.1, on the reverse strand, counting down.
AATATCGGTGATTTTGAATCATTTATTATGGCTGACATTCCCGGTATTATCGGCGGAGCGCATGAAGGTAAAGGTCTTGGAATTCAATTTTTAAGACATATCGAGAGAACAAAAATCCTTCTGTTTATGGTTGATTTGGCATCATATAGAGATTTAAAAGAGCAGATAGAGACGCTTAAAGCTGAAGTAGCTGCATTCTCGGAAACATTGGCTCACAGCAGCTATGCTATTGCTCTGACAAGAGTAGATATTGTTCCACAGGATGAGATAAACGATCTGGTAAACGGATTTATGGAAATAATCGGAGTAAAAGCAAATAAAAACAGCGAGATAGGTTTTGATGATTCGCTTCCATATTTTGTTCAAAAAAGCGCAGATGAGACGCTTGGATATGACAAAACTCTTCCATATTTCGTCGCACCGATATCTTCGGCTACACATAAAAATATTGATGGTCTCAAACATGCACTATTTAATCTTGTACAAACAAACAGAGTTTATAGTAAACAGTAAATTTTGAACTATATTGGCTCAAAAATAAGGCTGGCATCTTTTATAAAAGATGAGATTGTAAAAGTTGTCGGAAGCGACATGTCACAAAAAACATTTTGTGATATTTTTGCAGGAACTGCGGTTATTGCAAGAGCATTTAAAAAAGATGTAAAAAAAATCATAAGCAATGACTAGGAGTATTATAGTTTTATACTAAACAAAAACTACATATGCAACAACAGAGAAATTGCAGACAGAAACAGTTACATTGAAAAGTTAAACTCTATCCCTCTTGTCGAAGATGGCTTTATCTATAAAAACTACTGCAAAGGCAGCGGAAGCCAAAGACAATATTTCAGCGACTACAACGGCAAAAAAATTGATGCAATACGCATCGAAATTCAAAGATTAAAAGAGAATAAAGAGATAGATGAAGAGCTCTACTATTTTCTGCTCTCTTCATTATTGATAAGTGCAGACAAAGTTGCAAATACTGCCTCTGTTTACGGAGCATTTTTAAAAACCATAAAACCTCTTGCGTTAAAAGAGATGCAGTTGTGCGAAGCGGAGTTTGAGATAGGCAGCGGTGAAAATGAGGTTTTTAATGAAGACAGCAATAGTCTGATAAAAAGAATCAAAGGCGATATTTTATATCTTGACCCGCCCTACAACAACAGGCAATATGGAGCAAACTACCATATTTTAAACACAATTGCACTTTATGATGATTTTGTTCCAAAAGGCAAAACAGGCAGAAGGACGTACAATAGCTCAATGTATTCAAAAAAAAAGTATGTAAACGACACTCTTGATGATCTTATAAAAAATGCTAATTTTAGATACATTTTTTTAAGTTACAACGATGATGGGCTGATGAGTGGCGATGATGTAAGAGATATTATGTCAAAATACGGCGAATATAAATTGGTTAAAAAAGAGTATAGAAGATTTATTAGTCAAAATATGCATAGAAGCTCGACATTTGAGCATCTGCATATACTTGAAAAAAAATATTTAATTTAGAGATGAAGATATGAGAAGAGTAGTTGTGAAAGTTGGAAGTGCGGTTTTGAGTGAGAATGATGCGATAGCACTCGGGCGTATGAGAGTTTTGGTTGATTTTTTATGTGAGCTTAGAAAAACAAATGAAGTTATTTTAGTCTCATCCGGTGCAGTTGCAGCTGGATATACTGAGTTAAAATTAGATAGAAGCATATTGCAAAATAAACAGGCGCTTGCTTCAATCGGACAGCCGATACTTATGAGAAAATATGCAAAGAAGTTTGCAACAAGCAACATCTTGACGGCGCAGGTATTGGTAACGGCTGCAAATTTTAATGATGATGATGAGAGCAAAAAAATAAAAGACACTATCAATACGCTTCTCTCAAACGGTGTTATTCCGATTATCAACGAAAATGATGCGACTACCACAAAAGAGCTTGTAGTCGGGGACAACGACCAACTCTCAGCCTACGTCGCAAAACATACAGACTCGGATTTGCTTATCATACTATCCGACATAGATGCTTACTATGATAAAGACCCGAGAAAATTTAACGATGCAAAAATATTAAAAATCGTAAATAGTATAGATGCAGATGAGCTTGAGAAAGAGGCGACTCCTCACGGCGCATTTGCAACTGGCGGAATTTTGACAAAACTAAAAGCGGCCAGCTATCTTTTGTCGCACAATATTGATATGGTGCTGACAAGCGGATATGATTTGAGCGACATAAAAAGTTTAATGCTTGAGGGCAAACATGCAGGCGGAACTCTTTTTACAAGAGGTGCTTAATGAAGATTATCTTTATGGGAACGCCTGATTATGCTGGGCGTATTTTAGAAAAAATTATTAATACTAAAAATATGGAAGTTGTGGCGGTTTATACACAGCCAGACAAACCTGTAGGGCGAAAAAAAGTCATGACTCCCCCGATTGTAAAAACAATCGCACTTCAAAATAACATTGCCCTTTATCAGCCAAACAGACTTAGAGAAGCAGCTACTGTTGAAGAGTTGACAAAAATTGAGTGCGACTATATTGTTGTGGCGGCTTATGGACAGATACTGCCGCGAGAGATATTGGAACATGCTCCATGTATAAATCTTCATGCTTCAATATTGCCACACTACAGAGGAGCAAGCCCGATTCAGCAGACTCTCTTAAACGGAGATACTAAAACGGGCGTAACTGCTATGCTTATGGATGAGGGTCTTGATACCGGAGATATTATAAAAATCAAAGAGATTGATGTGGATGAGAGCGAGATGGCAGAATCTCTTTTTGAGAGACTGACAGATGTCGCATGTGAGCTGAGTATCGATGTGTTGGAAAATTTCAACTCATATACTCCTATTAAACAGGATGACTCTGCATCTTCGCACTGCACAAAGATAACAAAACATGACGGAGAGGTGGATTTTGATGATGCTTCTGCACTCTTTAATAAATACCGTGCATTTACACCTTGGCCGGGAATTTATCTGAAATCAGGATTGAAATTAAAAAAGATAGAGTTAGTAGAAAAAGAGAGCCAAAACGAGAGCGGAAAAATTCTACATGTAGAAAAAGATTCTATTGTAGTCGGATGTAAAAAGGGAAGCATAAAAGTCTGCAGAGTTCAGCCAGAATCAAAAAATGAGATGGATGTGCTATCTTATATAAACGGAAAAAGATTAGGCATTGCAGATAATCTATCTTGATAGCGTCGACTCAACTCAAAAATATTTAAAAGAGCTGATACGAGAGGGTAAAATATCTCTGCCATGTGCCGTTGTTGCAGATTCTCAAACGGATGGCATCGGAAGTAGAGGAAACTCTTGGAACGGAGTAATAGGAAACCTTTTTTTGTCTTTCGCAATTCCACTAAAAGAACTTCCAAAAGACCTTAAGCTTGAATCGGCTTCTATATACTTTTCTTATATTTTAAAAGAGACGTTGTCTGAATTTGATTCTGCCCTCTGGTTAAAGTGGCCGAATGATTTTTATATTAATGATAAAAAAATCGGCGGTATGATTACCAACTTGGTAAATAATACCCTTGTCTGCGGAGTCGGCTTAAATATAGCAGAAGCACCTTTTGGTTTTGGCAAGCTTGATGTCGTGGTAGATAGAGACGAACTGATAGAGAGATATTTTAACAATATCAAAAAAATGAATTTATGGAAGCAAGTTTTTAGTAAATATAAGATAGAATTTTACAAGAATCAAAACTTTTATACGCACAATAAAAATTTAATAATTTCTTTAGGGGATGCTTCACTCCATAGTGACGGCTCTATTGTAATAAACGGCGAGAGGATATACAGTCTAAGATGAGCGAAGTCATTGTAATTGCAAATCAAAAGGGCGGAGTCGGTAAAACAACTACTGCCGTAAACTTAGCTGCTTCACTTGCAGTTGCAGAAAAAAAAGTGCTTCTTATTGACTCAGACCCACAGGCAAATGCCACTACGTCGCTAGGTTTTCATAGAAATGATTATGAGTTTAACATTTATCATGTTCTAATCGGGACGAAAAAGCTAAAAGATATTATTTTAAAGTCAGAACTGCCTACTCTTCACCTTGCGCCTTCAAATATTGGGCTTGTCGGCATAGAAAAAGAGTATTATGATGCTGAGAACTCAAAAGGGCGTGAGCTTCTTTTAAAAAAGGCGATAGCGAGTGTTTTAAAAGATTACGACTATATTATCATAGACTCTCCTCCAGCACTTGGACCTATGACAATAAACGCCCTCTCTGCTTCAAACTCTGTAATAATTCCTATACAGTGCGAGTTTTTTGCGCTTGAAGGTCTTGCACAGCTTTTAAATACCGTAAAATTAGTTAGAAAATCAATCAATCAGAAGTTAATTATAAAAGGCTTTTTACCGACAATGTTCAGCGCTCAAAATAATTTATCAAAGCAGGTCTTTGCAGATTTAAAACAACATTTTAACAGCAAGCTTTTTAAAGATGCAGATGGTGAGATTATAGTAGTTCCTAGAAATGTAAAGTTAGCGGAATCCCCATCATTTGGAAAACCTGCAATATTGTACGATGTAAAATCAATCGGTTCAATAGCATATCAAAATTTAGCACAAGCGATTATGGAAGTATGAAGTCACAAAAATTAGGCAGAGGTTTAGGCGAGCTTTTAGGCGAGATTGATGAGGCTTACGAAAATGAAGTTTCTCAAAAAGATTCAATTATAGAGATCGCTTTAAAAGATATAAGACCAAACCCGTTTCAACCAAGAAAACATTTTGAAGAGAGTTCTCTTTATGAACTAGGCGAATCAATAAAAAACGATGGGTTAATCCAGCCTATTATTGTAACAGAAGATGTTGACGGCTATGTGCTTATTGCGGGAGAGAGAAGACTTCGTGCATCAAAACTGGCAAAACTAAAAACAATCCGCGCGATTATTTTAAATAGCGATGAGCAAAAGATGAGACAGTTTGCTCTTATTGAAAATATTCAAAGAGATGAACTTAACTCTATTGAGCTTGCACATGCTTACGGCGAGCTTATCAAACTCCACAATATTACACAAGATGAACTCTCTACTAGAATTCATAAGAGCAGAACGCATATTACAAATACGATTAGACTTTTGCAACTTTCACAAAAAACGCAAAGAGCGCTAATAGAGAAGAAGATCAGCACTGGACATGCTAAGGTTCTAGTAGGGCTTGACGAAAAACAGCAGCAGCTGATTGTCAACTCAATTGTCGGGCAAAAATTAAGTGTCAGAGAAGTTGAAGCTACTATTAAAAGTATTAAGAACAATAATACAGAATCTTATAACAAACAAGAGATTGTCTCATTTGATTTTAAAGAGGTTAGAGAAAAGTTGTCTGCACTTGGATTTAAAATTAAGAATTCTAATAAAAGTTTAACAATAGAATTTGATAATGAAAATCAGATAAACAAATTTTTAACTTATCTCCAAAAATAATACTCAAAAAGTAATAAATTTTTAAATTTCATCTTTCTTTAACAATTCTTTTAATTTTAAAGTAGTATAATCACGCAACTTTTAGGAGGTGCTATGTTAGATATAAATCCGATACTACTTGTAGCTACATTAATCGTGTTTCTTACTCTTAT
>DAIDMU010000033.1 GCA_027448805.1 Sulfurimonas sp. | reverse complement strand
TGCAACCGCTCCTTTACCATACTGTGTAAATGAGCTTTTAATGTACGGACTTATAAAAAAAGAGCCCGCAAAACTTGTAAAATCATTGACAACTCCGCTCTATATCCCGCATGATGTTGATTATGTTATTGAGGGCTGGGTAGATACCGCAGAGATGAGAATTGAGGGACCGTTTGGAGATCATACAGGTTACTATACTTTAGAAGAGCCATATCCTGTTATGGAAGTCAGTGCTATTACGATGAAAAAAGAGCGTACATTTTTAGCTACTGTTGTCGGCAAACCGCCGTTGGAGGATAAATATATGGGGTGGGCGACCGGAAAGATATTTTTTCCGCTCCTAAAAACAACCGCACCAGATCTGCTTGATTATCATATGCCGGAGAACGCAGGTTTTCATAACCTGATTTTAGCAAAGATGCAGCCGCACTATAAAGGGCATGCAAAACAGTTTATGCACGCTTTTTGGGGCGCAGGGCAGATGAGCTTTGTCAAACATGCAATATTTCTAGATGAAAAAGCTCCCAAATTAGACAGCTATGAAGCTGTTAGTGCATATATACTTGATAGATTTACGCCAAAATCCCTATTTATAACCGAAGGGATTTTGGATGCACTTGACCACTCCTCTCCCGAGGCTCTTGTCGGCGGAAAGCTGGGAATTGATGCAACAGCGGCACATAAGGTAGAAGCTCCGGAACTGCTTGGCGATGAAGAGCTGCTTAGAAGAGTTAAAGAAATTATCCCAGATGCGCTTAATCTTCATCAATTTATGAGAAGAACAAATAATCCCATCACTGTAATATCCGTAAACAAAACAAAAAATGTAAAACAATATTTTGACGCACTTGTAGAATTAAGTATGCATATCAGGATTGTTGTTTTTGTAGATGCCGCTAAAAATGATATATTTAATCCATACATGCTGATTTGGAGAGTTACAAATAATATAGATGCGCTTAGAGATATTTTTATCTCAGGATTAATGGTCGGAGTAGATGGGACAAATAAAAATATATTAGACGGTTTTAATAGAAGATGGCCAGATGATGTAGATTGTACTTCAAGTGTTGTAGAGTCGCTAAAGAGCAAAGGAGTTTGGGATTTAAGTGAAAAACTGCATGAAAAGTTTCAGTTGTGATAATTTAGTGTTTTTTTTATTTATTATAAGGTTAATATAATAAATAGTGATGTAACATAATCCATTATTATAAGGGACTCTGCACATGAATAAGTTTTTAATTTCTATCTTGTCTATATTTATATTTACCTCAATCGCCTTAAATGCGGCGGTGTACAAGGGTCAGAGTGAGTATGTAAAAAAATGTGTTAAATGCCATAAAGCAGGGCAAGCTTTTGTTGCAACAAAGAAAAAGAGAGAGTGGAGTGTGCTCATGAAAGAAAAAGGTCAAAAATTGGCGGAAATTCATCTAGAGAGCGAGGAGAAGGGTGTGGAAGATTCCCATGAATATTTTGAAAGCAAAGCTTATGGTAAGAATTCAAAGCATTTGCAAGATTTTTTATTTGAGTATGCGAGTGACAGCGGTAACGTACCTGCTTGTAATTAATCCCTCTTTTTTTGTAGTTTCAAGATAGAAAAATCTATCTTGAATTACTATCTTCACTTTGTAAAATCACTTAATTTAGCTAGAATACCAAACTTTTTAAATAACTTTTTATAAAATGAAATCAAGGAAATAATTATGAACAAAATGTGGTCAGGTCGTTTTTCTGCGAGTGCATCAAGCCTTCTAGATCAGTTTAACGCTTCTATTATGTTTGACAGAAAACTCTATCGCGAAGATATCGAGGGCTCTATTGCACATGCTACAATGCTTGCAAAACAGGGTATTTTAACAGCCGATGAACTGTCTCAGATAACAAAAGGGCTCTCTCAGGTAAAGAGGAGATAGAGTCAGGCGTCTTTGAGTGGAAAATATCGGATGAAGACCTGCACATGGGGATTGAAAAACGATTGACTGCCATTATCGGTGAAGCGGGCAAGAAGCTCCACACCGCAAGAAGCAGAAATGACCAAGTTGCGGTCGATTTTCGCCGTTATGTTTTACGTAAAAACTTAGAGATAGCGCGTGCGGTAAAGCTTTTAATGCATGAGATATTGGTAATAGCTTCAAAGCACACAAAAACTCTTGTTCCGGGGATGACGCATCTTCAGCATGCGCAACCGATTAATTTTGCTTTTCATCTAAGCGCATATCTGTCAATGTTTAAAAGAGATATTGAGAGATTTGAGAGCTCATATGAGAGAAACAACGTCTCTCCACTTGGCTGTGCGGCTCTTGCTGGAACTCCGCATAAAATAGACAGAGATATGACGGCGGAGCTTTTGGGATTTAACAGTGTGAGCGTTAACTGCCTTGATACGGTGAGTGATAGAGATTTTGCGTTGGAGATTTTGTTTAACATCTCAACGATGATGATGCATATCTCACGCCTTAGCGAAGAACTTGTAATGTGGTCTAGCTATGAGTTTAGATTTATAGAACTCAGCGATGAGTACTCGACAGGCTCATCTATAATGCCGCAAAAGAAAAATCCGGATGTTCCTGAGCTTCTTCGCGGCAAAACAGGGCGAGTATATGGCTCTTTGATGGGTCTTCTCACGGTTATGAAAGGACTTCCGCTTGCCTATAACAAAGATACGCAGGAAGATAAAGAGGGTGTTTTTGATGCGGTTGAGACTGCCGAGATATCATTAGCAATACTAAAAGAGGCTCTTAAGAGTATGCAGGTTAAAGCTCACAATATGGGCAACGCTTGTAAGATGGGACATCTGAGTGCTACGGATTTGGCGGACTATCTTGTTCAAAAGTGTGATATTCCTTTTAGAGAGGCTCACTTTATTACAGGAAAAGCTGTGGCAAAAAGCGAAGAGCTAAAAATTGATTTGAGCGATATCGAGTTAAAATATCTTCAAGAGATTGATGGCAGAATTAGCGAGGATGTTTTGGCATTTTTGTCCATTGAGAACTCTATGAATGCCAGAACATCCGCCGGCGGAACATCTACACAAAGAACAGAAGAGCAGTTAGAGTATTTTAAAAACTTTTTAATAAAAACTAATCCGGAGTTGTTTATATGAGAGTAACAGTATCACATTTAAATGAGATGAAATTTGAAGCTAAAACCGAGAAAAGCAGTTTTATAATCGATGCTCCGCAGATATCTCCGTTGGAGTATTTTTTATCAGGAATTATCTCATGCAGCGCGACCGATATGGTGTTGCTTCCTAAAAATCAGGGCAAAACAGTTTCAAATCTGGTAATCAGCGGTGATGCTATAAGAAACGAGGATTTTCCAAAAAAGTTTAACACCCTTCATCTCGATTACAGTTTTGATTCGGATGCTGATGATGTTGTCGCAGCAAGATGGGTTATGGCTTCATTAGAGACATACTGTTCAACGATTAACACCATAAGAGACGGTGTTGCCATAACATACTCCATAACCCATAACGGCGCTAAAATAAGAGAGAACGAAAAGATGATATCCGGCGGCGGAAGTAAAATAGATATGGGCAAGATAGAGAGCTGTCCATCATAGTTTTACACGAAAAATGAGCAAGCCCATTTCTCTGCGCTAGCCGCTGTGGCACTAAAGCTAGCCTCTTTGGAGGCAGAAAGCTTTTTGCAGTCGTTACTAAATCATACTCTTTGGATTTGCGTCGCTTAAGTGCGACCATGACAGTTTAGCTCCGCCAAATATATGAAAATGGAGGTGCTTTACCTCTTGAGCGCCGTTTTCGCCAACATTTGTAATAACCCTGTATCCGCTCTTGTCAATATTCATCTCTTTTGCAACATCTTGTATAAATTTGGTCATATTTTTCATAATTTCTGGGGCTACTTCGTTGAAACTGTCTACATGTACTTTTGGGATAGCCAAGACATGAACGGGAGCTTTTGGATTTATATCGTGAAATGCCAAAAAATCCTCGTTTTCTAAGATAATATTTGATGGTATTTCTCTGTTTATAATTTTACAAAATATACACATTTCAGCCTCTTTTTTTATTTATTGTAGCATATAAATTGGTAAATGAAGCTGTATGTAAATTATTTTTGACTATAATCATCCTAAAATTTAAGAGGGTATTTTCCTCTAGTATGGGTGAGTCTATTGAAAGAATGGTATGACGCGATAAAATGGGCACAGAGTGTTGATAGAATCGAAGAGATTCGCATATCTGTATTTGGTAAAAAGGGTGTTTTAGCAGCAGAATTTGCTAGAATGAAGGAAGCCCCAGATGAAGAGAAATCAAAAATAGCACAAGAGCTGAATATACACAAAAATGCACTTATGAATGAGTTGACTGCAAAAAAGATAACTCTTCAGACATTAGAACTGCAAGCAAATATGAGGGCAGAGGCAATCGATGTTTCTATGTTTGGACAGAAGCCCCAATGCGGCGCGCTGCATCCTGTTATGGAGACAATGGACAAGATTGTAGAGTACTTCTCTTCAATGAATTTTGCAGTAAAAACCGGAACTATGGTAGAGGATGATTTTAACAATTTTGAAGCTCTAAACCTGCCAAAATATCATCCTGCGCGTGACATGCAGGATACATTTTATTTCAAAGACGAGATGCTGCTTCGTACGCACACTTCACCGGTTCAGATAAGAACTATGATGAGCACAAAACCGCCAATCCGAATGATAGCTCCGGGTGCAGTTTTTAGAAGAGATTATGATATTACCCATACGCCTATGTTTCATCAGGTAGAGGGACTTTTGGTTGACGAAGAGGGAAGGGTGTCTTTCGCAAATCTGAAGTTTATTTTAGAGGATTTTCTTAAGTACATGTTCGGTGACGTAGAAGTTCGTTTTCGACCTAGTTTCTTCCCTTTTACGGAGCCATCGGCAGAGGTAGATATCTCCTGCGTATTTTGTAAAGGCAGCGGCTGCAGAGTTTGTTCAAAAACCGGATGGCTTGAGGTTTTGGGCTGCGGAATTGTTGATCCAAATGTTTTTGAAGCAGTTAAATATGAGAATGTCAGTGGATATGCTTTTGGTCTTGGAGTTGAGAGATTTGCGATGCTTATTCATCAAATAGGAGATCTTCGTTCACTTTTTGAGGGAGATATTAAGTTGCTGGAGCAGTTTCAATGATAGTTACTAAAAGTTGGTTAAACGAGTGGATAGATTTAAGTGCGATATCTACCGATAAATTAGTAAAAACACTAAACTCAATAGGCTTGGAAGTAGACAGCGTCTCAACTTATAAAATTCCTGAGAAAATAGTATTCGGCAGAGTTATAGATTGCAAAAAACATCCAGAAGCGGATAAATTAAATATTTGTCAAGTAGATGTCGGAGCAAGCGTACGTCAGATAGTTTGCGGTGCCTCAAATGTCAGAGCCGGACTCGATGTTGTTGTTGCAACCTTAGGTGCCGTTATGCCCGATGGTATGGTAATTAAACCTGTAAAACTTCGCGGGGTAGAGTCGGAGGGTATGATATGCTCTGCAAAAGAGATTGGTTTAGGAGATGTTCAGGATGGAATCATTGAGTTAGACAGCAGTATCGGAAAATACAAGATAGGTGAAGAAGTTTCTACAAATCATATATTTAGCGATGATATAATTGAGATAGAATTAACTGCAAACCGCGGCGACTGCCTAAGTATTAGGGGTATTGCGAGAGATTTGAGTGCAGCTTTTGACAAGCCTCTCAGGGAGAGAAACAAAAAAGAGGATGAAGATAAAAGGGTTGGAATAGGGCGAATTTTAACTCTTTCTCATGAGAATAATCTGGATGTAAATATCAGATATAAAGCAATAGATTTAAAAAACTTAAATCTGCCGTTTGTAATAAAGCTTAGACTTGCGCAAATAGAAGACAAGAGAGAGACAGACATAGAGTCGCTTATTCTATATGCAACCCATAGCAGCGGCGTTATTATAAGAGCATACGGTTTTGGCTTTTTCTGTGCGCAAAATGAGACTATGGCAAAAGCGTCACTATGCAAAGATGAGAATGGTTTTGCGTCAATTATGTCAAAAGACAAAAAAGCCTCCATTGTCGGAGTGATTCAAGCTGATGACTCCAAGGTCTCTTACAGCGAAGGCACCGTTTTAATCGAGGCTACTTATATTCCGCCTGATGTTATATCTAAAAAAATGCAAGAAAATAAGATACCTGCCGGTGCCGTCTATTATAGAAGCTCAAGAGGCAGTGAGCCGGACTTGGATCAAGGTCTGGATTATTGTATCAGTGTTATTGAATCATACTCTGATTCGACAGTTTTTGGCGGTACAATTGAGCTTGGCGAGCCGCATGAAGATAAAATGATAAGCGTTAGTAAAAAAGAGATAGATGAGATAATCGGTGCAAATATAGACAAAGCCAAGATAACAAAAATACTTAAAAATTTAGGTTTTAATACAACAAAATCATCGGCAGACAGTTTTGTAATCTCTGTTCCGAAATTTAGACATGATATAGCTAACAGACAGGATATTGTTGAAGAGATTGTTCGTTTGGTCGGCATCGACAATATTCCTTCAAAACCATTCACTTTTACAGAAGACAATAGACTCGGCGATGATTACAACAGATACAAAAAGAGACAAACATACAGACATAAAGCCGCTTATAGCGGCTTTTTTGAGTCTGTTCATTTTGTTTTTGACGAAAAGAGAGTGCTTCAAGAGTTTGGATTTGAGACTATTGATGAGAGCAGAGAGTTGCTTAACCCTATCGTAAGTACATTAGATACGCTAAGGTCTACGCTGCTTACAGGCTTGCTCAAAGCTGCATCAAATAACGTTAAAAATGGCTATTCGTCTGTAAAGCTTTTTGAAATCGGTTCGGTGTTTAACTCCCAAAGAGAAGAGTCTTTAAAGATGGCAATGCTTTTTTGCGGAGACAGAGAGCCTGATGGTTTATCTAACTCCGGAAAACCTGCAAAAGTAGATTTTGCTTTTTTTGCTC
>DAIDMU010000032.1 GCA_027448805.1 Sulfurimonas sp. | reverse complement strand
GCACTCAGGGGAAGTGCCAAAAAAATAAGAAGATATAGTAAAAGTTGTTTCATAATAAGAAGTGCTCCTAAGTTTTGCGGATTGTATAAAATAAAATTTTTTTTGTCAATGAACTTTGTCAATAAGAGCAAAAGAGCTCTTATTTTAAAAAATAAATCCCATAGAGAGGCTGAAGGTATCAGAATCAACTCCGCCTTGGCTCTGCATCGCATAGTCGGCTTTTAGAACAACCTGCTCATGCGGAAAGTAGTTTATGCCAAATGTCGTTGTGTCAATAGAATCAAGCGAACTTCCGTCTGTTTTTTTATCTGCACTGTTGACGCTCTCAAATTGAACAAAAATAGGTAATTTATTGCCTGATGAACTTAAAGTTAAAAGGTCATAGCTAAGGTTTAAATAGCCGCCCTTTGCTTTGGTTTGAGACGGTAGCGTTGCGCTTGGAGTCAGATCCTCTGCATCTGAGCGACGAGCCTCGGCATATGTCCCGTACGCTCTAAATCCTTTTATCTTGTAATCTGCATGAATATCGAACATATGTATATTTGAATCCATATAAGCCGAAGCACCTGCCAAAAGTCCGTTAATGTCCGTATAGTCCAACCTTGCTACGAAACCGAGTTTCGGGTCATTGTTTGTAAACGAGCCGCCGCGCGCATTTCTTAACCAGCTTGTATCGCTGTCTATTGTCGGATTTAGTGCGGTAACTCCTGCAACTTTATACTCTAATCCTTCAAAAACATCTCCATAAACCATTACGCCGCTCTCATGCCAAGTCGTAGGAATTATCTGTTTTGCTGTGTTTGGTCTTTGAACGGTTGTAAAAAGCGTCGGCTCATGTCTTTCGTTTATAAGTCCCATCGGCATTAACATGTTACCGACTCTGATATTTGCATTTTCGTTGATTAGGAAGTCAAGATAGATAAATTCTACAATAACTTCTCCGCCCTCTGCAGTGCCGCCGTCATTTGCCACTCCGCCGTGTTCAAACTCAAGCTCGACATTTAGTAGGATATTGTCCGTAAACTTATAACCAATATATGGAACAAATCTATAGACGTCAACTTTAGAGCTGTTTGAGCCACTCTCTTTATTTGTATGTGAGTAGTACATCTCTCCATAACCGCCTATGCTAAGAGGTGATTTCGAGTAGTACACTTTTGATGCCGCAGCACCAAGTCCGCTATGAGAAGCTTCATTGTCAACCGTTGTATAGTTAAAACCTGTCTGCAGATTACTTGTTTCATCCGTCAGTATTTTAGTCTGCTCTTTAAGCTGTGCTATCTCATTTCTAAGCTCCGCTATATCAGAAGCAGTGTCCGCTTGCAAAGTGCTTGAGAGCATAATCACCGCAGCAATGCTCAAACCTAGTTTGTTGTTAAATAATTTCATCTTTTTTCCTCTTAGTTGAATTTGATAAGCATTATCGTTTGCTTTCTGAGTAGCATTGTAGTTTATTGTATCTTAAACCAATATTAAAATGATAATTATTATCAAGTTGTCTTGCTTTCTATTTTTTTTGCATAAGTTGGCTATAATAATTAAAAATAAAATGAAGTGAAATATGAGAGAATTATTTAGTAGAATTGAAGACGGCGAAGTTATAAATATAGAAGCGGAAGTTGATTTAGATGATGTGCAGGAGTCTTATCCTTGGCTCTTTAGCGTTTTTATAAAGTTTGGCAATATTGATGAAAATAGCGATAGTTTTGAGAATTTTCTAGAAACCAAAGAGTCTCTTATAATTGCGCTAGAGCATGAAAACATAAGCAAATATGTTGGAACAAGAGTTAAAGATGACTGGAACGAGTTTTACTTTTATGCAAAGAGCGCAAAAAATTTGGAAATTATTGTTACAAAGATGCTAAAAGAGAGCGGCTACAAGTACGAGAGCGGTGTTGTTAAAGACGCAAAATGGGACTTTTATCATAAAAATCTTTATCCTACCGAGTTAGAGTTTCACAATATTGAGAGCGACAAGATAATATTTCTGCTTGAAGAAGAGGGTGATGAGCTATCAACTCCTAGAGATGTGGAGCATTATGTCTCATTTGATACGGCTACTCAAAAAGAGAGATTTATCCAAAATGCCCTGACATGCGGATTTGAATTTAAGGATGATATAAGCAGCGAAGAGTTCGAGCACGGTGTGGCTCTTGTAAAGCTGCATACAGTTTTAAACGAAGATGTTAGAAGAGTTGTAGAGGAGCTTTATGAGCTTGTTAAAAAAGAGCACGGCTACTACGAGGGATGGAGTACGATTTTAGTCGACACTCAAAGTTAGAATATGAATAAAATGTTTGCTATTGTCGGAGTTGTAAACTATTGAGCTGTTGCCTTTTTAAATGCTTTTACCGATTTAGGGCATAAGATAATCATACAAAACACTGTTTTTAAAGTGTATGACGGAACAACTCAGATAATACTTAGTGCAGTTGTAAATGCGCTCATACTTCTCCCCTTTATTCTTGCATTTTCACCATCAGGTTTTTTGGCCGACAGATTTGCTAAAAACATTATTATGAAGTACTCGTCGCTTCTTGCAGTAGCCATTACGCTTATAATCACATATTTCTACTATCAAGGCTGGTTTTTTGGCGCATTTGCCATGACGTTTTTGCTCGCACTTCAAAGTGCCATATATGGACCTGCAAAATACGGATATATAAAAGAGCTTGTCGGCATAAAGTTCATAACTGCCGGCAACGGAGCTGTTCAGGCAACCACAACCGCCGCGATACTTTTAGGGATTATTTTTTACACGCTGCTGTTTGAAGCTCTGCTTGGAGATAACCTTAGCACTAAAGAGGATATTTTAAAGATTGTGGCACCGCTTGGATGGCTTTTGGTCTTAGGTTCGGTTATAGAGTATTTTTTGGCATCAAAACTGCCAAACATGATGACAGAATCAAGCGAGCGGAAGTTTAGATTTAAGAGATATTTCACCGGTGCCTATCTTAGAAAAAATATGATTATGATTATGCGTAAAAAAGAGATATTTGACTCCATAATAGCGCTTAGCCTTTTTTGGTCAATTTCTCAGGTAGTGCTGGCTATCTTTGGCGAATATGCAAAGAGTGAGCTAGGCATTACAAGTGCATCCGTTGTTCAGGGAGTTATGGCGCTAGCAGTTTTAGGCATAGTGCTCGGCTCAATTATGG
The DNA here is from genome assembly GCA_027448805.1 of Sulfurimonas sp. Classification (GTDB taxonomy): domain Bacteria; phylum Campylobacterota; class Campylobacteria; order Campylobacterales; family Sulfurimonadaceae; genus Sulfurimonas. Next base: position 2 of record DAIDMU010000032.1, on the reverse strand, counting down.
CG
>DAIDMU010000031.1 GCA_027448805.1 Sulfurimonas sp. | reverse complement strand
TTAAAAACCTAAAAGAGAGCTACAAAATAGTCCAGCTCAGCGACCTGCACATCGGCGGTTTGATAGATGAAAAGTTTATAAGAGATATCGTGCAAAAAGCTTCCTCTCTTAATCCGGATATTGTAGTAATTACAGGTGATTTGATAGACGTGGATGTCTCAAACGCAAAAGGAACCATAGCCGAACTTGCGAATCTTAGCTCAAAATACGGAACATATTTTATAGCGGGAAACCACGAGTACTTTCACGGCATTGAGAAAATAATAGACGCCGTAAAATCTCTGGGTATAAAAGTTTTAGAAAACGAGAACGTATACATAGGAGAGGATGGCAGAGGATTTAATCTTGCCGGTGTTTATGATGTGATGGGTTATAGAACAAAAACATATATGCCTGATTTGCACAAGGCGCTTAATGGGGTAAAAGAGTCTCCTACACTGCTTTTGGCTCATCAGCCGCTGTTTATCCATGAAGTATATGACGGTGTTGATTTGATGCTAAGCGGACACACACACGGCGGACAGCTCTTTCCTTTTAGGTTTCTGGTTGCACTTCAACAGCCATATGTAAGCGGACTGCATAAACACAATGAAAATCTGCAGATATATGTAAACAAGGGGACAGGATTTTGGGGACCGCCTATGAGGCTGGGTGCGAGCAGCGAGATAACCGAGATAGTTATCAGACCGCTTACTAATGTTACGTACTAAAGCTACTCTAAATTAGCAGGTGTTAAACCAACCTTCTCAAGAAAGTGGCGAAGACTTACGATTACATCTTTTGTAAGGTCGTGTCCGTGCGTCATAGGTAGTGAAAACTCTTCAGCGCCTTTTGTGATTTTTGTCTTGCCGTGGCTTGATACCTCAACGTCACAACCGTAGTGCTCGAGCGCTGAAAGTAATCTCTTTACGTCGATATTTACAGATACCGGATGCTCAAATATTTTTTCTATTTTTGCTTTATGTCTATGACTCATGTAAACTCCTTTTATTTTATGGGAATTCTATCTAAAAATCACTCTGTTTCTGCCTAAACCTTTGGCTTCATAGAGTGCAATATCAGCATTTTTTAACAGTTCGTCAAGATTTTTTGTATCATTAGAGACTTTTGCCACACCTTCGCTGATTGTAAATCTAATTCTCCTGCCTTCATCAGAGATTATCTCCAAGTCCTCAACCGCTTTTCTTATCTCTTCTATGTTATTAGCTACGCCCCCAAATGAGCAGTAGTTGCACACTATGCAAAACTCCTCGCCGCCAAGTCTTCCAAAAATGGCATCATCAGACAGATGTTTGGAAATTGTTTTAGTTATAAGTTTTATAACCATGTCACCCATCGGATGGCCATAGCTGTCGTTAATGTTTTTAAACTTGTCTATATCAATCATTACAGCGTAGAGGTTGCTTTTACTATGCGCAAACTTTTTTTCGCTAAGCTCAAAAAATTTTCTTCTGTTATATATGGCTGTCATCTCATCATAGGAGGAGATAAAATCTAAGTGGTCTATAAGCTCTTTGACTTTTAATTGAGTATTGACTCTAGCTAGCAGCTCAAGAGCTTTAAACGGCTTTGTTATATAGTCTAATGCACCTGCTTCATAGGCTTTTTCTATACTATTTTCATCATCTCTTGCAGTTATAAATATAACTGGTATATTTGAGCTGCTCTCTTTTGATTTAAGCCTGTTGCATACCTCATAACCGTCAATTTGAGGCATCATAATATCAAGCAAAATCAAATCTACTTCATTTTCTTCTACTATTTCTAAAGCGCTAACTCCATCAAGAGCGACAATAACATCATATTTTTCACCCAGTAACTCAAGCAATATATCTATATTTGTCTCGGTATCATCTACTATTAAAATAGTTTTTTTCAAATTTTCCATAAAAAATTATATCACTATTTTGTCACAAAATTGTCTCAAACTAATTTTGAGACAATTTTGAGACTTTTATAGGATAAAATGATATTATCAAAGGATATATTTTGTTAAAAACAATACTCTTACTACTTTTCTCTACACTTTTATTTAGTGCTCCGCAAAAGATTTCCGTACAGCTTGAATGGAAACACCAGTTTGAGTTTGCAGGATTTTATGCCGCAATTGAAAAAGGGTACTACAAAGACATAGGACTTGAGGTTGAGCTAAGAGAGTATGTTGAGGGTATAGACATCAGCGATGAAGTTATAGATAAAAAAGCAACATTCGGCGTCTCATCTTCATCTCTTATTCTTGATAAGCTTCAAAACAAACCTGTTGTTCTTATTGCCTCATATTTTAAGCAGAATGCGCTTGCTTTTGCCGTAAGACCCGACATAACTTCGGTTAAGCAGCTAAGAGGCAAGAAAATAATGGCTCTGCCTTATGAGATAGACCATACCAGCATAGGAGTTTTGCTAAAAGAGGGAGGAGTTAAAAGCGGCGATTACACTCTTGTGTCTCATGATTTTAATATAGAGAAGTTTAAAAAGGGCGAAGTAGCCGCTATGTCTATCTTTATATCCAATCAGCCATATTTTTTGGACAAAGAGGGTATTAAGTATAACGTTTTAAATCCAGCAGATTTTGGAATTTACTCATATGATGTTGAGCTCTTTACATCGGAGGAGCTGGCTCGCAGCAATCCTGATATGGTAGAGAAGTTTGCAGAGGCTACAAACAGAGGATGGGAGTATGCTTTTAAACACAAAAGAGAGATTACAGACCTTATATATGACAAATATTCAAAAGCAAAATCAAAAGAGTCTCTTCTTTATGAGGCAGAAGTCGTCGAGAGATTATTTAAAACAAATATATTTAAAACCGGAGCTGTGGTTCCTGAACTTATTAAATTAAACGCGCAGATGTACGCAAAACTTGGACTTATAAAAGATGGTTATGAACTTCGAGACATTCTTGAAAACTACACCTTTGAAAATATAAAATCATCTATTTCCGCTGATTTAAAAGAGGATACGGCTCAAATATACAATATCCCGACACTAAGCACTCAGGAGAAAAAATATCTAAAAGAGAAAAAAGTAATTACTGCATGTATAGACCCTGAGTGGATGCCATTTGAAGGCTTTGAAGACGGCAAACATGTAGGACTCAGCGCAGACTATCTCAACATATTTCAAAAAAACCTCTCTACTCCAATAGAGGTAATAAAAACCCAGAGCTGGATGGAGTCTTTAGCACTTGCAAGGATGAGAAAATGCGATATCCTTCCCCTCGCCATGGAGACTCCAAGCAGAAAAGAGTATCTTGATTTTACCTCTCCTTATCTAAGAATACCTGTCGTTCTTGCAACCAAACCTGATGTGGAGTTTATAGTAGACTTTGATGCCATAAAAGATAAAAAAATAGGCATCCCGCAAGGGTATGCATTTAGCGAAATTTTGAAAAAAAGATATCCTGACCTTAACATAGTGGATGTAAAAAATGCCAAAGATGGGCTGGAGAGGGTAAGAAACGGCGAGCTTTTCGGCTACATAGGAACGCTTGCAAGTATCGGTTATCTTTTTCAAAAAGAGTTTACCGGAGAGCTTAAGATTGCAGGGAAATTTGATGATATGTCGGAGCTTGGCATCGGGGTAAGAAATGACGACCCTACACTTTTGGCTATATTGGAAAAGGCAATCTATGCAATCAGCGATGAAGAGAAACAGAATATTTTAAATAAATGGGTGGCTATAAAATATGAAGACAGAGTTGACCATGCTCTTGTTTGGAAAATTTTAATTATATCTATTTTAATTTTCCTAGCAGCCTCATACTGGATTAGAAAGCTCTCGCTTCTAAACAAAGAGCTCAAAAATGCAAGAGCTAAAGCAGAAGAGGCAACTCAAATAAAGTCAAATTTTTTAGCAAATATGTCACATGAGATTAGGACTCCGATGAACTCAATCATCAGCATGACATATCTTATTAAGAAAAACATAACAACTCAGCCGCTTCTTCACTATATCGAGATTATTGAGCGCTCATCAAACAACCTGCTTTCGCTTCTTAACGACATCTTGGATCTCTCAAAGATTGAAGCAAAAAAATTAAATATAAACAGCGGTAATTTTAATCTGATTGAAGTGCTTGACAGTGTTAACAATATAATAAAAATTAAAGCGGACGAAAAGGGCTTAGCATTTGAAATTATATATAGCAAACAGGAGTCGTTGAACCTATGCGGCGACAGTTTAAGAGTTATGCAGGTACTTACAAATCTTGCATCAAATGCCGTTAAATTTACAAATAGCGGGTATGTAAAAATTTATGTAGACAAAGTCTCAGATAAAATCTTTAGATTCTCTGTTTGCGACAGCGGAATCGGTTTAAGTGAAAATCAGATTGACAAGCTCTTTGAATCATTTACGCAAGCCGATGAGAGTATTACAAGAAAATATGGCGGAACAGGCCTAGGACTTGCTATCTGCAAGGAGCTTGTTGAATTGATGGGCGGTAAAATTTGGGTAGAGAGTGTTTTTGGCGAAGGAAGCAAATTTATATTTGAAATTGAGCTAGAGGCAAGCAGCTCTGTTAAAGAGGCACAAGAGAGCAAAACTTGTTTAGTTGAAAAAAATATAGAAAACAAGATGCCTATCAGTCCTGAACAAAGAGATGTTTTGTTTTCAAAACTTGATAGTGCCATAACTTCAAGACGGCCAAAAATATGTGAACCGATAATTGTTCAGATACAGGAGTACGCTCTAAGCGAAGATGACAGAGCTTTATTTGAGAGAGTAAAAAAGTTGATACAAAAATATAAATTTAATGAAGCCAAGGAGATACTAAATGCGCGATAAACAGACCGTACTAATAGTAGATGATGTCAAAGAGAACATCGATGTTTTAATGGAGCTCCTAGGCAAATATGATCTGATACCCGCAATCGACGGAAAGCGTGCCATTGAGATAGCAACACAGGAGAGCAACATAGACCTTATTCTTCTTGATATTATGATGCCCGAGATGGATGGGTTTGAAGTATGCAAAATATTAAAAAGCAACTCTAAAACCTCGCACATTCCTATCATCTTTTTAAGCGCTAAAAACAGGCAAGAGGATATTCAAAAAGCATTTGAGGTAGGCGGAGTCGACTATATAACTAAGCCGTTTAATCCCGATGAACTCCTATCTCGCGTAAATACGCATCTGAAACTAAGAGCTTATGAGAAAGACTTGGAGCTGAGGGTTCAAGAAGAGATACAGAAAAACAAAATTAAAGAGCAGATGATTTTTCAGCAGTCAAAACAGGCTGCTTTAGGCGAGCTTTTAATGCACATTGCGCATCAGTGGAAACAGCCTCTGGCATCTCTTGGCTCCATAAATAACCTTAATAAAGCAAAATTTGAATCTGACGCAAGTGTCAGCAAGAAAGATTATCTAAAATCAATCAAAAAGTCCGAAGATATTATTATGTTTATGGCTGAAACGATAGAGACATTTAAAAATTTCTACAAGCCGTCTGCCGATAATAAAAACTTCTCTATTACCGATTCGGTAATAGATATCTTGACTATAATTGAGGGAACATTCTATTTTGATGATATCAAGATATACATTATTTCGCATGAAAATGAGCCTACATTTGGAAATGCAAATGAGTTTTCACAGGTTATATTTTCCATCTTAAACAACTCAAGAGAGATATTTAAACTAAGAAACACTATTAATCCTGAGATACATATAGCAATCGACAATAAAAGGATAACAATTGTAGATAACGGAGGCGGCATAAAAGAGAAATCGTTTGATGATATATTTCTTCCTTCGGTAAGCACAAAAAATAGCTCAGGTGTCGGTTTGTATTTAGCAAAGGTTTTGACTGAGAAAAACGGCGGCGTAATTACAGCTTCAAACACCAAAGACGGCGCTATTTTTAC
>DAIDMU010000030.1 GCA_027448805.1 Sulfurimonas sp. | reverse complement strand
AGTTGAGATGTGTTAATGAAAAGGTAAATAGGTTTGAGGCTGTGTCAAGCAAGAAGCTTGACATGTAGAAAAATTTTAATGTAAAAAGTGACGAACTTCCGAGAAGTAAAGGCTCATGCCAAACTCGTTTGCAGCCTCTATAATCTCATCATCCCTAATGCTTCCGCCAGGTTCAATTACGCTCTTGACACCTGCTGCAGCTGCCGCGTCAATTGAGTCACGGAATGGGAAAAACGCTTCACTCGCAAGTGCGGCACCAGTTACATCAAGTCCCATCTCTTTTGCCTTTTTAAGCGCACATTGCGAAGCATCGACACGGCTAGTCATTCCCATGCCCACAGCTACCATGGCAGAGTTTTTAACATAAACCACACAGTTTGATTTTGTAAGAGATGCTACTTTGTAAGCTATCTCCATATCTTTTTTCTCTTGTGCGGTTGCTTCTCTTTTAGTCATCAGTTTTGCATTTTTTACTTCATCGTCGTTTACTCTGTCGGCATCCTGATATACAAAACCGCCGTCAATATGTTTAAAATCTTTCTCGTCATTTGCAAGAACCAGCTTGTCATGGCCCATTTCAAAGAGCTTGATGCGTTTTTTAGAGGCAAATACCTCTTGAGCTTCTTCTGTTATGCGTCCGGCTATGATGACTTCTAAAAATATCTCGTTCATCTTAAGTGCAAGCTCTTTTGTCACAATGCCGTTAACCGCAACAACACCGCCAAACGCTGAAACAGGGTCGCACTTTAGAGCCTCTATGTAAGCATCTACAAGGTTGTCACGGATAGCAAAACCGCACGGATTGCCATGCTTAGTTATACAAACAGCATTATCGCTTCCAAAAGCAGAGGCAATTTTAACCGCACCGCTTAAATCGTTTAGGTTGTTAAAACTAGCTTCGCCTTTTAGGGTTTTAAAGTTTTCTGAATAGTGTTTGTCAAACTCGTAAAGCGCACCATTTTGATGAGGATTTTCGCCGTAACGGGTATCCATAACTTTGCTTCCTACTATAAACTGTTTTGCTCCAAAACCGCCGTTGAAACGCTTGTTCATATAGTTTGCTATCATAGAGTCGTACGCTGCGGTGTGCTCGAACGCTTTTATCATGAGATTACGGCGAAACTCAAGCGTATTTTTCTCATTTTCTAACGCATCTATAACTTTTGCATAATCATTTACATCGGTAACAATCATAACACTGTCAAAGTTTTTAGAAGCCGAACGAACCATTGCAGGTCCGCCGATGTCGATGTTTTCTATAATCTCTTCAAAATCATCTGTTTTCTCGATTGTCGCTTTAAACGGATAGAGATTTACACAAACAATGTCTATCGCCTCAACTCCTAGCTCTTTTGCCTGATCTAAGTGCGACTGTTTGTCACGGCGATGCAAAATTCCGCCGTGAACATATGGGTTTAGGGTTTTTACACGCCCCTCAAAACACTCTGGAAATTTTGTAACCTCGTCTATCTCGATAGCTTTTATGCCGTTTTCTACCAATATTTTATATGTTCCGCCAGTAGATATTATTTCATATCCGTTTTTAACCAATGATTTACAAAAATCAACTACGCCGCTTTTATCGCTGACACTTACCAATGCTCTTTTCATTTATAGCCTTATTACATGTACATTAAAAAATAAATTATTGAATTTTATCTAATTTGAGATTAGAAGATGGTAAACTTAAAAAAATGAAAATTGAGAATAACAGATGAAAAACATAGCAATTTTATGTTCCGGCGGTGATGTCAGCGGTATGAATCCGGCGCTTAAACAATTTGTCGAGTATTCACTGCAAAATGGTTTGACACCATACTTTGTTTATGACGGTTTTGAGGGTCTGATTGAGAATAAAATATATAAAGCAGCCCATCAACATGTAGCCGGAATCATCAACCGCGGAGGAACTGTTATAGGCTCTGCAAGAAGCAAAAGATTTATGGAGAGAGAGTTTAGAGAAGTTGCCAAAAACAATCTTGACGCCCTTAGAATCAATATGCTGCTTGTTCTCGGAGGTGACGGCTCCTTTAAAGGGATGGACCTTTTCTATAAAGAACACGGGATAAGATTTTGCGGTATTCCATCTACCATAGACAATGACATAAACGGCACCAATTACTGCTTGGGAGTCGATACCGCGCTAAACGTCATCAAAGATTCCATAGACAACATAAGAGACACAGCAGCCTCGTTCTCAAGAGCTTTTGTCATAGAGACGATGGGAAGAAACTGCGGCTACCTAGCCCTTGTCTCAGCTCTATGCAGCGGAGCAGAGCTTTGCCTTATCCCTGAAATAAATTATGATTTAAAAGAGTATGAGGAGAGCTTTAAAGAGCAGATAAGAAGCGGACGCAAATATTTTATTGCCGTGGTATCAGAAGGGATAAAAGAGGAGTCGAGCGAGATTGCAAAATGGTTTGAGCAAGTGATAGGAGTTGAGTCAAGAGTTACTATTCTAGGGCATACGCAAAGGGGCGGAAACCCTACTATTTATGACAGGCTTATGGCATATAAATTTGTAACCCACGCTATCGACGGTCTGCTTAGCGGTAAAAATGAGAGCGTAATCTGCTATACAAAAAAAGGTTTTGAGTACAACAGCATAGAAGAAGTTGCAAATAAAAAATATGAACTAGATGGCGAGCTTTTGGGCTATTTGAAGAAGTTTTAAATGTATAAACTAAACTTTTTCGTGCCATCGGAGGATAAAGAGAGGGTTAAAGCCGCACTTTTTGCAATCGGCGTGGGCAAATATGAAAATTACGAGTGCTGCTCTTTTGAGACGCTAGGCACTGGAGAGTTTAAACCCATAAACAAGGCAAATCCTCATATCGGAGAACTTGACAAAGTAGAGCATGTATCAGAATATAAAGTGGAGATGATTTGCGAAGAAAAGCTTATTAAAAGAGCTATTGAAGTTTTAAAAGAGACGCACCCTTACGAAGAGGTAGCTTATGAAGTTTTTAAGCTTGAAAATTTTTGACATGTTGAAATAATTTTTTTAAATTATTTGATAAAATAACTGTTTTTATAAGGGGTTATAGATGAGCATTAAATTAATTTCGACTCAAGCAGGACGTGTAAAATCTTATGGCGACAAAGAGAGCAGAGAGTTTTTAGAAAAGTATTGGGAGAGCGCTTCTGTCAAAGAGGTAGTCAACGGCAAAGTTTTTGTCGGCAAAACAGGTTTGACAGGCGATGAAGTAGCGGATAAAATCCATCACGGCGGAGAGGAGAAAGCGGTATTTGCAAACAGCTATGAAAACTACGTGGAGTGGGCGGAATTTTTGGGTCTTGATACAATTCCCTTTGGCGCTCTGGCTGAAAATCTAACAATCTCGGGGCTTCATGAGAGCAGTGTGTGTCTTGGCGATATGCATAAAATCGGCTCTGCACTTTTGCAGGTATCCCAGCCGAGAAAACCTTGCTGGAAGATTGCCGCAAGATGGAAGAACAAAAAATTTACAAATGAGATATACACTACCGGGCTTACAGGCTGGTATTACAGAGTAGTTGAAGAGGGCTTTGTTGAGGCGGGCGATGAAGTAAGTGTAGTATCAGATGATGAGAGCAAAGTCTCCATCTTGGATGCAAATATGGCTTTTGCAAATCCGATTAAATATAGAGACATTTTAGAGAAGATATTAACAATCTCTTCAATTGCTCCGTCATATAAAATCAGCGTTGCAAACAGAATTGCCGGAGATTTTTCACTTGAATATATGAAAGTGGATTAGAAAATTTATGTACCTTTAAATCTCTAAAAACTTGTTTTTTCGTAGCTTTAGGGCTTACGCAAGGGACATTTTGTCCCTGCCACTAAAACGGACGCGTTCGTTTTAGTGTGTAATATCAGTAGATTAAAGATCTCTCTCAATAACTCTTTTAAATGTGTTAAAGTAGTTGTCTTGAAGCTCGCTCATGCTCATGGAGACATCGTTGATTTTTATAAAATTGCCGCCTACCGTTCCAATCTGCTCGCACTTTAAAGAACCCAGCATATCTTCAAACTCTGCACAGTTTTCAGGTTTAACCTCTATGATTGCACGGCTCATGCTCTCTGCAAAAATATCTCTCTCATCAAGAACGCTCATATTTACGTCACATCCAAGCCCGCTAACCGCAGACATTTTAGCAAGCGCTATTGCAACGCCGCCGCTGCTTGCGTCTTTTGCGCATGACAAAAGACCTTTTTTGTTTGCTTCAATTACCAAATCCCAAAGAGCAAGCTCTTTTTTGTAGTCAATCTCAGGAAGCTTCCCTGCAACCGTTCCGCAAATCTCTTTCATGTAGAGTGAGCCGCCGAATTCGGATTTTGATTCGCCGACCAGATAGAGTGTGTTTCCCTTACCTTGAAAACTTGACATAAGAACCTTGTTTTCGTCATCATTTACACCCACGGTTGCGATTGATGGAGTCGGGAAAACAGATACTCCGTTTGTCTCATTGTAAAGTGAAACATTTCCGCCGATTACAGGTGTTGTAAGTGCCGAACAAGCCTCTTTTATTCCCAAACAGCTCTCGCCGAACTGCCACATAACTTCAGGGTTTTCAGGATTGCCGAAATTCAGACAATCCGTAATCGCCAGAGGTCTTGCACCGCTCATTGCTACATTTCTTCCACTCTCAATTACCGCCGCTGCTGCTCCGCCTTTTGGGTCAATGTAGCAGTAACGAACATTACAGTCGGCAGACATTGCAAGAGCTTTTTTGTTCTCTTTTACACGGATAACTGAAGCGTCAAGCATACCGCCTTTTTTGATTGTGTTTGTCTGAACCATTGAGTCATACTGAGTGTATATCCAAGCTTTGTCAACTACTTCCAT
>DAIDMU010000029.1 GCA_027448805.1 Sulfurimonas sp. | reverse complement strand
GAATTTTTAGGACCGTTTTCGCTAACAAGGGTTTGGCGATATGTTAGCGACAAAAGAGAAGGAAATCCAAAAGAGAAGATAGATGTTATTCAGACAAACGGTGTTTGGGACTGCACACTCTGCAATGAGTGCACCCTAGTTTGTCCGCAGGATATCTCAAGCAAAGCAGATATAGAAAAGCTAAGAGCAAAAAGCTCAATGTTAGGTTATATGGACCCGAAATTCAGTTCGTTTTCTGATGCTGGCGGATTTGATTTTGGGTTTGATGGAAGTCCAACATTCTAACATATTGATGTTATGCACTGAAACGAACGGGTCCGTTTCAGTGGCAGGGACAGTCTGGTCACTTGCAACCCCCCCTAAAGCTTTTCGCATAAATGCGAAAGAACTAACACTGCTTTTTATGTTATAATTTATAACTATTTTATAAAAGGTTTAAAAAATGGCAAAAGAGTACTCATTTGATATAAGTGCAAAGATAGATATGCAGAGTTTTAAAAACGCTATAAATCTTGTCGATAAGGAAGTTGCAAATCGTTACGATTTTAAGGGAACGACTTACGAGATTGACTATAAAGAGAAAGATAAACTTTTAGTGTTAGTTGCCTCAAGCGATAACAAACTTGATGCGCTTAAAGATGTTGTAGTAACAAAGCTTTTAAAACAAAACCTCTCTTCTAAGGTTTTAGAGGAGGTAAAAGTTGAAAATGCAAGCGGCAACACAAGAAAAGCGACATATAAAGTTGTGGACTACATTGAATCCAAAGAGGCTAAGAAGATAGTTGCAGAGATTAAAAATCTTAAACTTAAAGTCACGGCTCAAATAGAAGGCGACTCCATAAGAGTAAAGGGAGCAAAGCTTGATGATTTGCAAAAAGTAATAGCAACAATCCGCGCTATGGAGTGGGAAGCACCGCTTGTTTTTGAAAATATGAGATAAGGGAAAAATAGCGCATGGCAAAGTTAACTATTTCTGATGCAGCAGAACAGCTAGGTGTATCTAAAGAGGCTATCCATAACCGCATAAGAAGAGGTTCTTTGCAAAGCGTAGTAGAAAATGGAGTAAAACTTGTTGTTCTTAGCAAGGACGAGAGTGCCCAAGTGCCATCTAAAAAAATAAACAGCAAAACAGCAACCCATAATCCTGATGACAGATACTACAAATTTTTAGAAGAGCAAAACGTAAAACTTCAGCATAAAGTAGAGACTCTTGAGGGTGAGACAAGAAGCCTAAGAGACCAGAAAGAGCAGATGCTCATAGAAGAGAGAATAAAAATTGAGAATATATACAAAGAGAAAGATGAGCAGTTAAAAAATATAATAAACGCCATCTCCTCAAAATTTATGTTAAATGCTCCGCAAGAGGCTTCCATCGGTATGGATGATGAGCCGTTCGAGGCAGAAATCCAAGAGAGAGAACCAAAAGAGAGCATTGAGAACCGCAGGCTGATATCTCTAAACAAGTACCTAAAGAGCAAAGATTTTTCAAAGAAAAAAATCTCTAAGATAAAAGAGAAGTTTAAAGAGAGCTCAAAAGAGGACCCAAGAATCATTACAATAGGCAAAAAGCACTACATAGATTTGCAGAAGTATGATTATAGTGATTTTTCGCTATAAAGCTCAGTGGAGCTACGCTTAAGGGTTTTATAGATAAAATTCCGTCTTTGAACATGGACAGATGGGAGAGTGGTTTAATCTACTACCTTGGAAAGGTAGCGTAGGGAAACTTACCGGGGGTTCGAATCCCCCTCTGTCCACCACGTTAACTAATCCAACTTATCCGATAAATTTTATAACTATATAGATATATCTTTACATATAGTAAGATATAATATGCCAAAAAGCAGTAGTGATGGAAGCAGAATTAATTATTAAATCTATTATGGGGCTGATTGCGCTCCTAGCGTTATTAATCTTTTTACTATTTTTAGAGCCTGGCAAAGCAAAAAAAGCCAAAGAGAAGCTATCCGAAATTAAAGCAGTAATCGAAGAAGATAATAGCGAGCTAAATGGTGGGGTGCTAGATAAAGAGCCGGATTTAAACTCTTTAGCGGATATTATAAAAAATAAAAAATCAGACGTTCCAAAGCTTGCCTATGCCCTTGATTTAATTATAAAACATCATGGAAAGGTACATAAAAAACTTGGAATCAGGGCTCATCCTGATTTTGATATTTATATGGATATTCTTTTTACACTATGCAGACACACAAATGCAAACAAGGATTTGATAATCAACTTTGATAGGGAGCTTGAGAAGCTTAATCCAGAGTATAAACAAGAGATAAATGAAGCGATAACAAAAGGACTAAATTCCAGAGGAATTTAGATTTTGTATTATCAAACTTCCAATATTTCAGTTACCTGACCCTGAATTATATGTATATCTTTGCTTTTTAGTTTTTCTAACGTTTCTATATCTGTGACACCGACGGCTATGAGTGAGATGCCTACTGTATCGGTTATGAGCCTTAGAGCAGATAGAGACTGATCGCTTTGTGTTAAAAAGTAGCTGCTCTCACCTTTTATGTAAACAGGTCTTAAATCTTGCAGGTATTGATAGTCATCACTCTCGCCGATAAATTCAAATATACCAATGCTTATACTGTATTTTCTAAACAGCTCTATGTACTCTCTGATTAGCTTTGAATCCTGTCGAACAAGTCTATCCGGCAGTTCAATAATCACTTTAAACGGCAGCAACGCAGCATTTGCGCGAAGAAGCTCGCTTATGTTATGGTAAGTCTCTTGATGTTCTAAATATTCATGCGGAAGTCTAAGGGCATATGTTGAAGCACTAAGAACCATGCTTGAATTTCTAAAGAGCATATCAACAATTTTTTTATAGATGCTGTTGCTTAGACCTGATTGGATAGCTGGAGCCATAAACTGGGCATAACTGTAGGAGCTATTTTTATCAAGGGTTAGATTTATACTAAGTACATTATGGGAGAGTTTTTTGGTTTTTGTGTCAATAACGCTCCATGACACAAAACTAAATCTATCCTTTTCAATTGCCTTGTTGATAAGCAGTTTCCAAGCTTCTTTGCCCATAACCTCTATCGCATCTTCTGCTTTTTCCAGATGTATGTTTTCATGGTTGAATTTTGCCTGCGCAAGCGCATTATCTGACCTTGAGAGCAGTTTTGCTATGTTGTCGCTGTGTCTGTAGCCATACAGCCCGATAGAGACAAATGTCTCTTTTGAATCAAGTTCTGCTAAATTAATAATCTCTTTGCAAGAGTGCTGTATTTTTTTTGCCAGTTCTATTGCTTGCTCATTTGAGTAGTTAGGCAGAAGAAGCGAAAACTCCGTGCCGTTAATTCTGGCAACTATTGAGTCTTTAATATTCTTTGTGTTTTCCCTAAATACATCTGCAATTTTTAGAAAAAGTTTATTTACATTCTGTCTTCCAAGCTTTTCATTCGCTTCTATTATTCCGCTGAGCGATACAAGCATGTTTACGCCACCCTCATAATATGCATCGGCCTTTAGATAAGCAGGAAGTCTGTCAATGAGATATTTACGATTTCTTAGCTGCGTATCTTGGTCAACATACTCAAGTTCTTTATGTGCTTTTAGCTCCTCATTTCCTTTATCAAACATAGCTTTTACTTTTGAAACCATATTATTCATTCCAAGAACTACATCTGCTAGCTCTTTCGTGTACGGAACCTTATTTTGAATGATAAATTCGTTTCTAGTAATGGCAGCAGCTTGTTTCTGCACCTCTTTTAGCGGTTTTAAAATAGCATGCAGCAGCAGGTTGATGGTTACAAGACCGACAAGCGCGATAATTGTAAAAGAGATAAGCAGATCAATCAAAATAGCGTAAAGCTGCTTATAGGCGTAGGTTGCATCACTCTGCACACTTAGTATCCCCACTGGACTCCAGCCGGCTGAAACATTTGCGTGAGCAATCGGTGCTTTTAGGTCTATTAGCGAAATAAACCATTTTGGAACGGCAACTATATCGCTTTCTGTCACTCTGTCGTAAAGATTTTTATTTTCAACGTCAACAAGTGCAATGTGATGGTAGTTTCCGCTGTCAAAGTTTGCATTTATCATGGTTGACATCATAGAGAGATCGCCATTTGCGCTTCCAAGCGAAAGGCTAAGTGAAGTGGCTGTGTTCTTGGCATCTTCGTACAGTCTGTCTTGAACGCCTTTGTTTGCACTCTGAAAGTTTAGTATCAGCACCGTTGCCAATATGATTAGTAAAAGTAGCGATAACATCAAAGCTATCTGTTTAAAGAGTGTCATATTTTTTTCCTTTGCATATTGAGTTTTAACTCATCCCATTTTTTGTGAGATTTTTCATTGTTCTTATCCGCTTCATCGAGCATATCACCGTTAAAGTTATAAATTGGCGTTAAATCTTTTCTTTGTGATGCCGGAAATATTTTACGATTGTTATTATCTAAAATAAGCGGTTCGCTTTTTGGCGTTTCAAAGTAGGTTAAAACCATGTGCGGTTCTTTAAAATTTGTAGAGCGGACATATGTAAAAAAAAGTTTTTTATAATCAACACCGAGGTGTTTGAGAGCGAAGTATTTGCTTATAACATAATCTTCGCAGTCTCCTTTGTCGTTGCCGAGGAATTCCCACGGAGTGGCCCAGTAATCATTTTTGCCGTAAATTTTCATATCAGAACCATATCTTACTTCATTAAAAAAAATTCTTTACCGCTTCTAGTTTTTCCAAGTCGCCTTTGGTTTTTACAGAGTCTAGAGTTTCTTGAAGAAAGAAAAATCTTTTTTTTGCAAATACATCGTACTTATCTGTTATCTCATTTAACAGCGCTTTATCCACGTACGGCTCGTCCGCAAATGCTGTATTCGCAAAAAATAGTGACAATAATATAAGTATTTTTAACTTAAACATGGAGTGATTATATCAAAAAATTTCTGATATTACTGCTGTCTTTTATTAAAACCCGATGTTCCATGTTTATTATTGGTTTGGAAGCTATCGGCATACTGTTTTAGGTACACAGGAGCTGCCCGTCCTTTTAATTTCATCATATCGTCAAGCATTTTTTTCGCTACCTTCTCTTTAGATATATTTTTTACCTCGCAAAGATATCTAAATAGCAGCTCGCCAAGTCTTTGAAGCGAAATTTGCCATGTAGAGTCTGTTTGTGTGTAAATCCAGAGACTAAACTCGTAAAAATTTTCAAAGACGCTCCTGTCCTGCCAGATAAGTTTTACGCTCTCTTTAAAGTTGCCGCTGTTGTAGGTTAAATCCCAAAATCTTGAAAATCTTTTCATAACGCATATATCATCAAATGAGAGTTTGGATGTCTGAAGCACATCGTAAGGCGGAATATCGCTGTATACCATTCCGTGCTCTATGTCGTGACGATTTATATATGTGCCGGAGAGCTTTTTTAGTATCCCTATCTGTATCTCGCAGCCGCTTAGACGTACTAGTTCGTCAAGATTGGCTCCGAAGCTCTCCAGAGACTCTCCAGGAAGACCAACTATTAAATCAAGATGCATATGTGCTTTTGTCTCATTTTCTAAAAATTTTATATTCTCTTTGATTTTATCGAGTTTTAGCGGTCTTGAGATATTGTTTGCAATTTGTGGGTTGAGTGTTTGTATGCCAATTTCAAGTTGCAGAGCGCCTTCTGGAAATTTTGCTATTTTACTCTTTAGCGATTCTGGAAAATGGTCCGGCACTACTTCGAAGTGGGCAAAATAGGGTGGGGATTTTTTTAAAAAGAAATCAAGCAACAGGTTCGCGGTTTTTATATTAAGGTTAAATGTTCTGTCAATAAACTTGAACGCTCTTGCTCCCCGCTGCCAAAGAAGTTCAAACTCCTCTAAAAGCGTATCAAGGTCAAAGGAGCGCACCTTCTCATCCATTGAAGAGAGGCAAAACTCACACTCAAACGGGCATCCTCTAGAAGCTTCAACATATATGTAGCGGTTTTTTATATCGTCGTCCGTGTAGCATCTGTATGGAAGAGCCACATTTTTTAGAGATGGCATGCTCATTTTAATAATTTGCTCTTTTGGCGCACTACCGGCTAAAATATTTTTGCACAGCTCATAAAGGGCCAAATCTCCCTCGCCCTGAATTATAAAATCTGCGCTATCCAAATTAATCCTAAAAGGCTCATGGGAGACCTCTGGACCGCCTAAAATAATCTTTGTATCAGGGGAGACTTTTTTTATTACATGTAGAAGTTCGTAAACCTCGGAGACATTCCATATGTAGACGCCAATACCTATGATTTGCGGCTTATTAATGAGCAGTTTTTGTGCGATGGTTTGAATGGCATCGTTTATGCTAAACTCTAAAATTTCAGCGCTCTCTCGTAGCTCATGCAGATTTGCATAGAGATATCTAAGCGCGATAGAGGTATGAGTAAATCTTGAGTTTAGTGTAGTCAGGATGATTTTTTTCATAGGGGAAGTTTAGCATAATTATCCGAGCCAAAAAGGGGGAATGGCCGGATAATCAAAATAATTTATAGGTAATATTATCTCTACTATGAAAGGGGTTGAACATAATCGAGATGCAGTATTATACTTAATTATAAGTTAATAACAGGTAAATAATTTAAAATTCTTTTACCATAACATCAAGTTGTTTAAATAATTCGTTGGATGCTTCTTCCATTTCTTTAAAATTTTGAACAATTTTGTCAACATTTTCGCTCTTAAAGGTTGAATTATTTTGTATAAACATAAGATTACCGGCGATTGAGCTGTGAACTTTTTTATGAACATTGCCAATAGCTCTGTATGCATTTGTATGTCCAAAATATTTTGCTCCTTCATCAATATACCACTTGCCTATGTTGCAGTTTGAATGGTCTTTATAGACATAAGACTCTTTTGAGTCAAATATAGATGAATAGGCATCTGTTTTAAACAGAGCAAGCTCAACTTTCATAGAGGTTGCCATCAATCTGCTCTGTATTTTTTGTGAGGTGTGGGCTGACTGCTCCGCGGATATATTGAGCTGGGAGAATGTTTGCTCAAACTCGTTTACGACGTTACTTGATTTTTGTGCGATTTCTGAGATATTATTGGAATTAGCACGTATATTATTTGAATCTTGCTGAAGTGTTGAGATGGTTATCTCTATCTCGTTTGTAGCTTTTTGTGTTCTCTCGGCAAGTTTTCTAACCTCATCTGCAACAACGGCAAATCCTCTTCCGTGCTCACCTGCCCGCGCCGCTTCGATAGCGGCATTAAGAGCAAGAAGGTTTGTCTGGTCCGCAATATCTTTGATTAGACCTACAACTACGGAGATTTCGTTTGATCTGTGTTCAAGATTTACTATTGCATGATGTGAAGATGAGATTAAATCAACAAGCGTATTAAAGTTTTCACTTATCTCTTTCACATCTCCTAGACTTCTTGAAGAAAGGGCGGCAGTTGTTTTTGATACGTCTGCTATAGCGGTTGAGTCGTTCTGCGCAAGAACAATATCGCTGTGAATTGTTTCAAAAGCGTTGCTTGCTCCACCGCTTAGGTTATTAAGCTTTTGAGAGAGTTCGCCTTTTATTTTAGAGGTATACCCTTCGGCTATGTAGCCCATAATATGGTTGAGTTCTTTTGATGTGCTCTTAAAGCTTCCGTGAAGTCCGGAAGAGTAGGTAAGTCTGTAGTTTTTCCCCAAAGATGCGTACTCTATTGAGGCATGAACATCTCTCATAAATGCCTCAAGTTGGTCTAGCGCATCATTTAAGCTCCAAGCAAATTGAGACTCAATTGAGTTATTGTCCGGTATATTTGTAACGCGCTCTTCAAGCTCTCCCTGCGCCACCTCTCTTAAAACTTTAATCATCGACTGATAGGTAGGAGATTTCAGCTCACAATCATTGTTTACTCTTATAAATACAGAAGCCGCTAATGCCAAAAAAAGCAGAGCGGCAAATATATACTCTTGAGTGTAAATAGCGTAGGCAACAGCCAAAGAGAGAGCAACAAATAGAAGTGCGCTCTGTTTATTTTTGAAGAGAGATGATAAGTTCGTCATAGCCTATGCCTTTGTCTTGTAATATGTCTGTTAAAACTTTAAATGAGGCAGCAACACCCTCGCTTTTTTCAACTCTAATCATCTCTTTATAGAGAGGTATTATGACCTCAAGTGCTTTTGGGTTAGGTTTTCGTCTGACCGAGTAGTAGCCGATTATTTTGCCGTTTTTGTCAACCGAAGCAGTCACGTTTGTAAATACCCAGTAGTGGTTGTTGTTTTTAGTCTTGTTTACGACAAAAGCAAATACTTCCTGCTTTGAAGGAATAGTATCCCACAGAAATTTGAAAACCGCTTTTGGCATATCCGAATGTCTAATGATGCTGTGCGGTTTTCCGAGAAGCTCATCTTCGCTGTATTCGGCCATCTTCATAAATATCTTGTTACAGTAGGTAATTTTACCGGTCAAGTCTGTTTTAGATACAATGAAGTCGTTTTCTGCCATCTCTTTTTGCATAAGAGCACCCCTTGCTTAAGTGAATATTTATTTATTTGTCTTTCAATTATCCTTGAAAAAGTGTCAGAATATTAGCATAATTTTGGATAATTTCAGACACTTTTAATAATATTTTTATTAAAAAAAGTGCCTAGAAGGGAGGAAAGAAGTATTACTATTTTTAATTTTTAATTTTTTTTGCGGATTGCTCAACCATTTCATCTAGCTTTGCGAAAAGCTTATTTGAGGCACTCTCCATATCCATAAAGTTTTTAATAATTATCTCAGGATTGTTATTTTTAAGAACACTGTGTTCTTTTGTAAAAACCTGATTTCTAAAGACTGCATTGTGAACCTCTGCATGCAGGGCATCCAACTCTGAAAAAGCTTTTGTATGTCCAAACTGCTCTTTGCCGGCTCCAAGATACCATTTTCCCATACGGCAATTTTTATGGTCTTCAAATATTTTTTTGGAATCTACGTCTAAAACTGCCGTGTAAGCAGTTGATTTAAAGAGAACATGGTCAACTTTGAGTAGTGTCGTAAACATTCTGTTTTGGATTTTATTAGAGGTCTCTGACGAATGGTTGGCAAAAGAGTTGAGTTCTTTAAATGTTCCTTCAAACTCATTAATAACTTTGCTTGAGTTTTGGGCAATTTCAGAAATTTCATCTGAATTTGCCCTCATATCGTTTGCTTCTTGCTGAAGAGTTGATATGTTTATCTCTATCTCGTTTGTTGCCTTTTGTGTTCTCTCGGCAAGTTTTCTAACCTCATCTGCAACAACGGCAAATCCTCTTCCGTGCTCACCTGCCCGCGCCGCTTCGATAGCGGCATTAAGAGCAAGAAGGTTTGTCTGGTC
>DAIDMU010000028.1 GCA_027448805.1 Sulfurimonas sp. | reverse complement strand
AGATTTAAATACAGAGATACAACATCTAATCCAGACCGTACCAAAAGTTTCTGGATTTATCGGTGAGGCAAATACGCCTACACCGCTAAGCGAACATGATATAAATGTAATCTTGGATCGCGTCTCAAATCGTGCAGCACCTAAGCCAAAAGTATTTTTTGACAGCGGTGAAACTGTGCGTATTACTGATGGACCGTTTGCAAACTTTACGGCAACTGTAGATGAGTATGATTTAGAGCATGGAACTCTAAAGCTTAACGTTTCAATTTTTGGCAGAGCAACTCCGGTTGATATCTCTTACACTCAAGTTGAAAAGATAATTTAAATTTTAAAAAGGAAAAAAAGATGGCAAAAAATACTTTTGGCTTAGGTGCTGCACGATTTGAGACGCGATCCAAGATTACATTTATATCATGTTCGCTTAGCGGTGTAGGCGCATTTGCCTCACCGATAAATCCAGAAACTTTTGGTACGGTCTGGATTAGATGTTGTATCTCTGTATTTAAATCTATTCTTGCAAATACGTAACCTGAGTAAAGCGATCTCTCAGTTATTTTTTTCTTGCCGTCTTTAACTTCAATAACGTCCTCTGTCGGAACTATGACATCGGTTATTCTGTCTTGTAATCCCATCTCTTCTATCATATTTAAAATTGCCAAACGAACTGTTCTTTCATTTCCATATGTTTGTATAGAGTACCACTGATGATTACTTTTTTTCTTCTCCATTGCCACCCCTTAACCTAAGATTGCCGACACAACTGATGACATAACCAAATCAACGAGAGCTAAAAAAGCAGCTATTGCTGTTACAACGATAATAACTGAGATATAAGCCTGTTTAACCTGACCTTTGGTAGGAAATATAACTTTACTTAGTTCTAATCTTGCATTTTTAATATGTATACCTAAATTCATTTAACTTTCCTAATAGTCATTAATTACAGATAAAGCCCTAAAGCTTTACAAATAATTAATGTGGCAGGCGTAGAGAGATTCGAACTCCCAACACCCGGATTTGGAATCCGGTGCTCTAACCGTTGGAGCTACACGCCTATTTTAAAACAATAAAGCCAAGTCAAAAGACTTAAGCTTAAATTGCAACTATATTAGAGTTTCATCTCTTTGTGAACAGTATGCTCACGACAAAACTTACAATATTTCTTTACTGAAAATTTTTCAGTGTGAGTTTTTTTATTTTTAGTTGTGTGATAGTTACGACGAGTACACTTTTCACATCCTAAATGTATTGCTTCTCTCATGTTATTAACCTTATTAAAGGATTAATGCAAATTCGCCAAAGCGAATTATGCAATAATCTCAGCTACAACACCGGCACCAACAGTACGTCCACCCTCACGGATAGCGAACTTAGTACCTTTTTCCATAGCGATTGGGTGAATTAATTCAACAGTTATACTTACGTTATCACCTGGCATAACCATCTCTGTACCTTCTGGTAAGTGAATTGCACCAGTAACGTCTGTTGTACGAACGTAGAATTGTGGACGGTAATTTGTGAAGAATGGAGTATGACGACCACCCTCTTCTTTACTTAGTACATAAATCTCAGCTGTAAATTTTGTATGTGGATTAATTGTGCCCGGCTTGCAAAGAACTTGACCACGCTCAACATCATCTTTACCGATACCACGTACAAGAATACCACAGTTATCGCCAGCTTCACCTTGATCCATTTCTTTACGGAACATCTCAATACCTGTTACAGTAGTTTTTTGAGTATCACGAATACCTACGATTTCGATTGCGTCACCTATTTTAACAAGACCACGCTCGATACGACCAGTAACAACTGTTCCACGGCCAGAAATTGAGAAAACATCTTCAACAGGCATTAGGAAATCTCTATCGATTTCACGAACCGGTTGCGGAATATACTCATCTACAGCAGCCATAAGTTTTTGAATTTTAGCAGACCATGGTCCAAGAACACCAGTTTTTGCCTCTTCTAATGCTTCTTTTGCAGATCCAGCTATGATTGGAGTATCATCACCCGGGAAATCATACATGTCAAGAAGTTCACGAATTTCCATCTCTACTAGCTCTAATAATTCTTCATCGTCAACCATATCTTCTTTGTTCATGAAAACAACGATATATGGAACACCAACTTGCTTAGAAAGAAGAATGTGCTCACGTGTTTGTGGCATCGGGCCATCAGCTGCAGAAACAACTAAAATAGCACCGTCCATTTGTGCAGCACCTGTAATCATGTTTTTAACATAATCCGCGTGACCTGGACAGTCAACGTGTGCATAGTGACGATTATTTGTTTCGTACTCTACGTGTGATGTAGCAATTGTAATACCACGCTCACGCTCTTCAGGAGCATTGTCGATTTGATCATAATCCATCATCTTTGCGCCGTTTGTTACTGCTAGAACCGCAGTAATTGCAGCTGTTAATGTTGTTTTACCGTGGTCTACGTGACCGATAGTACCAATGTTTACGTGCGGTTTATTACGCGAAAACTTTTCTTTTGCCATAGTGTCCTCCGACTTAATTTGTGAATAGAGATGGAATTGTACCCAAAAATTATTCAATTATTGCTTAAATTTTGCCTATACTTTATCCGATGGAGCTCACGAGCGGATTTGAACCGCCGACCTCTTCCTTACCAAGGAAGTGCTCTACCCCTGAGCCACGAGAGCAGAGTAAAAAGTATGGTAAAAATAACAAGCAATAATTGCATAATTTTTTTAAAATTTTAAATATCAGATTTTTTTGTGCAGACAGCTATGTAAATATTTACAAATATAAACAATTAGTTTAATATGAAGTAGATTGAACTTGTACTTCAGCTTCCAGAATGTTTCAATGGAGCGGGTGAAGGGACTCGAACCCTCGACCCTCAGCTTGGAAGGCTGACGCTCTAGCCAACTGAGCTACGCCCGCATGTGCCATTGAAATGGTGGTGAGAAGAGGAGTCGAACCTCTGAACCCGTAGGGAGCGGATTTACAGTCCGCCGTCGTTGGCCACTTGACTATCTCACCATCTATACAATTTAATGTTTTATCTGGTCTAACACTGTTTCTAATATTCTCGCATTCAATGGTGCCGACACGAGGATTCGAACCCCGGGCCTGCTGATTACAAATCAGCTGCTCTAGCCAACTGAGCTATGTCGGCATCGAATTTGAGCCAGAATTATAGTGCAATATATATCCAATGTCAAGAGTTCTTATCCAAAAAATTATAATATTTAACTCTTTATGTAAAATCAGCTATTATTTGACTCTGTATTTATCGATTTTCCTATATTTTTAAAGGGTATATTCACATGTTAAAGATACTATTTTCTCCTGCAGAGGGCAAAAAAGCCGGTGGCAATGTAGCAAAAAAAGAGCTCTTTGGTTCCAACAGTGCCAGAGAAGGCATACTGAGCGAATACAATGCCATTATTAAGAGAGGCGATGAGAATGAGATAAAAGAACTTTTCGGATTTAAAAAATTTAGCGACTGCAATCCATATATAAACGACATCTTCAACTCGCCTCTTATGTGCGCAATTGAACGGTATGACGGCGTAGCTTACGACTATCTGGATTTTAACTCACTTGAAACAGAGGCAAAAGAGTATGCGAAATCAAATACCGTTGTTTTTTCAAACCTTTACGGTCCATTGCTCGGCGGAGATACAATAGCAAACTACAAAGTAAAACAGGGGAATGACATCGGCAGTTTTGTTCCTGATAAATTCTACAAGGATAGATTCTCGTATCAGCTTGACCTCTATCTTGCAAATAGCGAGATTTTGGATTTGCGCGCTGGCTACTATGACAAATTTTATGAAATCAAAAAACCCCACACTACACTGAAGTTTTTAAAAGACACTAAAACAGTGAGTCACTGGCAAAAGCATACAGAGGCTTGGTGCTAAGAGCAGCTGCGCTAAATGGCATAAACTCAATTAGCGAATTTATGGCTCTTGAAATTGACGGACTAAGTGTTGCGGAAATTAAGGTCGTAAAAAACAAAACAGAGATTGTTTACAATATATCTTAGGTATTGCATCATTGCAAGCGAGTGCTCTTTTAATAATGAAATAAGCAAGTTTAAATTAACATAGGCTAAACTTTAAAACAGTCATTATTCGAAGGAATCTTATGGTATCTCCCCTTACACTCTCGCAGCTCTATAACAAGTGCGACTCTTCACTCTTTTCATTTAAAACTACCGATGAACTTGAACCGCTGGAGCAGCCTTTTGGGCAGAAAAATGCGCTTGAGGCAATTGATTTTGCTTCCAACATCAAACAAGACGGCTACAACCTCTTTGCAATGGGAGCTTCTGGAAGCGGCAAACACTCAACTGTTATGAGCTTTTTACAAAAAAAAGCGGCAACTGAAAAAGCACCCAGCGACTGGTGCTATGTCAATAACTTTAAAGACTCGAGAAAGCCGATTGCAATAGAACTGCCTGCAGGAGATGCAATTGTATTTAAAGATGAGATGTATGAACTCATCGAGCTGCTAAAAGAGCTGCTTCCCAGAGTTTTTGAAGGCAATGATTACCGCAATGAATATGATATTATAAATCAAAAATATATTGATAAAGAAACAGAGATTTTTAAAAATTTGCAAGATGAAGCAAGAAAGCATGATATTTCAATGAGCTCATCCTCTAAAAATAGAGTTACTTTTGCGCCTGTTGTAAACGGCAAGGTTATTAACGCTTCTGAATTCAATGCGATGCAAGGCAAAGAGAGAGAAGAGATTGAGCGGAAAGTAGATGCATTTGAAAAAATAGTAAAAGATGGTCTCTTAGAGGTTGGCGAGCTCAACAAAGCTCAACAAAAAGAGTTAAAATCACTTCAAAGAAAAATGACTCAAGAGTCGGTAGAGTCTCTGATTAATGATATCCGCTCCAAATATAACTACTCTGAGAAAATCCTTGCCTATCTTGACGCTTTACAGGATGATATAGTCCGACATGTACAAGATTTTTTGGTAAAACCGGATGAGATGCCTGTTTTGCCATTTATGAGGGAGCTCTACACTCCATCTTTTTCACGCTACGGCGTAAATCTGTTTATTGCGCATGACAAAGAGGCAACCTCTCCGGTAATCTACGAAGATAATCCTATTCATCAAAACCTCATCGGCAAGATTGAGCATCTCTCTCAAGTCGGTACATTAGTAACCGATTTTAGCATGATTAAACCTGGTGCACTTCATAAAGCAAACGGAGGTTACCTTGTGCTGGATGCAAGAAAACTTCTTATGCAGCCGTTTGCATATGAGGAACTTAAACGCGCACTTCGATCAAAAGAGATACGCATAGAATCGTTAGCACAACAGTACTCATTTATAAGTACAACTTCACTAGAACCGGAACCAATCTTCATAGATGTAAAAGTTGTGCTGATAGGCGAGAGAATACTCTACTATCTTCTCTACCACTACGACCCTGATTTTCAAGAGCTTTTTAAAGTAAGCGCCGATTTTGAGGATGAAATAGCGCGTAGCAGCGAGAACATCCGGTTATATGCGCAAATGATTGGAACTATCGCAAAACGCCACAATCTCCTTCCGCTTACACCTGACGCCGTTGCAAGAGTTATAGAGGAGAGTTCAAGAGAGGTTTCACACTCTGCAAAATTTTCAGCGCATCTGGGAACTCTTTCGGATTTGTTAAAAGAGGCTGATTTCTGGGCTAAAAAAGAGAACTGCAGCGCCATTGACAGGGAAAATATTAACAAAGTGCTCCAAACACGCATAGAGCGGCTTAACCGTATCCAGATGAGACTTTATGAGCAGATTGACGAGGGTACCATAATGATTGACGTGCAAGGCAGCATTGTAGGTCAGATAAATGCACTCAGCTACATCTCCATGGGCGGCTACAGTTTCGGAATTGCTTCCAAAATTACTGCAAGAACTCGTATCGGAAAAGGCGAGATAATAGATATTGAACGCAAGGTAGAACTTAGCGGACCGATACACTCAAAAGGGGTTATGATTTTAACCTCATATCTAGGTTCCACATATGCCAAAAACATTCCGCTTAGCCTCTCTGCTTCTCTGGTATTTGAGCAGTCTTACACCATGGTCGAGGGAGACAGCGCTTCATCAACCGAACTCTATGCAATTCTCTCATCTCTCTCAAATATGCCAATTAAACAGAATATAGCGGTTACAGGCTCGGTAAACCAATTTGGCGAGATTCAGCCTATAGGCGGAGTAAACGAAAAAATTGAGGGCTTTTTTGACATCTGCATGCGTAAAGATTCAAATGCTTTTTACGGGGTTATCATCCCGAGCGCCAACATCAAGCACCTTATGCTAAAAGCGGAGCTGCTCCAAGCAGTAAAAAAAGGCAAATTTGCCATCTATGGGGTAAAAACAATAAACGAGGGAATAGAGATTTTAACGGGTGTTGAAGCCGGAGAAGCGGATGAGAAAGGAAAATTTCCACCTTCAAGCATAAACGGAATGGTTATAGCCCGCCTTGAAGAACTCTCTAAAACAACAAAAGAGTTTTACCGCAAAAAGAGCGACAGCAGCGACGAAGAGAATAAATCAGATAAATAGTGTAAAATTCCACCAATATAAACGAAAGGCTCCGCTTTGCAAGATTCACAAGAGTACAAAAATAAAAAAGCATATTTTGAGAAGATAATAACGCTCTATGGCAGAAATGTAGTTGTAGAAGTTTTGCAGGATAATAATATCGAGATACACAAGATTCACATGTCAAACTCAAATAAGCCTGACGGTGCCGTAGAGACAATACTTAACCTTGCCAAAAAAAGAGGCATTGGGGTAACTTACCACGATAAAAATGCTCTTAGCAGAATCAGCAAAAATGCCAAGCAGGACCAAGGCGTGGCAATAGACATCATTGCTTCCTCCTACCAAAGCGCAAATGAGATAAAAAATCTTAAAAGTTTCAAACTACTTGCACTTGACGGCATCCAAAATCCGCAAAATCTGGGAATGATTATCCGCTCATGCGCCGCAGGCTATGTAGATGGTGTAATTCTTCCTAAAAAAAGCAGCGCAAAAATCTCCCCGCTTGTCATAAAAGCGAGTGCAGGAACGCTTTTTAAACTCCCAATATACTACTGCTATACGCTTGATGAAGTTTTAAAAGAGTTAAAAGAGGTAAAAATCTACCTTCTCTCTTCGCATGCAAAAAACAGCATCTACGATATAAAAAAGAGCGAGAGGTCTATCTTTGTTCTAGGAAATGAGAGTGAAGGAGTCTCCAAAGAGATTGAAAAACTGTGCAACGACTCCATAAGCATCCCGATGAACCGCGGCGTCGAATCTTTAAACGTTGCAGTCGCCGCCTCGCTTATCGCTTTTATGAAGTAGCTAGCTCATCATAATTTCATAAGGGCGTTTTATCTCTCGCACGACCTCATCAACGCTCATGTGGCGTGATTTTCTCAAAAACTCTCTGCCGCCTAGAAAAACCAAGACGGTAGGAATAGCAAAAACGCTAAAATGGGCGGCAATCTCTTGCTCAATGGATGTGTCTACACTTACAACTTTAAACTCATTAAAGCTGCTCTTGATTGCGTCTAAAAGTTTTGGTTTTAGCGCATGGCAAACGTTACATGTCGGAGCCGAAAAGTAGAGCATAACGGCCTGATTTTCTTCTAAAGTTTTTTGTATATCTTCTATTGTCTGCATCTCTTTGCGCCTTCTTTTGGTGCGAAATTATACACTATTTGCTATAATCGCTCCATGAGTTCAATAATATTTTCAATTTTAGCCATCTATATCTTTATTGTCGTCGGCTTTGTAGCAAAAATGAGCTTCAAAGAGGCTATCGACGATAAAACCATAACGCTTATAAACGTCTATTTTCTGCAGGTCTTTCTAACATTTTGGGGGCTTTTAATTCGCCCTGTCAACGCAACGCTATTTTTTGCGCCGTCCATCTATCTCTTTATAACTATTTTGGTTTTGATTATCTCGGCAATTATTGCAAAAAAACTTTTTTCTGATCAAAAAGAGTACTCCATTGCGACAGTTGCAGCGATAATAGGAAACACAGGAAATCTAGGAATACCGTTAAACATCGCAATTTTTGGCGAAGAGTCCATCCCCTACACAACCGTTATAAATCTTATGAATGTGTTTGTGGTTTACACGGTTGGAGTTTACTACTACTCCAGAGGGAGTTTTGACATCAAAACCTCGCTGAAAAACATAGTCAAACTTCCTATTCTCTGGGCAGCAGGTGTTGCCATATTTTTAAGTCTAAATGATTACAAACCAAGCGAAGAGATTATGAAGATGCTTATGATGGGCGCTTATGCCTCAATTGTCATGCAGCTGTTTCTATTTGGAATCTATCTATACGGCACAAAAATAAACGAGATAAGCAGAAGTTTAACCGTATGGGTTATGGGTATGAAGTTTATTTTTGTGCCAAGTGTTGCTTTTTTAATTCTCTACAATATAGAGCTGGATGCGACAATAAAAGGAATAATTTTTATAGAGCTTTTGGTTCCTTTGGCAATAGCAAACGTAAACCTTGCCTCGCTGTACGACTGCAAACCAAAAGTGGTGACCGCGCTAGTTTTTATCTCTTCTGTTATTTTTCTGGGTGCAATTTTTGCGGGTGTTAAGGTGTTGACATATTTATGAACAAAATATATAACATCTACGAAATATTGTATGAAAATTATGGACCGCAGGGCTGGTGGCCGATAACTGGTTATGGATATCACAAGCTTGATTACAATTTTCCAAGAGATAAAAACGAAATATTTGAGGTTTGTTTAGGCTCAATTCTTACCCAAAACACGACATTTGCATCTGTTGTAAAATCACTAGAAAACCTGCATGTTAAAAATGCCCTGAATTCTCATGCCATAGAGTCCATGGATATAAATGAGCTAAAAGAGGCAATTAAACCATCCGGCTACTTCAACCAAAAAGCCAGATATATTTTGGAGTTTGTCAAATTTTACAACTCTCTAGGTGGCGTTATTCCCTCAAGAGAGGCGCTTTTAAATGTTTTGGGCATCGGGGAGGAGACGGCAGACTCCATACTTTTATACGGCTACAATCAACTCCAGTTTAAAGTCGACGCCTATACAAAAAGGATATTGGTTGAATTAGATTTTGTGGATGAAAAAGCAAAATACGGCGATATAAAAGCTTTGATAGAGAGCTCTTTAAAAAAGTATGTAGAGGATGAGAGGGAGCTGCTAAAAATCTACCAAGAGTTTCATGCTATCATCGTAAATCACGGCAAAAACTTCTACTCGAAAAGACCTTATGCAAGAGGGTGTTTTTTAAAAGATTTTTTTTGATTTTTTAAGAGAAGTGACCAAGATTATCTACATGTAAAAAAATACATGTAGATATAAAAATTACTTTTTCTTGCACTCACTCGCTGTAATGCCGGCTTTGTTTTTCTCTAAAAATTTATCGCCAAAACCCTTAACCTCTTTTAGCTCTGCAACACTGCCAAAACAGTTATTCTTTTTTCTGTACTCTAATATAGCATTCGCTTTTGCTTCGCCTACACCGTTAATAGCCATTAGTTCTTTTTTATCTGCTTTGTTAATATCTACCGCTCCATAACACAAAACGGCACCCATAATCAGTAACGAAAGTAACTTCATTTTTTAACCTCTTTTAACTAAAGATGTTAAATTGTACTTTATTAA
Organism: Sulfurimonas sp.; assembly: GCA_027448805.1. Lineage (GTDB taxonomy): Bacteria > Campylobacterota > Campylobacteria > Campylobacterales > Sulfurimonadaceae > Sulfurimonas. The sequence continues at coordinate 10,165 of DAIDMU010000028.1, read as the reverse complement.
AATAAATTTAACATTAAATTTATATTATGTTTATAAATTCCAGAAGAAGCGTTAATAGTGTCTCCTGCGGTATTCAGAAGTTGACAAATCAACTCTCTACTTATCATTGAAATATAGAGTTTTTAACAACATAAGTGAACAAGAAGATGCTTTTTATAATCCAATCGGCTATATAGCATCACTGCAAAAGTCAATCACATTGGATAAAATTCAAAAAGCACCGCAAATATTAAAAGGTATTAAAATTAATATTTATAAAAATTAAAAAATCTATTTTCAGCGGCAATTATTCCCAACTAGGGCTATATCTATCTTCTATTTTGCGCTTTTGATTAATATAGCTACTTTGGTCAATCTTGTTATCCTCAAAATCTTTTTCCAATAATGCAAGCTCATTATGTTTTTTTTCATCAATATCAAGCTTGGTAGCACGATAATTAATTTTTTCTGCTCCATAAACACCACTTATAGGATCCCATAAAATAGACGCTGGCCACAGAAGTAAATTTACAACTCCTAGTTCATACTCCCTTGCATAAAAGGAACCACCTCCAGGAAGAAGCCCTAGACCAGCCGCTGCGCCAGTTGATTTTTCTTCTACATACAATCCCTTTGCCTTATAAACATCTAACTCCCTCTCTTGCTTGAGTGTAATTTTTGTAGCACATCCACTCGTAACTATCATTGCTATTACTGCTATAAAAATGATTTTTTTCATAAACACTCCTAATGTTTTTTGTTAATTTTCAAAACGACCAAAGTATATTTAATTCGACCTTTACTTTTTCTTATTATTGACTAAATTATTTCATATTGACCAAAGGCTTAAAATTTATGGAAGTTTGGGAAAAAATTAACTATATTTTAGAAGAGAAAAAAATTACAAAACAAGAGTTTGCAAATAAACTTGTATCTCTCTCGCCCAAACTAAAAAGAACAGGTGAATCACCTTCAACACAAACTATTTTAGGCTATCTTTACGGCAAACGAGAACTAAAAGTAGAACTTATTCCCTACATTGCAGAAGTTTTGGGTGTAGATGAACAGGAACTTTTTCACTTTGACATTGAGTATGCTACTGAGTACAATATACGCTATTCAAAGGATGCAAGAGAGATTTTGGAGCTGCTTCAATATGCTCCAAAACCAATGGTTGAACACATAAAAAACGCTTTGAGGAAATGTAAAAAAAGTTATGATGATGGGGTAAAAGAGATTTAAAAGTATTTGTTTATAAAGATATCTATACAAGATTGCTGATGATTCTTATATTGATTAATCATTTTCTGTCAGGCAAGTTTGCCTGAGAGAAAACTATTTTATTTTTGAGAGAATATTTTCTACCGAGAAACCGAACTTGGCAAAAAGCTTATCTGCAGGAGCTGAAGCACCGAATGTATCCATACCTATAACTTCATCAGCAAGGCGGTACCATTCCAAGCCTCTTGCCGCTTCAATAGCCACTTTTTTACTGTTAGGTTTGATAATTGAATCTATATACGCTTTATCCTGTTCAATAAAGAGGTCGTAACATGGTACTGAAACTACATCTGCTTTAGTGCCTTTAGCATTTAGAGCCTCTTTAACTTTAAGAGCTAGTTCTACTTCACTCCCGCTTGCCATAAGAGTTATAGTCGCATTTTCATCGCTTGCAAGCAAGTATCCGCCTTGAGCAACGCTTCCTTTAACTGGAACTGGAAGAACCGAGAGATTTTGGCGTGAACATACGAATGCCGACGGAGATTTTTTCATACCAAGTGCTCTCTTCCATGCTTCAACATTCTCCGCTCCATCCGCAGGTCTCCAAACATAGAAGTTTGGCAGTGCGCGAAACTGGCTCAAATGCTCTATCGGCTGGTGAGTAGGACCGTCTTCGCCGACACCGATACTGTCATGAGTCCAGATGAAAAAGTGCTGTATTCCAGTGAGTGCCGCAATGCGGGCTGCAGGCTTTAGGTAGTCTGAAAAAACGAAAAATGTTGCAGAGAATGGCATTAGCGGTCCATAAAGAGCGATTGCATTGGTAATTGAAGCCATTGCATGCTCACGAATACCGAAGTAGATATTTCTCCCTTTTGGATAAACTCCCATATCTAAAAGTTCTGTTTTGTTTGAGGGGCTTAGGTCTGCACTACCGCCCAAAAAGCTTGGAATGCCTTTCGCGATTGCATTTAAAATTTTTCCGTTTGTGTTTCTGGTTGCATCTGCTTTATCAAAAGAGGGCCACTGGATTCTTGAAAAATCAGGATTTTGTAGGGCTGCCAAAGCTTCATTTTGTTCCATAAGCGGAAGAGTTTTTTGTCTATGTATCCACTCGCGCTCTGCCAAATCGCCCTTCTCAACAGCGCATCTAAAACGTGCCATTACATCTTCGTCTACATGAAAGCTTTTTGTCGCATCAAATCCGGCTGCTTTTTTTGCTTCCGCAATAACATCGCCGCCAAGAGGAGCGCCGTGAGAGTGATGTGAACCCTCAAGCTTGCCAGCACCTTTTGCGATTGTTGTGTTAGCAATAATAATTGTCGGTTTTTTACTGCCTTTTGCAGCAGTTATTGCACTGTCTATCTCATCAAAATTGTGGCCGTCACACTCCAAAACATCCCAGCCCTGCGACTCAAAACGCAGACGAATATTTTCGCTTATGCTTAAAGAAGTTGAACCCTCGATAGTGATTCTATTAGAGTCGTAAATAAGAATCAAGTTGTCGAGCTTATTGTGTCCTGCAATTGAGCAAGCTTCATAACTGACACCCTCTTCCAAGTCCCCGTCGCCGCATAAACAGTAAACATTATGGTCTATCAATGCAGCCGTTTCAGAGTTGACCTGAGCGCCGACAAATTTTGAAGCCATTGCAAAGCCAACAGCATTTGCTATGCCTTGACCAAGAGGTCCTGTTGTGATTTCAATTCCCTCTGTATGTCCAAATTCAGGGTGTCCTGGAGTTTTTGAGTCTAATTGACGAAAGTTTTTCAAGTCATCAACACTCAAGCCATACCCCCAAAGATAGTAAAGAGAGTAGATAAGTCCCGTTGCATGCCCGCCTGAAAATACCAATCTGTCACGGTTTAACCAAGATGGATTTTTAGGATTATGGCTTAAATGTTCACTTAAAACAACCGCGATATCAGCAAGTCCCATTGGTGCACCCGGATGGCCAGAGTTTGCAGCTTGAACCATATCTGCTGCTAAAAATCTTATACTGTTTGCCATTTTTTGGCGCATTACATTACTCATCTTATTTATTACCTTTGTTTTATTTATGTCTGTTTATATATTGCGTAAGAAGCGGGGAGAGCTCATCCTTTAGCTTCTCATCAAAACTTTCCATCTCTTTTGTAAGCATCTGGGCCAACTCATTCGCCTCATCCATTGCTTTATCAAGTCCCAGCAATGTAACAAAACTATTTTTAGCTTCATCATTGTTTGTCAGCTTTCCGGCTGCCTCGCTGCTTTGAGTGACATCCAAAATATCATCTTGAATCTGGAACAGAAGTCCAAGTCTAATTCCAAAATCATATAGTTTTTCACCCAATTTCTCTTGATTGACAATTATTGCGCCCATCTTAAGCGAAGCAGCAATCAATTTAGCAGTTTTGTTTGTATGTAAAACTTTCACATCCTCTATGCCAAGAGGTCTGTTTTCAAAATAACAGTCAATCGCTTGACCCAAAACCATTCCGTTTAATCCGCCGTTTGTTGCAAGTTCTCTTATGAGAGAAACTCTCGTATAGTCCGAAAACGGGGCATTGCTCAAAACTTCAAACGAGTATGTATTTAACGCGTCACCTGCCAAAATCGCCGTCACTTCGTCAAAAAGTACATGCAAAGTCGGCTCCCCTCTGCGAAGCGGTGAATTGTCCATAGCAGGCAAGTCATCATGAATCAAAGAGTATGTGTGCAAAAGCTCAATCGCATAAGCAGCATGATGTGCCCCGCCGACAAGAAGAGGATTGTAGGCATTTACAACGCCTAACAAAAGTGCCGGACGAAATCTCTTCCCACCGGCAAGAAGCATTCTCTGCAGAGCCTCTTGATAGTTTGGATGTATGCTTTTTGAAGTCGGCAGGTGATTTAGTAAAAAATTCTCAAAGTTTTGCATGCGAAATTGTATCTAATTTACTTTCACAAAAAACTGAAAATGGTCTCTTTCAAAAAGAAGATTTACAGACTTTTTAGAGTCATTAAATATATTAAATATATCCTGCTCATCTTTTATCTCTTTTGTGTTTATCTGAAGAAGTTTGTCGCCCAATTTAAGACCATAATTTTGGGCATTTTTATCTATACTTATAATCGAGAGGTTTTTATCAAAAGATATCCCCAACAGTTCCAAGAAAGCATCGTTTAGATATCCGCCGCCTCTTCTGTTTTGGCTTTTCGTACTCAAAGTCAATATTTCATTGCCTCGTTTTATTTTCACCTTATGAACAGAGCCTATTTCGCTAAAGAGTATACTTCGCATAAGCGTTGCGCTGTTTTTTACTTTTTTGCCATCAATTTCCAAAATTATGTCATCTTTTTTAAATGGGTTATCTGTTTTAAATGGATTAGAGCTGCTGACAACAATCTTTGAGTCAACATCTTTTACTTTTATGCCAAAATCACCGTAAGATACTTTTTTTATTTTCAAAAATCTCTCTATATACTCTTTTTCAATAATTCCCAGCGGAGTGACAATCCCCTCCAACGCGCAACAACTGCTTAAAAGCAGACTAGGCACAGAGAGCGGTTCGCTAAATGTTGCAAAACTCTCCAGTCCAACTTGTCTTTTTAAAATTTTTCCTTCGACAACACTTTTGTTGTCGACACCAATGATTCCGGAGGCAAGATTTTTATTTATTCTGAAGGGGTATTTAAAGTTTTTTGTATCCTCTATAATGTAGAGTGATAAGTATGGGTCGTGTTTAATAATTTTTGCATTTGGGATAGTCGTAGAAAAAACTAATCTTTGATTGTTTTGCAGAGGTATTTGAAGTGTTTGATTTACAATTGATTTTGAATCGGTAGTTTTAAGCTTGCACGACTCAAAACTGCCTTTGCACGCATAGAGATTTAAAAAAAGAAGATTTAGCGCTAAAAATAGCCTAAACACTCACTTGCTCCCAAAGGGATTTATGCCGCCAAGCATACCCAAAGCGCTGTTTTGTCTGTTATCCTCTACCATTTTATTGGCATCGTTAACAGCACCGATTAGTAAAATTTGGAGAGACTCTTTATCGCTAAGAAGCGAATCATCAATATTTATATCTGTCACTTCGCCCTTGCCGTTTATAGCAATCTCTACCAGTCCGCCGCCGCTTTTTACCTTAAAAACTTTAGACTCTAGCTCAGCTTGAAGTTTTTTAGCATTTTCTTGCATTCCCTCAAGCATTTTGCTCATGTCGCCCAAGTTGCCAAGCATCATATTATCTCACAAACCTGCAACAAAGTCACAGCTTTGCTCAGTCACTTGGTCTGCGCCTGTCGGCGAGATTTCGCTGATGCTCATCAGATACTCTCTAAAATTTCTTCAATATCATTGTTCTCATCTACTAAAACAACTTTTGGCTTATACGTTTCTAACTCTTTTTCATCATATGTAGCATAAGCAACGATGATTATTTTATCGCCTTTGTGAACTTTTCTAGCAGCTGCGCCGTTTAGACAGATGTCTCTTTTACCGCGTTCACCCAGTATAACATATGTTGAGAATCTCTCACCGTTATTGATGTTTAGTATCTCAACTTTTTGTCCAACCCTCATCTTTGCAGCTTCCATTAGCTCCTGATCTATGGTAATAGAACCAACATAGTTTAGGTTAGCATCGGTTACCGTAGCACGATGAATTTTGCTGTACAACATTTCTATAGTCATCTTATTTTCCTACATTCCCATCTGTTTTTTCATATCACATGGAGAGATTGGCTCATCCCACATGTCAGAGCCGATTAGATACTCTTTAACAACATTTCCGCCGATAATATGCTCTTCTATAATTCTATCGATTTTCTCTTTAGTTAATGCCGCGTACATAAAATGCCCCGGCTCTACAAGCATAACAGGACCTGAACTACAACGACTGAGACATGATGTGCGGATAGGCTGAACTGTTCCCATCACGCCCTCTTTCATCAATTTTTGTGCCAAATGCTGAAATAAATCTTGAGTTTGCGGGGTAACACACGATGGTTTTGGCATGCCCGGAGGAGCTGATTGTTCACATTTAAATATATAAAATGCTGGCTGAGGAATTCCCATAAATACCACCCTTGTAAAAATTTTCGCAATTATATCAAAAATTACCTCATAAATAATAATGCGTATAAAGAAGTTTCTGTTATTAAGAATAAAATTACTTTATTTTTAATAACTCCCTCACGACTTCTCTATCATCAAACGGAAATTTCTCGTCATATATAATCTGGTAACCCTCATCGCCTTTCCCGAGTATTACGACTACTTCATCGTCTTTCTGGTCACGAAGTGCCATCTCAATGGCTTTTCTTCTGTTTAGCTCAACATTGACAATACTTCTGTCTTCAATGCCTTCCAAGATCTCATTTACAATCTCTTGCGGGTCTTCATTTCTTGGATTGTCACTTGTAATATAAAGCTTTTTTGCCAAACTTGCCGCAACTCTCCCCATTAAAGGTCTTTTAGTCCTGTCCCTATCTCCGCCTGCGCCAAAAACAACCAAAAGCTCTTTCTCTTTGAGCGCATTTAAGACCTGCTGGATGCCGTCTGGAGTGTGGGCAAAATCAACAATTACATTGGGAACTTCGCTAACCTGCTCCATTCGTCCGCTTACTCCGGCAAAATTATCAACGACTGCAGCAACCTCTTGGAGTTTTTTTCCGGTTAAAAGATGTGTCGCCGCAATAGCAGCCATAAGATTGTAAAGATTGAAAAAACCGTGGAGCGAAGAGGTAAACGGAACAACATCTTTAAAGTGCTGAATTATTCCGCTTGAAGCATTATTTAAAGAGTAGGCGATTAGTCTGTATGTAGCCGGATTTTCTATTCCGTATGTGAAAGTATTTTTAAAATTAAATGACGCCTTCGGCTCATCTTTATTTATAAGCTTTCTTCCGTCATCTTGAAAAAAACTGTTCTTTGTAGCTATATATTCGCCGATTGTTTTATGAAAATCGAGATGATCCTGCGTAATATTTGTAAGAATTTTAAGCTCAAAATTTAGCCCTTCTACTCTTTTTTGGGCAATGGCGTGTGAACTTACTTCCATGATAAAAAAATCACAGCCCGCACTTACAGCCTGATATATGTGCTTGTATGTGTTTAAGACTGACGGTGTTGTAAGCGTTTTGCCCTCTACCATCTCATCATTCATAAAAAAGCCGCGGGTTCCTTGCATAGCAGCCTTGTAGCCCAAATCCAGCAAAAATGAGTAGATTGCGCTTGCTGTTGTTGTCTTTCCGTTTGTCCCTGTTATTCCGACAATTTTTATCTTGTCTATCCCGAATAATTTTGCGACATCTTTAATATTAATAATAGAGTGTGCGCCGTTATCTTTTGCGTTTTGAAGATATTTTTCATTTTGCGGAGTTAAAACAAACGCTGTTTGGCTGTCGCACTCCTGCGAGTTTTCAGTAATATATTTAAACTCTTCCTCTGGAAGTTCAATTTTCAACTTTTGTGCCTTTTGCTAATTTTTTAAGCAGCTTTCTAAGCAGTTTGTCACTCGGGTAAACACTCAGAGCGTTTTCCAAATACGTAAGCGCCATCTCCGCAAAATCATGTTCTATCAGTTTGTCTAAAAAATCAACAAAATCCTCTTTTTGAGTAATAATCACACGTGTAGAAAACATGATATTTTCAAAAATCTCCTTGAAGTTTCCGCCATCATCTACTAGTGTTTTAAAATCCTTATACAAAATTCCGTCTTCAAACTCAACTCTGTCGCGCAGAGGTTCTGCAAAAACTTCTCTAAGTTTTTCTAGCGAGCCGTCCATATTTTGGAGTATTTGGCTCATAATGATGTCAGCCTGCTCTTTATCTTCCTCTTTTAATACCTCGTAATAGTCAAAAAGGGCCTCTGCTCCGCCCTCTCCGCTCATTGCCATCTCTGCAAGAATAACGCCGTTATATGCCTCTTTTGAGTTGGGAAAATTTTGCAGTACTGCTGCAAATTTTTCTAATGCATTCTTATAGTCTGATTTAGAAAAGCTCTCTTTTGCTTGTGTTAATGTTTTAAATTTGCTTATTGACATAATATATCCGCACTTATTTATAAATTATCTATATCGTTTTCCATACCAATCGGCACGTTAATAACCGTCAGTTCCGGATGAATATCCATTTTTAGCTGTCTCTCTACGCCATATTTCAGCGTTGTTCCACTGCTGGCACATCCTATACACGCGCCTCTTAATTGTATATATACTTTTGAGTTTTTGACTGTAATAAAATTTATATCACCGCCATCAAGAGCTAACGATGGGCGAACCTTGTCTATAACGCTTCTAACCGGGTTCATCAACTCTTCGTCTGTAAATGGAATCATACCCATCCTTCAATATTTGTTTATTTTATTAGATTCATAAGATATGACAAAATCCCTTAACAAGTGATAAAAAATATCACTTATCTATCCAAAGAAAGGATTTGATTCACATACTGAGGCTTCCTCATTCCAACAAGAATATAATCGACATTTTTGTTGTTCATTAAAAATTTTATAGCGCACTCCTGCATTGAAGTATGACACTCTTTAAAAAAATCTTCAAGCTCTGTCTTTGTGCTTCTTGAACACTCATACGCCACCGTCTTTTTGTATTCCACCAAAAAGAGGTCAATAGAGTTAAGCATTGCATCTCTACTGTTCTCATCCAGCGCCTCTAATGTTTTTTTGATATGCGGGATAATCTGCGTAAACAAAAATATATCATAATTACCTATCCAGCCAAACTTGTGTTTATTATCGTCAAGCTGCTCTATAAGATTATATAGTGCTTTTAGCTCTGGAGTATCGCAGATATCAAGCAGTTCGTTTAAATGGTGATAGTAGTCCCTGCTCTCCTCATACTCTGCTAGACGGTACATCTTGTTTTTATATTTTGCATTCAAAGGTCTGTTTGCCAAAACCCTTAATCCGTTCGCTTTTGCCCAAGAGGCGCATTTTAGCCCTTCTCTCTCAAGAATATTGATAGGAAGCTCTATCGTTTTAAAGCTGTGTCTTTTGTTTCCGACCGTATCTGCTGCATTTTGTGCCAATGTAAGCAAATCTTCGTAAGGCAAAAATTCATCATCAGACTCAGACAGAGAAAAACTGTTTGAGCTTATGCCGTAAGAGAGGATTCTTCCGCACTTTACTTCTTCTTCAAGACCTACAAAAGCATCTTCAATTCTTCTGTACATCTCATCGAGTCTTTCGTCTTTTGGAATACCCTTATTAATGGCATCTAAAATATAGTACTCAGGATTATGCACTAGATAGCAGCCTAATTTCTCAAGTTCCAGCCTCTTTAACGACTGCGTCAACTGCTCATGCATAAAAGATTTCGATATGGAGTGGTAGCAGTCCGGAGAGTATTTAACAACCTCTTGCGCACTCCCTCTAAATGCCGCATCCTCTTTATAACTCTCTAAAGAGCTGCCTTGTAAATATCCAAATTTGCTGACAACTTCGACTTCATTTTTTATGCTCTCATCAAACTCACTAAATGCCAATGCTATCGCGCGCTCAGCTCCACCGTCCATATAATTAGACGAGGTGTCAATCATTGTTATGCCTGAACGTAAAGCCTCTTTTAATGCTTCTACATGTTGTAAATTTAAATCACTAATTCTGTAAGTTCCAAATGCGAAATTACTCATAATGTCTCACTTATAATTTAAGTAGTTTGGGATGTGGAAATATGAAAGGATAACAGCGAGATTAAGCCCCGCTGTTATAAAAAATGAATTATACTAATTCAATAAATGCCATAGTAGTAGCGTCACCACGGCGAATACGTGTTCTAGTATTTCTAGTATAGCGGCCTGGACGATCAACGTACTTAGGTGCTATCTCATTTACTAGAGTCTTTGTTGCTTCTTTACTTTGAAGCGCCGCAAATACTGCTTTATGAGCGTTTGAATCATTCTTACCTGCAACAGTAATAAGTTTCTCAACATAAGAGCGTAACTCTTTTGCTTTTTCAACAGTAGTTTCAATTTTACCATGTTC
>DAIDMU010000027.1 GCA_027448805.1 Sulfurimonas sp. | reverse complement strand
AATATGTAAACGATATCTTTTTTGCCGGAGCGTCCGACTTTAAAACAGCCTCTGCGCCAACTGACTTTATCATTAAGGGAGTAAAGTTTAGAAATGCCATCTGTTATGAAGCTACGCGTAAAGAGATTTACGAGGATGAAGCTTAATTTTCGTTTAATAATCCTTGCATTTGCTACGGTTTTCGGGCTTATTTTTTCTGCTCCGTCTCTTTTACAACTAGAAAACGGCAAGAAAGTCACGCTTGGGTTGGATTTGCAAGGCGGACTTCATATGCTTTTGGGCGTGAAAACAGAGGAGGCGATAACTTCTCGCATAAAATCAATCTCTGCAAGCGTGAAAAATTTTAGTGACAAAAAAGATATTTTGATTGAATCTTTTAGTTTTGACGAAGATAGTGTGACAATAACATTTTTAGATAAAGATGATGTTAAAAATGTAAAAGATTACGTATCGGAGATAAAAGGGAGTGTTGTAGTTGTAGAAGATACGAAGATTTCTATTTCACTTACTCCTGAGGAAGTTTTGGCAACAGGTGAACAGGCTGTTTCACAAGCGGTTGAAACTATCAGAAACAGACTTGATCAGTTTGGTCTCTCTGAGCCGTCTGTTACGCGCCAAGGCAAAGATAAAATCTTAGTTGAATTAGCCGGAATTAAAACCGTAGAGGAAGAGCAGCGAGCTCGTGAGCTTATCTCCCGTGCCGCTAAACTTCAACTTATGGCAGTTGATGAAGATAGAGCAGGCAGAGTCTATACAATGAGCGATAGTGAGGCTGCGACGTACGGTGATGTTATTTTGGAAGATACTGCAAATCCACAAATAAAATATTTGGTTCGTGAAATTCCTATCTTAGACGGCGGAATGCTAACTGATGCACATGTTGGATTTGATGAAAATAACCGACCATTGATAAGCTTTACATTAAATGCCGAGGGTGCCGAGATATTTGGTGACTTTACCGGTGCAAGTGTTGGAAAACGCTTGGCGGTAGTTCTAGATGGAAAGGTCTACTCTGCTCCAAATATAAACGAGCGTATCGGCGGAGGCAGCGGCCAGATATCCGGCAGCTATACGGTTACGGAAGCCAAAGATTTGGCTATCGCTCTTCGTTCAGGTTCGCTTTTGGCGCCTATTTATGTAATGGAAAAACGCTCGGTAGGTCCTAGTTTGGGAGCAGACAGCATTCGAGCGGCACTGCTTGCGTTGGTAAGCGGTTTCGGACTTGTAATTTTGTTTATGATGTTTTATTACGGACTAGCAGGAGTTATCGCTAACTTGGCAGTTGTAATCAATCTTTTTATTATTTTGGGAACGATTTCATTGCTGGGTGCAACGCTGACTTTACCCGGTATGGCCGGTATTGTACTGCACATCGGACTTGCCGTGGATTCTAATATTATTATTAATGAGCGTATTCGTGAGGGTCTGCGTGCAGGAATTCCGGTCAGTAGAGCAATAGCAGAAGGGTATAAGAAAGCAATGCGTGCAATATTGGATTCCAATATAACACAACTTTTGGCATGTACTATTCTTTATGTATACGGAACCGGAGCCATCAAAAGATTTGCTGTTACTCTTAGTCTTGGTCTTTTGGCATCAATGCTTACGGCTATTGTCGGTACGTACGGTATATACCAGTTTTTCATGAGTAACATCGAAAAAAATAAAAACTACACATTGTGGTTTGGTATGTCAAAAAGAAAAGGAGCGTAATTATGGAACTTTTTAAAGAAGATAAGGTTTATAACTTTCTAGGAAAAGGAAAAATCTTTTTTATTGCCTCATTTGTTCTATTCTTTATCTCAATTGCTCTTATTGCAGTAAAAGGATTTTCGTTTGGTATTGATTTTACGGGCGGAACAGTTGTTCAGGTAAAGTACACCCAAGATGCTCCGATAGATAAAGTTCGCGAAAGTATTAAAAAAAGTGAACTTTTTAAGCATGCAACCGTAAGCGAATTCGGTTCCTCGCAAGAGATAGTTATTAAAACACCGGCATCAACCGTCGGTTTAAGTAATGACATAGGCGATACTACCAAAGAGATTTTAAAAGGCACTGGTGATTTTGAGATTCGCCGTGTTGACATGGTGGGTCCAAAAGTAGGGGATGAGCTTCGGGTTAAAGGTCTTACCGCATTCTTGCTGACACTGTTGGCTATTATGGCAACCGTAACATTTAGATATGAGTGGCGTTTTGCTTTGGCGGCTATTATTGCGATTGTTCATGATATTGTTATCACTTTTGGATTTGTTTCCTACTTTGAAGTCGATTTTAACATTGAGAGTGTTGCGGCACTGCTTATGATTTTAGGTTACTCTATACATGACACCATTATAGTTTATGACCGCGTCCGTGAGAATATAGAAGAGTCTAAAGAGACAGACTTTGTTCATGTTATTAATGAAGCTGTTTCACGCACTCAGTCTCGTACTACTCTTACTTCATTGACGGTATTTTTTGTTGTACTTACTCTCTTTTTATTCGGCGGAGACATAATGCTTGGGTTTAGTTTTCCGATGCTAGTGGGTGTTGTCATAGGAACATACAGTTCTATTTTCGTTGCAGCCCAACTTGTTGTGTGGACTGGATTTAGTGTTAGTGACTATCGTCAAAAACTAGCTGAAAAAATAAAATCTAGAGCCGAGAGAGAAAAAATGAGAGCTCAGTTTGAATCTGGGGTTATGTAAAATATTTTAAAGCTCTCATTTTCAGCGACAGCTGAGGCTTTAGTGATTGAGCATAGACTGGACTTCGTTCAGGTTGTGCGAGAAATAAGCAGTGAGCTCAGTTTGAATCTGGGGTTATGTGAGAAAAAATCAGTAAGGTAAGAAAGTTTATTTAGAAAATCATCTCAAATGAGAGATGATTTTTTTGTTAGTGGTCTGTATGACGATTGTCAAGCAAATCATCAGAGAAAGCTTTTTGCATATATTTATCTGTTGTTAGCTCGATTGTGTTGATAACCACTTCATCAAGAGTATTGAGCAGAGCTGCAATTTCTTTGTTTGTAGAAGCGCCTTTATACTTTGTGTATATAACTTTCGTACTTTTGCCGTTACTAATTACACTGAGTTTTATAGGGCATAGTGCCATCATTTCAGAGTCAATATTTGAGATTTGATTTCCAATATATCCGTTGCAGAGTAAAATCGTTGTCGCAGCAGTCAATTTATTTTTATTAAAATCAGCACCAAACTTTTTTTCATAACCAGAATCTTTAAACTTCTTGATTAAGTCCAACTCATATAAAATATTCATATGGTTTTTTTCAATAGCTTCTTTTAACTCTTTTATGTAAACATCATACGGAGTTTTAACCTCTTTTTTATATACTTCATTTGCAAATGAAGAACTAGCAAGCAACAGCAAAACACTTAACAGCAACTTTTTCATAAAGTCATCCTTTTTTAATTTTATATAAGGTATCAAATTAAAAATATATCTATCATTAAACGGTAAAAAATAGTCACAAATAAATCACAATGAGATAAAAATTCACAATTATAGAAAATATTCACAGGACATCAAATGTCATAAAATCTACATTTTAAGATACTTTTTGTATAATCTCTCTAATTAATTTTATAGCTAAGGTGTCGTTATGGATTGGGGCAAAGTAGTATACGTATTTTTTTCATTGATGAGTTTAACATCAATTGCGGGTTTTCTATATGAGCACAGTGCCGTTGCCCTCTTTGTAGCAGGCAGCTTAAATTTAATTTCAACATTTTTGAAAATAGGGGTTAGAAATCTTCTCTCAGCCGAACTTTTAGCCTCTTCTCTGGTTGCTGATTTACACCTTATTCCTGCATTTATCTACCTTGAAGTTGTCGGCAATTTAACATGGGCTATTGCACTTGCAATCGGTGCGTTGATAGCAAATGTATTTTCAATGGGACTTGTCTATATTGAGAGTTCAAAAAACCGCGATGAGTACTAGGAGAGAGTGTTGAATTATAGTTCAAAAGAGTTAGAGAAACAGTGGCAGCAATACTGGGCAAAAGACAGAAGTTTTGAGCCTAGTGAAGATTTTACAAAACCTAAAAAGTATATACTCAGTATGTTTCCGTTTCCAAGCGGACGTCTTCATATGGGGCATGTAAGAAACTACACTCTAAGTGATGCTTTTGCAAGATACTACCGCCAACAGGGATTTAATGTCCTTCATCCAATCGGCTTTGACAGTTTTGGTATGCCGGCAGAAAACGCAGCTATAAAAAACGGTTCACACCCGAAAAAATGGACGTATGACAATATTGACTACATGAAGGGCGAGTTTAAATCACTTGGATTTTCATTCTCAAAAGAGCGCGAACTTGCAACAAGCGATGAGCTCTATACCAAGTTTGAGCAGGCTTTTATCATCGACATGTACGAAAAGGGACTTCTTTACAGAAAAAAGGGTTTTTTAAACTGGTGTCCGAGCTGTCATACTGTTTTGGCAAACGAGCAGGTAATAGACGGCTCATGCTGGAGATGCGACAGTGACGTAGTTAAAAAAGATATGAACCAGTACTACTTCAAAATAACCAAGTACGGTGACGAACTGCTCTCTGATTTGAGCAAACTTGAGGGCGGGTGGCCTAAGCAGGTTCTTACGATGCAGGAGAACTGGATAGACAAGTCAAACGGTTTGGAGTTTAAGCTAGCGTTTGATGAGACATCTCTAGATAAGTTAAATAGCAAATTTGACGGCTTTAGCGTATTTACAACGCGTCCAGACACAATCTATGGAGTGAGTTACGCGGCACTGGCTCCTGAGCACGAGATTGTAAGCTATATGATAGAGAATTTACTTCTAGACAAAGAGACAATTGAGAAAATTAAAGAGATGAAAAACGCTTCATCAATTGATAGGCAAAAAGAGAAGAGCGGCGTTGCGTTAAATCTGCATGTGCTTCATCCGCTGACAAACAAACCGGTTTCTATCTGGGTTGCAAACTTTGTTCTGATGGATTACGGAAGCGGCGCTGTTATGGCTGTTCCTGCTCATGATGAGAGAGATTTTGATTTTGCCAAAAAATATGATTTGCCGGTAAAGGGTGTAATAAAACCTTTCGGCGGAGAGTTTAGCGCAGATAAACCTTTTACGGATGTCGGCGAGCTTTTTGACTCAGAGATGTTTAACGGACTGAACTCCAAAGAGGCGCAGGCTAAAATAATAGAGTATTTTGAAGATAAAAAAATCGGTAAAAAAACAACCAACTTCAAACTAAAAGATTGGGGAGTTTCCCGTCAGAGATATTGGGGTGCGCCTATCCCGTTTGTTCATTGTCACGACTGCGGAATAGTAATGGAAAAGAAAGAAAATCTTCCTATCGCCCTTCCTGAAGATATCCAAATCACAGGCGAGGGAAACCCGCTTGACCACCATCCTTCGTGGAAGCATTGCAAATGTCCCAAATGCGGCATAGATGCTCTTCGCGAAACAGATACTATGGACACGTTTGTAGAATCTAGCTGGTATTTTTTACGTTTTTGCGCATCGCCTAAAAACTGGGGAAAAGAGGCTTTTTCAAAAGAGCAGATTAGGTACTGGATGAGCGTAGATCACTATATCGGCGGTATAGAGCATGCAATTTTACATCTACTGTATGCAAGATTTTTCACAAAAGTTTTCCGTGATTTGGGCTATTTAGAATTTGATGAGCCATTTGAGAAACTCCTTACGCAAGGAATGGTGCTAAAAGACGGCGCAAAGATGAGCAAATCCAAGGGCAATACTGTTGACCCGGATGCTATTATAGAGAAGTACGGAGCGGATACCGCAAGACTTTTCATACTCTTTGCCGCGCCTCCGACACAAGAGCTGGAGTGGAACGACAATGCCGTTGATGGGGCGTATAAGTTTATAAAACGATTTTATGAAAGAAGCGTGAATGTTTGCAAAACAGATAAAATTCCTGCTCTTGAACACTCAAAGCTTACAAAAGAAGAGAAGTTCGCAAGAAAAAAAGTGTACGAGGCGCTTGTTCGCGCAGAGGATGTTTACAGAGAGAAGTACACTTTTAACACTATGATAGCCGGTGTTATGGAGGCTATGAATGCTCTAAACCTGCAGTCAAACAGCGATGTCTGGAGCGAAGGGTACTGGATTTTAACCTCTATTATGGAGCCTGTCATTCCGCACACATGCTGGGAGATAAGCAGTCAAAAGTTCTCTTTTAAAAACTTAGCGCCGCAGAGAGTTGTAGATGAAGTTTTTGTTGAAAACGTCTTAACTTTAGGGGTATCTATTAACGGAAAAGCAAGAGTTGAGATAGAGGTCTCTCCTGATGCCGCAAACGATGTGATAATCGCAATGGCTAAAGAGAGTGCTTTAAAATGGCTTGAGGGAAAAACTATAATAAAAGAGATTGTAGTCCCTAAAAAGCTAGTAAATTTGGTTATCAAGGATTAGTTTTGAAACAATTCTCAGGCATCAAAAACGCTTCGTTGCTATTTTTGCTACTTTTTCTAGTAAGCGGATGCGGATACGCTCCGAGTGCCAAATTTGCTCGTGATAATTTGGGAGAAAAGATAAGCACCAGCGTAATTATCTCAGCGGAAGACCCTCAAAATACGGTCGTAATCAAAGATGCAGTTGACAGAGCGGTTATAGAGGTGTTTCAAGCTTCATTGGTTGGCAGAGAGCGCTCAGACACGCATCTTGTGCTAAAAATGGGCAAACCTGCATATGCACCGATTATTTACGATGAGAACGGCTTTGTTGTTGGTTATAGAATGCACGTTGTTTTAAATATTACAAAACACAACAACGGTTCATCAAAAAACTATTCTACAAGAGGATTTTATGACTTTTCGGTAGCGCCAAATGCTATTGTTACAGACCAAGACAGATTTGAAGCCATCGGATTCGCGGCACAAAGGGCTATTAAATCATTTGTAGCGCAAGTTTCTGCCGAGGGAGCGAGAGCTAAAAAATAGGGAGATGTTATGAACATTCAGGCAATTATTAAAAAAGCTGTTAAAAGATTAGAAGTTGAGGGCAAACTTCTGACGCCCGATTTTTATGCAGAGGCTTTTTGCAAAGAGGCGACCAAAGCCGGTTTTAGCGTTGAAGACTGCTCCAAGCTGGACAAATTCAAATCTATGCTCAATAAAGAGTTTCAGGATGAGTTAAAAAGATATCATATCAAAACGATATCTGAACTCTCTCACTTTTTGATATCTAAGCTAAACAGAACAAACCCGTCTCACTGCTCAAACCTATTGGAGTCCCAAACTGCCTTTACAAAAAGAGTGCTTCAGGTTATAGAGGTGCTTCATAACAGAGAAGCAGCTGAATTGGCAAGAAAAAGTCTGGATTTGCTAAGCAGGGAGGCTTCGATTGCTGAAATAGAGCAGTTTAGACAGCTATGGATTAATTTTGCAACAACATACGACGATACATTTTTACAAAAGTTAAAATCATTTGGTGAAATCGACAGCAGTGATTTAAAGAAGAGTGTTCAAAATCTAAATTTAAGCGCTATTTCCAATAAATCTTCAGAGTCGTTTGAGCTCTCGAAGGTAGCTTCACTTTTAGTCTCATCGCTTGTTCCATCCATCGCTTCAGATGTAAACGAGAAGATAATTCAGCTAAGCCAAAAAATCCAAAAAAATCCTTCGCTTTTGGAAGAGTCTACTATTGAAGCTGAGATAAAATCTGCAATATCTCTGAGAATTGCCCTTGATAAACAGAGCGTAAAAGATATGATAGAGTCCATAGACGGCGTTCTTGACAAGCTCTCTCTTAGACTTATAGAGATGATAGAGAGTTCGGACAGCTCAACTGTCGAGATACAAAAGATAAAAAAAGAGCTTGAGAGCTACTCAAATGAGAGTACAAGCACAAATTTTAATATTGCACATAAAAAACTCTACACCATAGCAGTAGCACTTGAAGAGAATACTCAGGCGCTGACAAAAGACTTAAAAAAGCACAGCGGCGAAGTAGCCATACTAAGTAAAAAAATAGAGCAGTTGGAGTATGAGCTTGAGCAAGCCAAAGAGCAATCAAGAGAAGACTTTTTAACAAAACTTTTCAACAAGCGTGCACTGGATGAGTTTATGAGTGTCAAAGAGGCGGAGTTTGAAAGATACGGACACAACTTTACAGTCGTATTTTTTGATCTTGACTACTTTAAATCAGTTAATGACACCTATGGGCATGATGCCGGTGATGCGGTGCTGTTTGCTTTTGCAAAAATTCTCAAAAATGAGGCTAGGGCTGTTGATATAATAGGAAGATTCGGAGGCGAAGAGTTTATGGCGATTCTTGGCGAAACTGATCTTGATGGCGGAGTTGTTTTCGCGCAAAAAGTACGAAACAAGGTTAAAAATGCCCGCATGATGTATAAAGAGAACCGCATAGAGCTTACAGTCAGCTGCGGTGTAAGCGAGAGAAAAACACACTTTTCGCTTCATAATTTGGTGAAATCAGCTGATGAAGCTCTATATAAAGCAAAAAAAGACGGCAGAGACAGGGTTGAGGCTAAGTGATATTAAAAGATTATCTAAACTCCAAGCCTCTCTTTTACGAGGAGATTGACTATTCTCGTATGCCGCGTGTCTATGAAAAAGTAAAATCTTCTCTATCTGCTCCTAGCATAATTCATATAATCGGAACAAACGGCAAAGGCACTACCGGGCGTTTTTTGGCAAATGCTCTCTGCTCAATTGGCTTTAAGACAGGACACTACACATCTCCGCATATCTTGGAGTTTAACGAGAGAGTTTGGCTTAACGGCGCAAATGCAGCCGATGCAGAGCTGGAAGATGCGCATGCAGAGCTGCAAAAACTTTTAAGCAAGTCAGACTCTGATTCTCTTAGCTACTTTGAGTACACAACCTTTTTGGCAATGATTATTTTTAAAAAGTGTGATTATGTGGTTATGGAGGCAGGGCTTGGAGGCGAGTTTGACGCAACTGCCGTATTTGCGAAGAGTTTGACGCTTGTGACGCCTATCGGTTACGACCACGAGGCTTTTCTAGGCTCAAGTATAGAGAGTATCGCTGCTACAAAATTAAATGCCATTCAAAACAGCGCAATTTTAGCTGCTCAAAACTACGATGAGGTTTATAAAATTGCCGAAAAACTCAAGGCAGAAAAATCTTTAAATATTAAAAAAGTCACTGAATTTATAGATGAAAAAGATAGAGAAAAGATAGAACAAATTGCCAAAAAATTATCGCTTGTTCCATATTTGATAGACAACTTGTTGCTTAGCATATCTGCGTTGAATTTTTTAGGGCTTAAATATGAGATAGAAAATTTCTCGGCAGCGCCTCTTTTTGGAAGAGTTACGAAAATAAGCGAGAATATAATTGTTGATGTCGGACATAATGCAATGGCTGCACATGGGATTGCAGAAGCGCTAAGAGGGCAAAAATTCAGACTTGTTTATAACAGTTACAGAGATAAAAATTATCATGAGATACTCTCAATTTTAAAGCCAATTATCTTAAGCGTAGAGATTATTGAAATTGAAAACCCAAGAGTTGAAAAGTTAGAAGAAATCCAAAAAGCGCTTGATGAGTTGGATATTGCCCATACAATCTTCAAAGAGATAAAAGAGGAGCAAAAATATCTGGTTTTTGGCTCTTTTAGCGTTGTTGAAGAATTTTTAAGGAGCTATGTATAATGTCGCAGCATAGGCTATTTCAATACTACAAAACCGCTAAAGCGCAAGATTTGGAACTCTTGATATGCGATGACTCAAAAGAGGCTCATGAACTTGAGAGCGTGGCTAAATTTTTCAAGCATGATGTTATTGTTTTTCCTGATTTTAGGGCAACTTACGGGGATGATTTAAGGGTTTACAAAGAGGAGCTCCATGAGCTCTTTTCTGCTTTGAGAAAATATTATACATGTAAAAAAAAGCCGCTTGTTATTTCGCCGTTAAAAACACTTCTTTTTAGTCTGCCGCGCAAAGAGCTTTTAGACTCTGTCGTTATAGAGTTTGGCGCAAAAATAGAGTTAAAAAAATTCCAAGAGCAGATGCTTTTTTGGGGATACAGCTTTGTTGATATGGTGCAGGTTGAAGGGGAGATATCCTTTCGCGGAGACATCATAGATATTTATCCGCCATCAAGCGCCATGCCGCTTCGTATCTCGCTATTTGACGATGAGATTGAACAGATAAAATATTTTGAACTAGAATCTCAAAGAACACAAAAAGAGGAGCTTGAGAGCTTTGAGCTTACTCCCGCATTTTTCTCTCTGGATGAAGAGGGGTTTGAGAGCCTAAACGAGAGGGTAAAAAAGAGCGAGTTTGACTCTCTCGTAAAAGATATAGCCTCTTTGGGCCTGTGGCATTTGGGCGAGAACGCTATAAGCTTTTTAGAGGGTAAAAATGCAAAACTAATCAGAAATCTAGATGCCTCTTTGGTTGATGCTTATGCCCTAAACAGACCTGCAATCTCAAGAGAGTGTTTTAATCTTGAAGTGCTTAGCGAGTCTGATGATTTTAAAGAGATTTTTGTCACTGACCTTCATTCTCTTATGAAAGTGCACAAAGATAAAAAGATAACTGTTATCGCTTCAAATGAGGCTGTCGTAAAGCAGGCAGGGCTATTTGAACTTAAAAATATCAGCGTTGTTTATGCTCCATACATCCTAAACATAATCTCCAAAGATGAGCTTGTTATCTCTTTAAATAAGCAAAACAAGCTTAGACGAAGAAGAAAAAGCTCAATACTGCTTGATGATTTAAAATCAGGCGATTATGTCGTTCATGAGGATTATGGCGTCGGTATATTTGAGTCTATTGAGCAGACTCAAATACTAGGCGGTATTAAAGATTTTATAGTTATCAAGTATGTGGGTGACGATAAGATCCTTCTCCCCGTTGAAAATCTTGACTGCATCGACCGATACATCGCTTCAGGCGGCTCAGTTCCCGTCTTGGACAAGCTCGGCAAAGGCAGCTTCGGCAAGCTAAAAGAGAGCGTTAAAAAGCGCCTTATGGAGATAGCGGGACAGATTGTAAATACCGCTGCCGCAAGAGAGCTAATCCAAGCGCCTAAAATCAGAGTGGATGAGAGCGAGCTGATAGAGTTTCAAAAGCTCTCCGGTTTTGAGTATACGGATGACCAGATTCAGTCAATCGATGAGATAATTACGCAGATGAGCTCAGGTCACATCATGGACAGACTTCTTAGCGGCGATGTCGGATTTGGAAAGACGGAGGTTGCGATGAATGCGATATTTGCCGCATATAAATCAGGCTTTCAAGCGGCTCTGATCGTCCCCACAACGCTTCTCTCGGCTCAGCACTACCGCTCACTGCGAGAGAGATTCAGTGACCTTGGAATCAAGACGGCCAAGCTGGATAGATTTGTCAGCGCAAAAGATAAAAGCAATATAATAAAAGGTCTTGCTTCAGGCGAGATAGATGCAGTAGTGGGGACACACTCTCTTTTTGATTTGAATTTTAAAAAGTTAGGTTTGGTTATTATAGACGAAGAGCATAAGTTTGGCGTAAAACAAAAAGAGAAGATTAAAGAGCTCTACTGCGATGTGCATCTTCTCTCTATGAGTGCAACCCCGATTCCGCGCTCGCTAAATCAGGCATTAAGCTCCATAAAGACAATGTCGCAGCTACTGACTCCTCCAAGTCAGAGACAGCCGGTTAGAACATTCGTAAAAGCGTATGAAGAGAAGCTTATAAAAGAGGTAATACTTCGAGAGATCAGGCGCGGCGGGCAGATATTTTACGTCCATAACTCAATTGACCATATGCCTATAAAACTAGGAGAGTTAAAGGCTCTGCTTCCGTCGCTTAGAGTTGTTATGCTCCACTCTAGAATTTCGGCAACAGATACCGAAAAAGAGCTTCTAAAGTTTGAGGCCGGCGAATATGACCTTATGCTCGCAACCTCCATCATCGAATCTGGTATCCATATGCCTCGCGTAAATACCATAATAGTCGATGGCGCGGATAGATTCGGTATGGCGGACTTGCATCAGCTTCGCGGTCGTGTCGGGCGCAGCAATGTTGAGGGCTTTGCATATTTTATAGTAAACGATAAAGAGACACTGACCGATGATGCCAAAAAAAGACTTCTGGCGTTAGAATCAAACTCATTTTTGGGAAGTGGCTCGGTGCTGGCTTACCACGATTTGGAAATACGAGGAGGCGGAAACCTTGTCGGAGATGCTCAGAGCGGACATATAAAAAACATAGGCTATTCGCTCTACCTCAGACTGCTTGAAGACGCCATAAAACTACTAAGCAATCAGGCGCAGAGCGAAAAGGTAAAAGTAGATATAAAACTTACAATCTCGGCATATATATCCGACGAGGTAGTAAAAGAGGATAGACTTCGCATAGATATCTACAGAAGGCTCTCGGCATGCGTAGAGCCTGTTGAGATTTATGAGATACAAGAAGAGGTTATAGACCGTTTTGGAGAGCTTGACACACCGAGTAAGCAGTTTTTTGAACTGATGGTTATCAAGCTTCTAAGTTTGCAAAAAAAGATAAAAAGCGTATCTAATTACGGTCAAAACATCACCTTTACCTATATGGATGAGAGAAAAGATAGCATAAAATCAGATTCAAAAGATGATGACGACATCGTAAAAGCAGTGCTTTTGTATTTAAGAGCCTAAAACTGTGAGGTCATATTACTCAGATACCATTTATGATTTTATACGAAATGATAGTAGTACAATTTTAGGTAAATTGACACAAAATCACTCTCACTCCCTTGAAGAACTACAAAAAAACGCATGGTTGAAACAAATAAAAATTTTAAAAGAACAGCTACTATCCTTTGAAAATGGGCATCTATTCTTTGAATTTTCAATTCCAAGAATGGGTAAAAGAGTTGATAATATTTTAATTATTAATGATTTAATTTTTGTACTAGAGTTTAAAATAGGTGATACAAGCTATCAAAAACATGCAATAGAGCAGGTTGTTGATTATGCGTTAGATCTAAAAAATTTTCATGAAGGCAGTCATAAAGCTAAATTAATCCCTATATTAATATCAACACGTGCACTGGCTAGAGAAAATATATTAGAAAGATATCAAGATAATCTGTATGCGCCACAATTCGCAAATGAAAGCAATTTAAGTGAGATCATTTCTTTTTGTGTAGAGACTTCTGCTAACGAGATAATTGAACCAAATTATTGGGCAACAAGTAGATATAAGCCAACTCCTACTATCATTGAAGCAGCGCAGGCACTTTATAAAGGACATAATGTACAAGAGATTTCTCGTTCAGATTCTGGAGCGATTAATCTCTCTAGAACAACAGAATGTATAAATGAAATTATAGAAAATTCAAAAACGTATCAAAAAAAATCCATCTGCTTTGTAACAGGTGTTCCCGGTGCTGGCAAAACGCTTGCCGGGCTAAATATTGCAAATGAAAGAATGAAAGCTGACGAAGATGAGCATGCGGTTTTTCTCTCAGGAAATGGGCCTTTAGTCGCGGTTCTTAGAGAAGCACTGGTGCGAGATGAAGTATTGACATCAAAACAAAAAAATAAGCCATTAACAAAAAAGCAAGCCGCTATCAAAGCTAATGCATTTATCCAAAATATTCACCATTTTAGGGATGATAACCTGATATCTGCAAAAGCTCCTGTTGAAAAAGTTGTTGTATTTGATGAGGCCCAAAGGGCTTGGACAAAAGAGCAGGCAAGTTCATTTATGAAAAGAAAAAAAGGAAAAGATGATTTTAACATGTCAGAACCAGAATTTTTGATTGACGTTATGAACAGACATAAAGATTGGTGCACAATTATTTGTTTGATTGGTGGTGGTCAAGAGATAAATACGGGTGAAGCTGGTCTAGAAGAGTGGATAGATGCTCTTAAAAATCACTTTTGCGATTGGGAGATACACTATTCATCATTGATTGCAGAAAATAGAAGCTACATATCTAATGATGATACCAAGATATGGCTTAGTGAAAATGGGAATGAAAAAAATGATTTGCACCTCTCTGTTTCTGTGCGTTCATTTAGATCTGAGAAATTGTCAGATTTTATTCATGGTATATTAGAATTAAATATAGAAGATTCAAAAAAGCTTTATTTAGAAATTATGGACGATTATCCACTTTTTATTACCAGAGATTTTAATCTCGCAAAACAATGGCTTATCGGAAAATCAAGAGGATCAGAGCGATTTGGTCTTCTTGCTTCTTCTGGAGCTAAGAGATTAAGACCCTATGGTATTGATGTGAAAAATGAGATAGATGTG
>DAIDMU010000026.1 GCA_027448805.1 Sulfurimonas sp. | reverse complement strand
TATTCGTGAAATTGATGCAAACGGAAATAAAACAGAACGGTTAATGAACGAAGATGAGATGAAAAAACTCGCCGAGCAGGAGTACCAAAAAGTTCAAGAGGGCAGCTCAGAAACACTAAAAAGCGGTGAGAGCAGTGCCGGCATGGGACTTGCCGGGACAATTTTAGCCGTTGCGGCAGGTTCGCTTTTGGGCAACATGATTGGTAACGCTTTGATGAATAACAAAAATTTTGCCTCACGCTCATCTACCGTAAACAAGAGTGCTTACAGCCGTTCAGCTGCTGGAAGTGCACCAAACAACGGTACATCAGCTAAAAAAAGTTACTTTGGCGGTACAAAAACTGCAACATCTTCAACAAGCTCAACATATGGCGGTTAACATTGGTTAAACTAAACAAAATCAGACCTCTTAAAAATGAGCAGCTCGAAGAGCTGGGATTTACCTGGCACACAGACAGCGACAGCAGCGGATATATAAGTGACAGCTTGGTGAAAATAACGCAAAGTGACGCAGAAGCATATTATGAAGCGGTTAATGAGCTATACGACATGTATGCGGAAGCTGCCCAATATGTTGTAGAAAACAATCTTTTTTTTGAACTTGGAATCCCTTTTAATCTCATAGATGCAATAAAAAAGAGCTGGGAGAATGATGTCCACTGGCATGTTTACGGCAGATTTGATCTCGCCGGAGGGATGGACGGCAAACAGATAAAACTTATAGAGTTTAATGCCGACACTCCGACATCTCTTTTTGAAACTGCCCTGCTTCAGTGGGCTTTGCTTAAAGAGAATGGGATGGATGAGGATAAACAGTTCAATAATGTTTATGAATCTATAAAACAAAACTTCAAACGTTTGATTACTCTATTTGATGACACTGAGCTTTTTGATGAGAGATATGACGGATGGAAAATACTATTCTCTTCAATACACGGCAACGACGAAGAGGAGGCAACAACAAGACTGCTTCAGCAGATTGCAACGGATGCCGGTTTTAACACTGGCTTTGAGTATCTGCAAAATGTAAAATTTGATGAAGGCGGGATTTATGACAGAGACGACAACCAGTATGAATATTGGTTTAAGCTCTATCCATGGGAAGATATAGCCGTTGATGAGCCGGAGCTTGCAACAACTTTGACAAATATTATGCAAAATCAGAGTGTCATTATCTTAAATCCTGCATATACTCTTCTTTTCCAATCAAAAGGTATGCTAAAGATTCTGTATGACTTGTTTCCGGATTCTCCTTATCTTCTAAAAACATCTTTTGAGCCGTTAAAAGGGATAAAGCATGTAGAGAAGAGTGTTTTTGGCAGAGAGGGAGCAAATATTAGAATAGTTGATGCTGATGGAACCATTTTAGATGAGCAAGACGGACCATATGGAAACTATAAAAAAGTTTATCAAGAGTATGTAGATTTTAACAAAGATGAAAATGGTTCAAAGTATCAAGCCGGTGTCTTTTTCGCCTATGAAGCTTGTGGAATGGGGTTTAGAAAAGGCGGAGAGATTATGAACAATATGAGTAAATTTGTCGGGCATGTTTTAACTGGTGTTACGCACTAAAACGAACGCGTCCGTTTTAGTGGCAGGGACAGATTGTCCCTTGCAACCCCCTAAAGCTACGAAAAATGAATTTTTCGAGATTCATAGATTATTTGATAAACTTTTTTGCAAAAATGCAATCAGATGCTAATTTGGCTGGTGGTTAAACTCCGGAACAATTCCCTTTAGCTTTGCTAACTTGTCTTCACATGTTAGAAGCTCCTCTATATCTCTGTTTAGCTTATCTATATCATATTTTGTAGGCTTGGCAACGGTAATGGATTCGTAAGGCGTCTTTGTATCGCTCTCATCTATAAGCAGCTCTTCGTATAGTTTTTCGCCCGGGCGAAGTCCCGTAAACTCTATTTGAATATCTACTCTTCCACTTAGCTCTATCATCTTGCACGCCAAATCTACTATCTTTATGGGCTCGCCCATATCGAGTATAAACAGCTCTCCGCCGCTTCCAATAGCACCTGCTTGAAGAACAAGCTCACATGCTTCTGGAATCAGCATAAAATATCTTGTAATATCAGGATGCGTTACCGTGATATTTTGTCCATTTTCTATCTGAGATTTAAACTTCGGTATTACGCTTCCGCTGCTCCCAAGTACATTGCCAAATCTAACAGCAACGATATCCGTACCGTTTCCGTTAGAATTCTCTAAAGAAACTACGTTTTGGGCATAAAGCTCACAAATACGTTTTGTAGTTCCCATAACATTTGTAGGTCTGACCGCTTTGTCCGTGGATATCATCACAAACTTTTCTACGCCATATTTTATTGACATGTCAATTACGTTTTTAGTGCCTACAACATTATTTAAAATAGCCTCTTGTATGTTTGCTTCTACAAGCGGAACATGTTTATACGCTGCTGCATGTATTACTATTTGAGGTCTATATTTTTTAAATGTCTCATCTAAAAACTCTCTATTTACTACACTTTGCATCACAAGAGCGGTATCTACTTTTTGTATCTCTGAAGCAATAGCGTAAAGATTATATTCGCTGTGATCCAGAAGTATAAGTTTTTTAGCTCCGTACCTCTCGCACTGCCTACTTATCTCACTCCCTATGCTTCCGCCTGCACCGGTTATTAAAATAGTTTTATCTTTTATAAAAGATGATATTCTACTTTTATCCAAATCTTTAGGATGACGTGCAAGCAGATCCTCAACGGATATGTTTTTTAGCTGTGCGGTAAAATCCCTGCCCTCTAAAATCTCATCCAATGACGGCAATATTTGAATATGTTTAAAGTATTCCGAGAGGTTGTCGTATATCTCTTTTATTCTATCTTGAGAAGCTGAAGGCATCGCAATAACAAGCAAATCAAGCTTATCATTACCGATTTTCTCTTTTAATTTATGCTTTGAAATTACCTGTATTGAATCAATCGAGCGATTTTGTATTATTATGTCATCATCTATAAAATATTTAACTTTGTACTGACTGTTTGCAAACTCTGACTCCAGCTTAATCCCCGCTCTGCCTGCGCCGTATATAACTACAGATTTTGTTTTTGTCACACGGCTTCTATTCATAAGATAATAGTACATGTACATTGAAAAATTTATAGCAAAAAGGTATAAAAAGAGTTCTGAAAGCAAAAATGAAAATCTAACTTTGCCGTAAAATATTGGCATATAAACAAAAAATGCCACAATATATACAAAACTTTTTATAAGAAATGTTTTTTGAGAAGCTTTTGACCAAGAGAGAGAGTAGTCACTAAATATGACAAAAGATGAAACCATTCTGATTAAAATAACACTAAGAACTACATCAAGCTCAAATGGAGTATGAAATATAAAAAATGTCCACCAAAACGTAGCAAAAGAGAGCATAATTATTACTAGAAAATTTAATGCTCTTTTATCTATGCCCATATAATATCTCTCTTTTATAATTTTATTTCTATAATATTTTTAACTTCTGTTTTAAAATAATCTTTCCTGCCTCAACACCCGGTTGATCATAAGCATCTATATACATAAATTTAGCGCACACTGAAGTTAAAAGTTCATACTCATACATCAAACTTGCAAAGCTTTTCTCATTTATACTGTCTATTGTTATAACATCACACGGAATATCATGCAGATTATTTATTGACTCTATTGTGGCATCTGCCTGTTTATTTATTAGTTAAGAGAACTCTATATTGTCAAGATAATCCAACTCGCCAAGACCCTCAAGTTTTATTTGCGGAATTTTTAAATCATTGTCAAAATCATCAACTTTGATAACCGTTACCGTCTTATCTCTTCTTCCCTCTACAATGAGCTGTAGAAAGGAGTGCTGATCAATAGGTCCAATTATTCCTATCGGAGTGAGTCCCTGTCTTGTGCTGTTTATATCTACTTTGCCTAGGCTCTCTCCCCAAAGCTGTATATACCACTTGTTAAAGCCCTCTAATCTTGAGGAGTATGAAAAAATAACATTTATATTAAAGCTGTTTTTATACTCTACGAAGAATCTGGCTTTTTTAACTACTCTTTCGTATGTTTCGCCTTTGCTAAAGAACGAATCATAAACCTCTTTTGCACCGCCTAAGAGCTCATCTATATCTATACCGACTATTGCCAATGGCAAAAGGCCTACTGCGCTGAAAACTGAAAATCTTCCGCCCACATTTTTTGGTATCTCAAAATTCATAATTTCGTTTGCTTTTGCATACTCGTTTAGCTTAGAATCGCTCTCCGTAACTACAAGAGTATTGTGCTTGTCACACTTAACCAAAGAATGAATGTATTTAAAAATAGAGACTGTCTCAATAGTGGTACCTGATTTTGATATAACTATAAAAAGAGTGTCATCCAAATCAATATTTTTTACCTTTGATTTTATATCTATCGGGTCAGTAGTTTCCAAAAAGTATAGTTTTTTGGTTAAATTTTTTGAGTATTTTAAAAATTTATATATAGCGTACGTGCCAAGCGTGCTTCCGCCTATGCCGATAACTATGATATTTTTCTGCTTAACCGTTGCAGCATACTCTTTAAAGATGGAAGTGTCTTGATGCACAAGGTTGTAGTAACCTATATGTTCTCTCTCTTTTACTATCTCTGCGAAGATATCCTCATCCGATATTGTCGGATTGAAATTATGCTGATATTTCATTATGCGTTTTTGCTTTTTTTATAAAAATAGTTCGTAGCCTCAACAAAGCCGTCAACGCTGCCGCAGTCAAATCTTCTGCCCTTAAACTTATACGCTATAACTTTTCCCTGTTTTGCTTGAGCTAAAAGGGCATCGGTTATCTGAATCTCTCCGCCTTTTCCTGGTTTTGTCTCTCTGATAATATCAAAAATATCTGGCGTTAATATATATCTGCCGATTATCGCCAGATTTGATGGTGCATCTTTTGGTTCCGGTTTTTCTACCATGTCCGTGACCCTAATTACACCCTCTTCCTCTACGTTGCCTGCTATCACACCATACTTGTTGCTGTCCTCTGGCGGTATCTCTTCCACTGCTACAATAGAACATTTGTATTTTTCATATAGTTTTACCATCTGTGCCAAAACAGATTCGCCCTCGTTGTCACACAAGTCATCCGCCAAAATAACAGCAAACGGCTCATCTCCTATAATCGGCTCGCCACAAAGAATCGCATGTCCTAAACCTTTCATCTCAATCTGTCTAGTGTATGAGAATGTACATTTAGTAATTACGGCTCTAATCTCTGTTAAATAGTGCTCTTTAGATGTGCCTTTTATCTGATGCTCCAGCTCGTAAGAGATATCAAAATGATCCTCAACTGCGCGCTTTCCGCGACCTGTAACAATTGACATATTCTCAATTCCGGCACCAAGCGCTTCTTCTACTCCATATTGCAAAAGCGGCTTTGTAAGCACTGGAAGCATCTCTTTTGGAATTGCCTTTGTAGCTGGAAGAAATCTCGTTCCATAACCTGCAGCCGGAAAAAGGCATTTTCTTATTTTTGTATTATCTCTTGGCATCTTCTAATCCTGATAAATTATAATTTTCTAAATTCTATCTAATAACACCATAAAAAAAGTTAAATTTTTAACTTATATACTTTTGCCTGTGGTCTAGCAATAACCTCTTCAAACAATGCTTTGTCATACTCTTCTAAAACCATAAGTTTAATATAGAGAGAGTTATATGTTTTTTCATCAAGAACTAAAAAAGTATTGTAGTTTGACATGTAAATAACGTTTATTTCCGCCATAGGATTAGCAACTTTTATATCTTTTTGAAGTTTCATATCTTTGTCATACATTGTTTGAACAAATCTCTTTATCGGTACCTTTTGATTGTTGATAGTTATGGCTGCATTTTGCAAATCCAGCAAAACACCCTGTCCTAGATTAACAATATTTTGCTCTTGTTTAAAACTTTTGCTTGCATAAAAAAGTGAGCGGTTTTTCATTTCTCCGTTCATTAAATTTATGCTTGAAAACATCTCAACAGTCTGATAGATGTCCATCATTCTATACGGCAGATAAAAGTAGATATCTCTCGTTTTTTCAGGCAGTTTCATATCAGTTTGAAGTGAGAGCAAGAAATCATTCGTATCGCTGAAACCATACTCTTTTGTCATCTGCTCTATGTTTGAGAATAGTGTTAAATTTTTATCTTTGATTAACTCCTCATTCTCCTTAATAAACTTAAAACTCTTCTCCGTATATTCGACATCAAGCCTTGCCATTTTTGCCGAGATATCCTGAGGATTTGTAAGCATAAAACTAACGGGAAAGTTTACCTCTCCGCTATGCTTTCCGCCGTCTATCAGTGTCTTAACATCGCTGTAATACCTAAGCGGATATCCATAATCCCACCATGCTACCACATAATCTTCTCTGCCTGCTATCCCTTTTAGCTCTTCTAAGATTTTAACCTCGTCGGAATTAAATACGGTAGGAACTTTATAATCTTGCACATGAGCAACATTTGGATATAAAACAGCTAAAGAGAGGGCTGCAATTGTTAAAAATTTCAACCTTTTCGTCGGCATAAAGCGTGCGATTTCTGTGATTAAAAAGGCGACACCAAAAGCCAAAACAGGAACTGCGTAGATTGTAAATCTAAGCCCGCCCACACTTGCTAAAAAGCCAAGCCCGATAAGAGGAAGAGCAAGCAGCATGATTTTGTGCCTGTATGCCAAATATATAAATCCTGCAACAGAGGCTATGAACGTAACCACATGCCCGCTGATTCTATCTGCAAAGAGATTAAACTGGATATGCCCGGCCTCCCTTACGGTCTGCATAACAGAGTAGAAGTGAAGCTTTAGCCCCTCTTCACCTGCAGTCACGGCATCTTTAAAAACATAACCCTTTAATTGGCTCCAAATTGGGTCAAATCCGCCTGAAGCAAAAAATAGAACTATGGAAGCAGCTAAAATATGATAGCTATATTTTTGAAACTTCTCCTGCCTAAAGATGTAAAATACGGCTATAACTAAAGGAAATCTTATAAAACCGTCAATGTTGAGCATTGCAAACATCATAATTGCCAAAAGTTTATAGTTATAGAGGTTTTTTCTATCAAATACCAAGGCATAAAGAAGTATAAGTCCAAAAAATGAGAACTCCAAAGAGTAGCTTTGAGGATACCACCATCTGTAAACTAAAATATCGAGTGCCGTAATTAGGAGATATTTATCTTCATTCGTTTTTATAGCCCAGATAATCGACCATAACAAAAACATCGGCAATACTATATTTAGCATATCTGTATCGTAGTAGCCAATCATAGTGCGGTTATAGTAACTATGCCCTATGCTTGCCAAAAGTGCAGCTACAAGACCAAGCTCTAGATTATCCAAGCTTTTTGCAATCAATATTATGGGAATAACTATCAACGAACTCAGTAAAACCGGCATAAACAGAA
>DAIDMU010000025.1 GCA_027448805.1 Sulfurimonas sp. | reverse complement strand
GATGAGGAAATTTCCGCTTCCACACGCAGGGTCAAATATCTTGATTTTGGCTAATCTATTGAGCAGATTTTGCAGTTTTGTTTTGCTCTCGTAGTTTTTTTCAAATTCACTATAAAGCTCATCTAAAAAAAGAGGCTCTATTACCTTCATGATGTTTGGCACACTTGTGTAGTGCATCCCCATACCGCCACGATGTTCTGGAGTCACTACCGCTTGGATCATACTTCCAAATATATCTGGGTTTATCTGCGACCATTGAAGCTGTCCTACTTCTATCATAAGATGTCGTGAGCGAGTTGTAAAGGTAGGGAGTTTTACTTCTTGTGCAAAAAGTCCACCGTTTACATAAGGAAAAACACTCAAATATGCTGGAATGTTGGTATCTCTTTTATTTTCTGGAGTATTGAAAATAGTGAAAAGTCTTTGCAAATAACCATCCAAATCACTCCCATCCACTTGTGTATGTGATGAGAGCGAAGAGGTGAAAAGATTGTCAGGGAAGATGTTCGTATCTTCTGCGAAGTAACAAAACAAAAGCCTTGTAAGAAAAACATTGAGTGCATGAATTTCTTCTTTGGTTTTGAACTCATTGTTTTTTTGGAGTTCATCATAGAGCTTCGCCATTTTAAGGGATGCTTTGACATCGGCTGGGTTTTCATCGGCGAATGTTGCTTTTTCCATCCCTGCTAAAGGTAGGAAAAAATCATAGTGGTTTGTGATATTTAGCAGTTGGGTATCTAAGCTATCTTCTGTTTTTGTATCATAGGCAAGAAGTGTTTCATAATCAGTTACGATTATAAATCTAGGAGCGTGTTTGAGTACATCTTTTGATGATTTAAGAGCATCTATAGTGGCATGAAGTTCGTTATCTGTTACTTTGAAATAGAGTTTTTTTCTAAGTACTAATTCACCGCTTGAGTCAAGCTTGTCATGGTCGCTTCCTTGTAGTCTTTTTATGGTTGATTTTGGAGTGCCATAAGCTAAAAGCAAGTCAAATATAAATGACTCTTTGTCAAAGTTTGCTACAAGTGCATTAAGATTATTTTCTATTTCTATGATGGTCATATATGATGTGCCTTATGATTATTGTTTGTGATAAAATTTCTTATTTATTTTATCTAAATCTATATAAGAAAAATAAGAATAGATTTAGATAATTCAAGATAATTACATCCAAAAATAAACATTTATACCAATTACAATCAACATTAGCACAACATCAACTTTCCAACTCCAGTAATTAGCAATATTATTGAAACCATCATAACCTGATTCACTTGCTCCATCATCAAAACTATCTGAGTTGCTTCCATAAGGTGTGCCTCCTACATCTATTCCTCCACCTGACATCGATAAGCCTGTAGTTGGGTTTATATCGTTCATTGTTTTCTTCCTTTTTATAAATATCTTTATAGGTATTCATAATTTTTAGAAAAAAACTATTTGCCAAACTGTCAAACTTGCCAAACAAAGATTTTCAAATACTAAGTTTTTCAAACCAGCCATTTTGTTTTAGAGTTTCGCATCTATTTTCATAATGTTTCATCATTACAAGAACTAAAATTGTTTGTGATTTGATTTTGACTTTTTTATCTTGTGCATTTGGTTTTTCTTTTATAAAAAACTCGATATTTTCAAGTTTTGATATTTTTTTGATGTAAGTTGGCATCTTTTGCACATAAGCTTTTACTATCTTTGAAGCTGTTTCTTTAAAATCGTTTTTATCTACCTTTGCTTTGCTTACAAGTTTCAAAAAGTCGTTGTATCTTATATTTGTTTGTTTGCCGTTGATAGTCAGATGTGATTCAAAATTTCTAATACCATTATAAAACCCTGTACTTGCTATATCATACAAAGGAGCTATAAAAACTTTGTCATTGTCATATATTGCAGATATATTTTTGGTGTGCATATCTTCATGTCTGATTACAAAAGAGTAAAAATAGTATTCTAACATTCTTAGTCTATCACTAACTCTTGGAAATATTTTTGCAGCAGTTTCAAAAAGTTTTTCAGAGCTTGTTTTATATTTGTTGTCACTATTTAATCCCATAAAAGTTGAAAACTCTTTTCTTTGAAATTTATAGCTTCCAACTCTATCAAAATACTTTATAAAGTAGTGATACTCTCTGTCTCTCTCTCTTTTAAAAATACCACTCATAGGAACATCAAAGCCTAGTTCATTTTTAGCAAAACTCATATGAAGATGTTCATTGATAGCGATATGTGGAAAGTAATATTCACTATTCTCATCAGCCTTTATAGGGTCATATGGCTTTATAAAAAAGTTTGCATCCTCACCGTTTTTTGGAGTTCTGATTGTATCCCCATCAACCACCACTTGAAGTTTGTGCTGATAACCAGATAAACTCATGGTTCGTACATGTTTTAATTCTTCGGTTTCATCCATATGAAGAGTAGGAAAAAGTGAAATATCATCAATATCTATGTCATACTTTAAAATATTTGGAAATTTGTTTTTACCTAGAATTTTCTCTTTGTTGACTAGATAACTTTGAGCTCTTAGCTCTCCTGTAAATATTAGAGGTTTAGAAGAAAAAATCAAATCATTTTTACTATAGTCATTGTGAGCCAATAAAAAAAACTCTGTGGCATTTCCAACTTTATCAATCAATATTTTTCTATCAATCCCCTCTGGAAGACACTCTTCAAAATCTATAAAACATGATTCTTGAACAAATGTTTCTAAGCTAAAGGGCATTTGAAATTTCGCGATATATTTGCCACTAGTTAAATAGTTGGTGTCGTAAGTAAAATAGTAAGCTTGATAATTAAATCCAAGATAACCAACTAAAATTTGATTTTGATAGATATAAAGAAGTTCCGGATACTCTTCATAATAAGCATTTGATATTTTATATGCTGTTTGTGAACTTTGTCCAACAATTTTGACTCTTTTTTGAGTAAGAAGAAGTTTTAACTCATTTAAAATAGCCCTTTTAGAAACTCTTTCTAATTTATTTTCTATATCGCTACGAGATATGTAAGTATCAACATTTGAAGCTAAAATCTGTAAAATATCAAGAGAGAGTTGTTTCAAGCTTAATCCTTAATATAATCTAAAATATATGCACGAGCTACACGAGAAGTATATTTGAATAAAACTTAATATAGTCTAAAATATATGCACGAGCTACACGAGATATGTTAAAGACCATTCGCTCTATTTTCGCTCCAAAATTAGATCTTAAATAGAGAAAGTAAAAGAAATTGAAAACGTTAAAAACCCTTTTTTAAAGGCTTTTTCTATAAAAAAAGTATAAGTAGCCTATTCGTAATAGACTCTTATATTCACTTTATAACTCCAAATTATTTCTATTTACTTTTGCTATTCGCCTATTTTAAGACATGTTAAAATATATTTATATGTTAAGAACAACTTAATATTTTCAGTAGTATACTGAAGAAACTAGAATATATAAAGGATACCACATGAAACGTTCTATATTATTATCGATGGCTTTAGTACCTGCGCTCGTAAGCGCTATGTCTCTTACCGAAGCTGTTCAGAAATCAGTTCAAACGCATCCGCAGATTGAGATGAAAAAAGAGGATAGAAACGCACAAAAAGAGCTGCTTACTCGTGCAAAAGCCGGTTATCTGCCGTCTGTTGATTTATCTTACTCTGTAGGTCCAGAGGTGACAAAAACAATCAACAACGAGAGAGAGAGTGAGAACTTGACACGTCAAGACGCTTCTGCGGTATTGGTTCAAAATATTTTTTCCGGTTTTGACACAACATATGCAGTTAAGCAACAAAATGCACTTATCTTATCTGCAAGCGACACAGTAAAAGAGAGTGCAAATGAGTTGGCATTGGCAACTGCGACATACTACATCGAAGTTTTGAGGACTCACGAGTTGCTTCAAATAGCTAAAGACAATGTAGCCGTGCATAAAAAATATCTCTCACAAATAGATGAAAAAGTAAAAGCAGGTGTAGGGCGCAGTTCTGACTATAAACAGACTCTTGCCCGTTATGAAAATGCTCTAAGTATCCAGTATCTGGCAGAGCAAAATTATGATAACGCAATTTCAAGTTTTGAGCGTATTTTACCGGGCAATATAAGCGTGGCAGATTTGCAAAAACCGTCTGTTGGAAATATACCAGCAAATGATTTGGCCTCTTTAGTTGAGATTGCTATGAAAAACAATCCGAAAATCCAAGTGTCACAAGCAGATATCGAAGTTGCAACTGCTGCGCTAAAACGCTCAAATGCGCCATTTTATCCAAAAGCTGATATTAAAGTAGAGGGATATTGGAACAAAAATGTGCATGGAGTAGCAACTGATGCACCAACACCAAGTAATTACGAAGAAGATTCAGGTTATAACGCTCTTCTTGTATTGAACTACAACATCTTTAACGGTTTTGCAGACAAGGCAAATAAAGAGGCAAATCAGCACAGACTGCTTAACAAAAACAGCACACTTGCAGATGCAAGACGCTATATACAGGCATATACTGAAATTGCATGGCAAACTTTCGAATCAACAAAGCAGCAGCTTGTTCATTTAGATAATACCATAAAATCAAGCGGAGAGACTGTTTCTGACTATGAAAAAGAGCATGAACTAGGAAGAAGAAGCATTATCGACCTTTTAAATATAGAACTAGAATACAACAGTGCAAAAAACCGCAAAGCTACCGCTGAATATGACCGCCTGATATCTTACTATCAGATTCTGGCTTACACGGGTAAAATCTTAGAAGAGATGAACATAACAGTTGAGTAACGTTATTGAAAATCCCCTATTGGAGTGCTTGGTAATTTTTACCAAGCTCTACAACCGTCCTTATAGCGCTGATGCACTTATTGCAGATTTGCCGATTCCTACAGGAAGGGTTACGCCAAAACTTTTTTCACTGGATCAAGAAAGTTCAAAATCAGCTTTTCATCGTGCCGCACAACGTGCGGGATTTAGCTCTAAGTTAGTAAACTACCAATTTAAAGATATATCCCCTCTGCTTCTGCCGGTCATATTGGTTTTAAAAGGTAATAGCGAAAATGAAAAAGCATGTATATTAACAGAGATAAGTCCGGATAAAAAATATGCAAAAATAATACTTCCTGAAGTAGGTGAGATTGAAAATTGGGTTGAAACAGAGTTTCTTGAAGCCGAGTATATAAATTTTGCATTTCTGCTTAAGCATGAACACCACTACAAAGATGTGCATAACCGCCTTTTAAAGCATGAGAGCCATCACTGGTTTTGGGGAACCATAAAGCACTTTTCAGGCGTATATGCTGATGTAATAGTCGCCTCTTTTTTAATCAACCTTTTTGTAATGGCAACTCCTATTTTCACTCTAAATGTATATGACAGAGTCGTGCCAAACAACGCAATGGACACACTTTGGGTATTTGCAACAGGCATAATCGTTATCTATATTTTTGACATTCTTCTAAAATTTCTACGCTCCTATTTTCTTGAAAATGCGGCTAAAAAAAGCGACGTTATTATGTCATCAATAATATTTGAACATGTACTGAATCTAAAAATAGCGTCAAAGCCTCTTTCTGTCGGCTCTTTTGCCAGTAATTTAAAAGATTTTGACTCTATAAGGGCCTTTTTTACAGCTTCATCTATTGCCACCATTATCGATTTGCCGTTTACTATAATTTTTTTATTTATAATCTACATTATCGGCGGCTGGCTAATCGCAATTCCAATTGCAAGCGCTTTGATTATCATTTCTTACAGTATATTCGTCGAAAAACCGATGAGACGCAGTGTCCAAAATACATACGAAGCATCTGCCAGAAAAAATGCGGTGTTAATAGAGTCGCTCAGTGCATTTGAGACCATTAAAGCACTGGGAATAAGCGGGCAGTATCAATGGAAGTGGGAGGAAGCAACCGGAGACGTGGCAAAAAAAGGGCTAAAGTCAAAAGTTTTATCAAACTCAATCTCCACTTTTGTAAATTTCATAGTACAGTTAAACACTGTAGCGCTAATTATTGGTGGAGTTTATGCCATTGGAGAGAGAGAGTTGACTATGGGAGGGCTTATTGCGGTTGTTATGCTAGGCTCAAGAATGTTAGCGCCTCTTGGTCAAGTTGCAGCACTCATTGCTAATTTTCAGCAGACAAAAACAGCATATGACGCCATAAACAATATTATGAAACTTGCCGTTGAGCGCGAAGAGGCTAAAAATTTTGTTCAACGTCCCTCATTTACAGGCAAAATTGAGTTTAGGCATGTAAGTTTTATCTATCCAAATACAGATAGCAAAATCTTAGATGATGTTAGCTTTATTATCAACCATGGAGAGTCTGTCGGTATAATAGGTACCAACGGCTCCGGAAAAACAACCATAGAGAAACTGATATTGGGGCTGTATGAGCCGACGGATGGTTCTATCTTGATAGACGGCATCGACATCAAACAAATTGATCCGGCTGATTTAAGACGCAATATTTCATACGTTCCGCAGGATGTTATCTTGTTTCAAGGAACGCTAAAAGAGAATATTGTGCTACGCTCACCCGGTGCGAGCGATGAAGATATTTTAAAGGTATCCAAACTAAGCGGTGTCAGCGACTTTGTTGACACACACCCAATGGGGTATGATATGCCCATCGGAGAGAGAGGTGATGGGCTTTCAGGCGGACAAAAACAGTCTATCTGTATAGCAAGAGCTTTCATACATCAAGCACCTATCGTACTGCTTGATGAGCCGACTAACTCAATGGACAGCACGCATGAGGGCAACTTTATCAGAGCTATAAACAGCTATAAAGTAAACAAAACTATGCTTTTAATATCACATAAGAACGTTCTGCTGGCACTTACACAACGATTGATTTTGATAGATAAAGGTAGAATTGTTTTAGACGGTCCTCATGATGAAGTATTAATGCAGCTGCAAACACCAAAGAAAAGAGTGGCCAATGAATCTTGAAGATAAGTTTGTAGAGTACTCTTACAATAAAAAAGATATTAAAAATCTTCGTATTAAAGATGAGGAAGATTTGGAGTATATGAACTCAGTAAGCGCCGCAATGCTCACTCACAATACGCTGGCTACTAAAATTATGTTGTGGGTTAGCGCTTTTTTTATTATCTGGCTTATCTACTGGGCCTACAATGCAGAGATTGACGCTCTCACCCGCGGACAGGGAAAAGTAATACCTTCTACTCAGGTTCAAGTCATTCAAAATCTTGAAGGCGGAATCGTGAGCGAGATTCTTGTTGCAGAGGGCGAGAGTGTAAAAAAAGGAGATATTCTTATAAAAATCGACGATACTGGTTTTGTAAGCAGCTTTGTAGAGAGTCAGCTCCGCTATAATGAACTTCAAGCAAAAAGCATTAGACTTTTAGCCGAATCAACAGGCGCTCCTTTTAGTGCAGCCGATGCTATTAGAAAAAACTCTCCCGAACTCATCAAGTATGAAGAGTCTCTCTATCTTAGCAACAAAGAGCAGCTGGAAAACAGCATGCTTATCTACAAGCATCGTTTGGAACAAAAAAAAGATGAACTTAAAGAGGCAGAAGCAAGACTCTCAAATCTAACGAAGAGCTACGAATTTATTACAAAAGAGCTAGCTCTCAACAAACCTTTAGTCGACAAAGGAATAGTGTCTGAAGTTGAGTATTTAAAACTCCAAAGAGAAGCCAGCACCATTGAGGGACAGATGAAATCAACTAAACTGTCTATTCCTCGGCTTAACTCTATTATAGACGAGCAAAGAAACAATATCTTAGAAATCCAGTTTAAATTTCGCAATATTGCCAAAGAAAAATTTAATGAGACTAAAGCTGAGATGACAAGAATCGAGAGTGCAAATATCGCCAGAGAAGACAAAGTAAAACGTACATTTGTTCGCTCTCCGGTAGATGGGACTATAAAGCAGCTATTGGTAAATACTGTCGGGGGCGTTGTAAAACCGGGAATGAACATAATAGAAGTCGTTCCAACGGAGGACAAGCTGCTTATAGAGGCAAAAATCAGACCGGCTGATATCGCTTTTTTATTTCCAGGGCAGCGAGCAATAGTAAAATTCTCTGCTTATGATTTTGCTATTTACGGCTCTATAAAAGGGACGCTGACGCATATCAGTGCCGACACCATTTATGATGAAGTAAATAGACAAAGCTACTACCTTGTTCGTATAAAAACAGATGAAAATTACTTGGGCTCCAAAGAGAAAAAGCTAAATATAATGGTCGGTATGACAGCAGATGTGGATATCATTACCGGGAAAAAGACGGTACTTGACTATATCTTAAAGCCAATACTGCGTGCACGTGAAAATGTACTAAGCGAAAGGTAGTTATGAAAAAGATAATTTTGTTTACAAATATGTCTTCTATTCAGAGACACTGGGAAAATGCTCTAAAAAATTCATATAAAACGATATATATAGAAGATTTTGACGCACTGCTTTACTATCTGAAAAAACATAATAGTCGAATTATTGTAATGTTTGATGAAATGAGCGTATCAAATATAGAGGATGCGTTATTAGAGCTAAAAAAGTATCCTCACGCAAATATTTTACTTTTTAATGCTGTGCCGGAATTGCATCACGCTTCTACTCTGCTTGGAAGCGGTATTAAAGGGTATGAAAACTCTTATCTAAACAAAGAGAATCTGCTAAAAATGCTCACAACAGTTGAGGAGGGCAACAACTGGCTATTTGCTGATCTGACATACTACATCATAAACAAATATATTCAAAATAAAAAGAAAGATGAGCCGGATTTCGTCCCTTCTCTAACTGAGAGAGAAAAAAATATAGCATATATGATTGCAGATGGACTTAGCAATAAAGAGATTGCACAGAAAGAGAAGATTGCACTATCTACAGTAAAAGGGCATATCCACCACGTATTTGAAAAGGCGAATGTGACTGACAGAATATCGCTTGCACTAAAGTTTAAATAGTAAAACCTTTAAAAACTCACAACCAGATTGTGGCTGTGAGTCAAATACTATTTTTTTAAACTACCTCTATAGTGTCATCTATCTCTATTAAGAGCGTTGCTCCACCGCCAATATATTGAGCATAATCAATGCCATCGATATTTACGCTCTCTGCTTGAAGCACAAGAGAATCAGTATCAACATTTACCTGATTTGAAACACTGCCATCAGCAGATTGAATAATCAGAGTTCCGTCATCCGTTGCGTTTATAACATCACTTGCATTAATACCCAAGTCAACACCACTGCCCATTACTGTTGAACCAGCATTTAACTGGATTACATCAATATTTGACACATTTGCAAGATTGATACTCTCTGCATTTCCAATTAGTGTATCAAATCCATCTCCGCCGTCTATCTCTGTATCAAATAGGTCGTATTCAATATCATCATTACCTGCGCCACCGTATATAGTATCACCGCCGTCACGTCCGTCAATATAGTCGTTGCCATCTTCACCACTTAGTATTTCATCCGCAGTTCCACCTAAAATGGTATGCGCAACCGGCACTCCAGTGTCACTCTCAATTGTTATAGCATCAAAAGTAGGCTGGAAACCATCAGGAATTTCGCTCTGCGCAGCTATAGTGACAACTACGTCACCATTTACAACATCTGCTAGCAAATCAGCATCATCTATAGTTATTGCACCGCCTGCGTCCGATGTGAACTCCACTTCAGTGCTGTCACCATATGTAAAGATAAGTTTTGTCGTTGTGTCATCAAAACCACTAACAACTACACTATCAACAGCCTCATCAATCTCTTGTAAAACGAGGTCCATATTATATGCATATGTATAATAACCTGCAATAGACATAGGGTCATAAATATTTATCAGTGAGAAACCGTCTTGAGTGTCTGCATTTGCATCCGATATAAATATCTCTGCAAATTTTGTATCGCTTGTTATTCTGATGGTATCGCCACCGTTTGAGAGGTCACCGCCGTCTATATAACCGTTTGCATCGACTGTAAGCACCGTTCCATCGCTTTTTGCAAATGTGATGCCGGATGTTATCGGATTGCCGCTCTCATCATAAAGCTTAATCTCTATCAAGTCGCCGCCTGTAAGTTTCAAATCAATATTTAAACCAAACACGGCGCTAGGAAGCTCAATATTTATCCCTTCATCATACCTTCCGTCTATGTTCATAGCCTCGCTTTGAGTGCTGTCAACAAGAGTGTCAACGCCAAGACCGTGTCCAGGGTTAAAATTTAAAGGCGTGTCAGATGTAATTACCAATCCGTTGGAGCTGTAAGTAGTAGAGACACCGTTAACAAAATCAGGGTCGCCCTCTAGAGTAAAATCTGCCAAATCAAACAGCGGTGCTCCTACCGTGCCAAGTTCATCACTAGTAATAAGTGGATCTGCAGCAGAAGTCACCACCACCAAATCTGAATCAGTAGCACTCAAACCTTCAGACGAAACAGTAACACTTATATCATACAACTCTCCGCCACCGTTTACAAAAGCAACACCAGCAGCAGTCAACTTGACATCTGAGCCGTCTATTACATAGTAGCCATTCGGATCAGTTCCTGCAGTTATTTCATATGTCATAGCCGCGTTGTCACTATCTACATCATTTGCCGCAAAGCTTGCAACTACGGTATCTTGAGTAGCAGAGTCTTCTACTATCTCATTTGGTGTTGCAGTTACTGTTATCGTAGGCCCATCTTCTGATCCAGCAATAGTTATTACCACATCTTGGGTAGAGCCGTCTGTTGCGGTAAATGTGTGAATATCCTGCACACTATCTCCATCTCCAAGAAACTGTACCGCATCATTATTAAGTGTGTATGTCCAACTGCCGCTTGCAAGAGTGAAAATACCATATAACCCTACTGCACCCGCAACATCGCTGAAGCTTACAGGATTGTCAAGTGTATCTACGTCGCTGATTGCAAGTGTTCCGTTTGCGGTTAATGTTCCATCCTCTGCAACTGCGCCTACATATGTACCTGTAATTATTGAAGCATCTTCAGCACCCGTAATTGTTACTACAACCTGTTGAGTTGAGCCGTCTGTTGCGCTAAATGTATATGTGTCATTGACAATCTGTCCGACATCAAGAGCTTGTGCCGTAGTATTATTGAGGGTATATGTCCATGTGCCATCAACAAGTGCAAACGTACCGTAGTTGTTATCTCCTGCAGTAGCTGCAACATCGCTGAAGCTTACAGGATTGTCAAGTGTATCTACGTCGCTGATTGCAAGTGTTCCAGAGACTGACAAGACCACATCTTCGGCAGCTGTGCCTACATATGTACCGCTAATTACAGGACCATCTTCTGCACCCGTAATTGTTATGGTTACAGTAGCCTCTGTACTCTCAAAAGGACCTTGATTAGATGGCTCAGAACCTGCTACTTCTGCGGTCTTGTATGTAAATGTAATATCTCT
The DNA here is from genome assembly GCA_027448805.1 of Sulfurimonas sp. GTDB lineage: Bacteria > Campylobacterota > Campylobacteria > Campylobacterales > Sulfurimonadaceae > Sulfurimonas. The sequence continues at coordinate 5,254 of DAIDMU010000025.1, read as the reverse complement.
CGTTTCGCCAACATCCAAATCCTGAAATGCGCCGCCTATGTTGTATGTATATGTTCCATTCGAGTTAAATACCAAAGTACCCTCACCCTCGCTTAACCCTTTTACTAAAACAAATTCTATACTATTTCCATCAGCGTCAGACCCTGTAAGCTGACCGCTTACATCGACAGGAACATCCTCGGTAGCGCTATTGACAGCATCATTTGCAAGTGGAATATTGTCATTTAAATTATTAATGGATACGGAAAGAAGCTGGGTAGTATAATTGCCGAACGAATCAGTTACCGTTACATAAACATTATACTCATTATCTCCACCCAAATCCCTTGGATTTTCAAAATCCGGAGACTCTTTAAAAGTTACAAGACCTGTAGCAGGGTCAATGTTAAACAAACCACTATCAAGTCCATTTATACCATAAGTTACCGCACCCTCAGCCGTAGCCGAAACTTGAATAACGGGCTCGGTTCCGTTTTCGTCATAAATAACAACGTTAGGAGATGTGATGGCCGGCGGCGTTATTTGAGCGGCATCATAATTTACATTGCTGCCAAAATCTACTATCCCATACCCTAGCTCACTATTTCCGCCTCTGCTAAAACCAAGTACGCTTGACTCTGCAACTATATCAGTTTCAGTAAATGACGAACTACCCTCAACGCCCTCTTCACCGGCTGCGGTTTCTAAGTCCTCAGGTGCACCCTCTTTGCTAGCGGTAGCCTCAAGCACTTTTACTAAATTCTCATCACTCATCATACTGTCCACTGCATCTCTGCCGTGGATTACCGAACCATCCGCCAATATTCTAAAAATACCATCATATGCAGATGCTTCCGGAAGTGCTAAAAACTTAATTTGAAACAGAGCATCCGAATCATTACTGATAACCTGCTCATTCTCATACATGTAACCCTCGTATCCAGGTTTACGAACAGCACCGTCAACACCAACAATTTTGATATTACCTTGCGTCACTTGTATTTGACCTATTACTTTTCCAGTTGCCATCTCACACCTCCGAATTTAATTGTGCGAAAATTCTAACATAGGCTAATCTACATGTAAATAGTACTTTGGTATTGATTTATTTTAATGCGTAAAACAGCATGTAGATTTAAGGTCATATTTTAGGCTCTCAGGCTGAATTATGAAGTGAGTGATACCTTTTTTGCAAAGCCCAGCCCTGATGCCCTCCAAAACTATTTCAACCTGGCTTAGAAGCAAATCATCTCTGAGCACAACATGAGCAGAGCCGTAATACTCCTTTGAGTTTGGGCGGTAGAGATGCAAGTCGTGAACTGATAAAACTTCGCTTGAAGAGAGTATCAAATTTTCTACCTCTTTTATATCATCAATATTTGAGTCCATCAGAGAATAGAATGACTTTTTAAGGACCGGAAACGTCTCTTTTATAATATAGATGCTAAAAACAACAGACAAAATGGAGTCAACTACTACAATCCCAAACAGATATATAATAGCTCCTCCGACGGCTACACTAAACGAAACTACTGCATCACCCAGCATATGCAGATATGCCGACTTTATGTTTATATCTTCGTGATGTTCGTGATGGTGCTCATCACCGTCCTCATGATGATGGTGCTCGATTTTGTTTTGGCTAAGCAGAAATGTGCTGAAACCGTTTATTGCCAAAGCTATAAGCGAAGCGACTATAACTATTGGCGCATCTATCTCGTTTGGGTTAAATATACGCCCGATTGATTCTGCCAAGATAAAAATCATGGTTGCAACCAAAAAGATTGAGTTTGTAAAAGCTGCCATCATCTCAGCCTTTATATACCCAAAAGTCATCGAATCAGTCGCTTTTTTTGCCCCGAAAATAATCGCCACAAGCGAGATAAAAAGTGCCAAAACATCGCCAAGGTTGTGAAAAGCATCGGCAAGAAGCGCCATAGAGCCGCTGTATATACCTGCAACAATCTCCGCAATAACAAGCGTAACATTTAAAATAATTACCTTTTTTAGTACACTCTCTTTTTGGCTATATTCCATCTTCGGTCACTTCTTCATCAAATCAACAACTTCATCTACGCTAAGAAGTCGTCCGCTGCTCTTTACTACGCCGTCTATCACCAATGCCGGAGTGCTCATCACACCGTAGCTCATTATTTTTGTAATATCTTCTACTTTTTCAACACTGTGAAATCCGCCTACTTTTGCAACGGCACTCTTTGCTACCTCTTCTAAAGTTTTGCATTTTGCACAGCCTGTGCCCAGAATCTCTATTTTCATCAAGAAGCTCCCAAAACAAAGTTAAAAATATATCCTACTAAAAGTATTCCAAAGCCAACTATACCAAAAAATAGCGCGATTAATTTAACATGCAGTATTCTCTTTAGTATCATCGCCTCAGGCAGACTTAGAGCGGTAACAGCCATCATAAAGGCAAGAGCACTCCCAAGAAGCATCCCTTTTTGCGTTAAAACCTCTACAAGAGGCATTACGCCAGCGGCACTGCTGTACATCGGAATACCCATAACAACTACTAAAGGCACCGTGTACCAAGCATCTCCGCCTGCGTATTTGACTATAAAATCAGCCGGAATATAGCCGTGTATATAAGCACCTATCCCAACGCCTGCAATTACGTAGAGATATATTTTTTTAAATATGTCGGCACTGTACTCCCAAGCATCTTTTGCTCTCTGCTTTATAGTAAGTTTTATCTCGACATCTTCAAGCTCACCCTCTATCGGCGTAACCGGTATAAGCACATATGTTTCAATGTTTTTTATCTTTCCTATAATGTAGCCGCCAAAAATTGCCACGAGAAGCCCCAGCCCGATGTATAGCAGAGTTATCTTCCATCCAAAAAGCCCAAAGAGCATCGCTATGGCTATTTCATTATTTAACGGTGCGGAGATTAAGAAGCTAAAAGTTATCCCGATGGGTATTCTAGCCTGCATAAATCCCAAAAAAAGAGGAATGGCGCTGCATGAACAAAACGGAGTTATTATTCCAAAAAGCGACGCAAGCACATTTCCACTAAACTCGCTCTTGCCTTGAAGATATACCCTTACTTTTTGGGTATTAAAGTAAGTTCTTAAAAAACTGACAACAAATATAATGACAATAAGAAGGATAAAAATCTTAATAGTGTCATATATGAAGAACACCAAAGCCTCGCCCATCTTGCCATTATGAGAGATTCCCACAACATCATAAACAAACTTTTTACTTAAATCTTCTAACCAGTTAAACACCGCTTCTCCAAGCTCTCAATATTTTATTTATATATTTATAGTACCATTTTATCCATGATAGATGATTTAATTTTAAACTACGTACTTCTTTTTGTTTTTCTTGAGCTGTATGAGATAACTTGGCAAAAAGCGCCTAGCATCATGGGTATGGTTATACGCATGTACAAACACTACTCAAAAAGCATATTTCTGTTTTTGCTTATGCAGCCTACTTTTTACTTCAGCATAGGTTTTGTCATGCTTAGCGACTATAACGTCTATGCTATGATTATGCTATTTCTAAAAACGGTTGATGTTGCAACAAAAATACTTCTTATTGAGCAGGTTTTTATAAAAAGAGAGCTCTCTCATGATCTAAGTCTGATTTTACTAGCACCAATAAACAGTTTTTTACCATATATGGGTCTGTTTATCTATCCTCCGCTTATCCTTCTAGCTCTCTAGGTCCGCATATCTATTTTTAAGCTGTGCCTGTTTTGAGAGAAACTTCACATTGGGCGATATCTCTTCACTGGCTATATGATAGTGCTTATAGAGCTTCTCAAGCGAGTCGTCTACCTTTTCAATCAGCGAAGTGCTTAATGAATTCATCTGCTCTTTTATGTTATTTATCTCGCTCTCTTTAATATCTCTGAACTCTTTTACAATCATACTAAGCTGAGACTGCGATTTAACATACTCTGATTTGACAATCTCTATATCTTTCATCAAATCTTTCATAGTTTCGTAAACATTGTGTAAGCCGCTGTTTTTTGCTTCTATTTCATTCATTTTTTTAGATGAGAGAATCATCTGCTTCATTATCAACTCACTCTGCTCTTTTATGCCGCTTAGCCTGTTTTCACTCTCATAAAGGGAGATTCCCAAACCTTCCGTATGCGATTTGAGAGAGAGTATCTCTTTTTCAAACGGCTTTGTTATATCTGAGAGCTCATCAATGGTATGTCTGGTAATTGTTTTTGCGATAGTCTGAGAAATATTGCTGATTGTTTGAAGATTATCTTTGAGCTCCTCAATCTCTATGGCAATACTGCCCCTGCTCTCAATCGCTTTTGTCAAGGTAGCTTTAACTTTGTTAAAATGGTCTTGTTCGGCCACTCTGAGTATATCTATATGTTTATGCACAATATTGTCCAAAGACGGAAGCTGAACCTCTGTAAAATTCTCAAATGACTTTATAACGTAATCATGCCACTTGTCCACCTGCTCAAACTTTTCTAAAAATCTGTTTTGATTTACTAAAATTGCATCCAGTATCTTTATGTCATGTTTAAATCTCTCTCTAATCTCTTCTTGTGCCCGTCTGTCTTCGTTCTGATTTAGAATCATCTTTTTTTCCAACTCGGCGCTAAACTCTTTTAGCTGAGTCATCTGTTCTATCAGTGCTTTTGTAAACTCATGCTGGTTTTTTGACTGGTCAGATTGTTGAGTTTGATGTAGGACATTCATAATTACATAAAGAATGAGTGCAACCAAGATAGGAAATAGACTCTCTTTTAAAATAAGAAGAGTGTCCGCCGTTTCAGGATGGGTTATAAAGTGGATTGTGCCGCTTATTGCGCCTATTCCCATCATCAACGGTGCATAGTTAATCTTATTCGGCTCTTTTAGTATCGATATTTGTCTCAAAAAAAGTAACGCCATAAATGCGAAAGCAAGTAGTAAGTCAGCACCAAACATCATCTATCCTTGAAATGGAGTTGAAACATTTTATCATAAACTTTTATAAAACTATATCTAACACCTCGGGAGGTTTTTTTACAACTATTTTGGCATCGCTTTTGGGGCTAAATCCCCAAGTGGCAAATATAGAGTCAATTCCGGCACTAGCGGCACTGAGTATATCTTTGGAGTTATCTCCTACCATCCACGCTTTATGATTTTTTTCATCATAATTGTAGTAGTTCAGTATGTGATTTAACATCTCAGGGCTTGGTTTAGAGTTGTTGACTTTATCTGCTCCGATGATTACGTCAAAGAGATATTAAAGAGAGCGAGATAAATAACATAAAAGAGCAGATGAATTC